>BQJS01000197.1 GCA_021604825.1 Phycisphaerae bacterium | reverse complement strand
TGATCCCATTTCTTGCGGTGATTTCGTGGCGGGTGTTGGCTGCGATTCAACCGGGTCGTCGTGTGCTGGCGATCGTGGTGCGGAGTTTGGTACTGGTCGTTCTTGCCTTGTGTTTGGCCGACGTGACTTACGTTCGCACGACCGACAAACTGACCGTGTTCTTTTTGATGGATCGGTCTGACAGCGTCAAGGATTTGCAGCAGGTTCAGGAAGAATATCTCAAAACGATCAGCGCCGAGGTCAAAGATAAGCCCGATGACCGCGTCGGCATGATCGACTTCGCGACCAACGCCTACCTTCAGCAGTTACCGATGCTCGGTGGATACCATGTCCCGGTGGGCCGGCTTCCTGATATGGACCATCGCGATCGCACGGATGTGGCGGCTGCGATTCGTTTGGCGCTGGCGATGTTTCCCCATGATAGTGCCAAGCGCATCGTGCTCATGTCCGACGGCAACGACAACATGGGCAACATATTGATGGAAGCCGAGAATGCCCAGGCGGCGGGCGTGCAAATTGACGTGGTTCCCCTTTGGTATGAGCATCGCAACGAAGTTTATTTCGATAAGCTTGTCGCGCCGACGCGCGTGGGCGAGGGCGATGTTGTTCCCTTGCGGATGTTGCTACATGCAGAGCGGGCGTCCGGTGGCCACATTGACATCTACCACAACGGACGACTCATCGAGATTCCCAAGGAAGAATCGCGGATCGCGCTCAAGCCGGGAAGCAACCCGTTCACGGTCAAGCTGCCGGTACAAGGTGGCGGTCCGCAGCGTTTCGAGGCACGGTTCGTTCCCGACGATCCCGAACGTGGCGACAGCATCGAAGAGAACAACACGGCCACCTCGTTTTCGTTCGTCGCCGGAAAAAGCAAGGCACTTCTGCTCACCATGCGGGAAGAGGACGACCTCGCGCTGGTCGAAGCACTGGGCAAGGAAAACATCGACGTTGAGGTTCGCGATGTGTCAGCCGGCGATTTGGACTTGCTCGAATTGATGAGCTATTCGGTCGTGATCCTAGCCAACGTGCCGGCTGACACGTTCACGACCGAACAGCAGATGGACATCGTCAACTATGTTTCAAACCTAGGCGGCGGTTTGATCATGACGGGAGGCGATGAATCGTATGGTGCGGGCGGATGGATCGGCACGCCGTTAGCAGAAGTCATGCCCGTGCATTTTGAGATCAAACACAAACGGGTGATTCCCCGCGGCGCGCTGGCGATCATTTGCCACAGTTGCGAGATCGCCCGAGGCAATTACTGGGGGACCGAAGTCGCCAAGAAGTCGCTCGATACGATCAGTTCGCGCGATTACTTCGGCGTGCTCACGTATTCATGGTCGCCGGGCGGTGTGAATTGGGATGTCCCGCTGCAGATTGCGACCAATAAGAGCGGCATCAAAAAACGCATCGATAAAATGGTGATCGGCGACATGCCCGATTTTGACACCACGATGCGGATGGCCGTCAAGGGTCTTGCGGGTACCGACGCTGCGCAAAAGCACGTCATCATCATCAGCGATGGCGATCCCTCGCCACCTGCAGCCAGCGTGATCGCGGACATGAAGAAGAAGAAAATCACGTGCAGCACGATTGGGATCGGGTTCGGTTCGCACGTGATGGAGGCGACACTGAAGAACATCGCCAAGAAGACGGGCGGGAAGTACTACCCCTGTCGAAATCCCAAGAAACTCCCAAAGATTTTCGTCAAGGAATCGAAAGTTGTGCGGCGGTCGTTGATCAGCGAAGAACGGTTCTCGCCACAGGTGCAGTACTTCGGCAGTGAAATGCTCGCGGGCATCAGCGCGGGCGAAGCGTTGCCACCGCTGGGTGGATTGGTACTGACGTCGCCCAAAGATGAAGCGCAGATCGCGCTGGTGCGCTTGGGCAAGGACGGTGTCGCCGATCCGGTGCTCGCCCATTGGCAGGCGGGTCTGGGGAGAACGGTCGCGTTTACCAGCGGATTTTGGCCGCGATGGGGTGGGGCGTGGGTCAGTTGGCCGAAGTATTCAAAGCTATGGTCGCAGATCGTGCGTTGGTCGATGCGGCAGGAAGCACCCGCCAACCTCGACGTCTTCACGCGCATCACCGGCAACGAAGGTACAGTGGTCGTCGATGCGGTCGATAAGGATTCGAGCGCGCTCAACATGCTTTCGCTGCCGGGTGTCATCATCAAGCCTGACCAAGAAACCGAGCAACTCGTTTTTACCCAGACCGGACCGGGGCATTACGAAGCCAAATTCAAGGTCGATCAGACGGGGCAATACATCGCCAACGTCGCTGTCAGCGAAAACGGTGTGGCTCAAGGTTCCATTCAAACGGGTGTATCCGTTCCGTTTTCCCCGGAGTTCCGCGAACTGACGACCAACGTCACCTTGCTTGAAAAGGTCAAGGACATCACGGGCGGGCGTTGGCACGACGACATCAGCCAAGCCGCGAGCCATCCGATCTTCGATCACGACATGCCGCCGACTCGTGCGAAGGAACCCATTTGGGAGTGGATGTTGGCGTGGGTGTTGCTGCCGCTGTTCTTGCTCGATGTGGCTGTGCGGCGGTTGGCTAGCTGGGTGGCGTTTTCTGTTGCGTTTGAATTGGTCTTGTTGGTGGTTCTGTTGTTCGGCGCGGGAATCATTCATGGCCCTTGGTGGGGGACGCTTGGCGTGATTGTACTCGTCGAGTTGATCGGATGGTCTATGCGATTTAGGGCGATTGGGCCGCTAATCGAATCGCTAACCTCCAATGTGGCTGTCTTGGGGCAAGCAGGCGAACGCAGCACCGCGTCCATTGGTCAGCTCAAAGGCGTGCGCGATCGCGTACAAGATGAACGAACAACGGAAACCGCCTCGAAGCCGGCGCCCCGTCCATCACAAGCGCCCGACATTGATCGCGGGGCGCGTTTTGACGTTGGTGATGACGCGGCTAAGATCGATGCCGGTGATTTGAGAGAGTCGATCGAATCCGGGCCGGCGACCAAGAAAGACCAACCGCAAACGCCGCAGCAACCGAATCGTGAGGGGGCTGACGCGGATGACGAAGACGCCACATCCCGCTTGTTGCGAGCCAAGAAGCGGGCGCGGCGCGACATGGACGATGATCAAGACAAGTAATCAATGGCTTCGGCGATTGAATGAGGAGAAAGCATGTATCGATTCTTGATTCCGTTGGTCTCACTTGCAGTGTTCCTTGGTGCGGCGAGTATCACGCACGCTCAGGAATCTGCGACTGCTTACGTCGGTGCGAAGATCATTCCAATTGTTGGCGGTGAGGTTGAGCAAGGCGTACTGATCACCAAGAACGGCAAGATCGTAGAAGTGCGGACGACGGATGACCGCAACTTCGCCGATGGTACCGTCGTCGTTGACGTGTCCGGCAAAGTGCTGATGCCAGGTTTGATCTGCACGCACAGTCACATCGGCGGTGTGGGGGGCGGCGATGGTTCGGGTCCGCTGCATCCGGAAGTTCGAATATACGATGCAATCAATCCGCGCTCCAGCGGGTTTCGAAGGGCGGTGGCGGGTGGATTGACGGCGCTGAATATCATGCCGGGGTCGGGGCACTTGCTGAGTGGCCAAACCGTTTACGTCAAACTGCGTGAGGCTCGGACGATTGAAGACATGTTCATTCGCCTCAAGGACGGTGGCATTGCGGGCGGGATGAAGATGGCCAACGGCACAAACTCGCAGCGCAAGAAACCGTTTCCCGGGACGCGCGGCAAGTCGGCATCGCTGGTCCGCGAGATGTTTGTCGATGCCCAGGAATATCGCGACAAGTTGGCCAAAGCCGAGAAGGACGACAAGAAGAAACCCGATCGCGATTTGGGCAAGGAGTTTTTGATCGAAGTCCTGGAGGGGCGGCGCGTCGTTCATCATCACACCCATCGCAACGACGACATCATCACGGTGCTGCGCTTGTCGAAGGAGTTTGGCTTTCGCGTGGTACTCCATCACGTCAGTGAAGGTTGGATGGTCGCAGATGAGATCGCAGAAGCAGGCGCGCCTTGTTCGATCTTGATCATCGACAGCCCCGGTGGAAAAATCGAAGCCCGCAATTTGATTTTTGAAACCGGTGCCATTCTTGAAAAAGCGGGTGTGCTCACGGCGTTTCACACGGACGATTGGATCACTGATTCACGCGTTTTCTTGAGGATGGCCGCCTTGGGCGTTCGGGCTGGCATGTCGCGACAGAAGGCATTGGAAGCATTGACGATCGCCGGCGCAAAAATTCTTGAACTGGACGATCGCATCGGTTCGCTTGAGCCCAACAAAGACGCCGATTTCGTCGTTCTCGACGGCGACCCTTTCAGCGTGTACACGAAAGTGATGGAGACGTACGTCGAAGGTGAAAAGGTTTTCGATCGCGACGACCCGGATGATTACCTGCATGCCGTCGGCGGCTTCGGAGCCGGGCACGATCAAGAACCTTACCTGTGCTGCCGTGGTCACGAGTCCGACGACTAATTCAATTCTATTACCAATTGCCGTCAGACCGATGGAAGGTCAATTGCTATGAATCGATTCATTTTGAAATTCTCAGCCGCACTGTTGGCGACGTTCACATTCGCCGGTGTTGCTTTTGCCCAAGTTGCGGTTCGCGCCAAGACGATTTACACGATGGATGGCGAACCGATCACCAACGGTGTGGTCGTTGTTCGTGACGGGAAGATCGCAGCCGTTGGACCCGCCGCCTCAGTGACGATTCCGGAGGGCATGAAGGTGCTCGATGCCGAAGTGGTGACGCCCGGTTTGATCGACACCCATGCGACGGTTGGGCTGACGGGCATCTTGAATCAGAAGCAAGATCAGGATCAACTCGAGCGTTCGGAACCGATTCAGCCGCAACTTCGTGCGCTCGACGCATACAACGCCCACGACCCGTTGGTGGCATGGGTGCGACAGTTCGGTGTGACCACGGTGCATACCGGACACGCGCCGGGCGAGTTGATATCCGGTCAAACCATGATCATCAAAACACGCGGTAATACCGTGGACGATGGCTTGATTCGCGAGACGGCTGCGGTGGCTGTGACACTGGCAAAGTCGGCGCGGAAAAGTGGCGACAAGTCTCCGGGCACTCGCGGCAAGATGATGGCGATGCTCCGTGAAGCATTGGTTGACACGCAAACTTACGTGGCCAAGCGAAAATCGGATGATCCAGAAAAGAAAGCAGACCGCAATTTCAGGAAAGAAATCCTAGCCAAGGTGCTCACCAAGGAAGTGCCGCTGTTGGTGACAGCCCACCGTGCGAACGACATCGCGAGCGCGCTGCGATTGGCCAAGGAATTCGACATTCGACTTATTTTGGATGGGGCGGCTGAGAGTCATCTCTTGATCGACGAGATCAAGGCCGCGGGCATACCAGTAGTCATCCACCCATCGATGGCCCGGTACAGCGGCGAACTCGAGAATGCCAGTTTTGAGACGGCGGCTAAACTGCGCGACGCTGGAATTGTCGTGGGCATGCAAAGCGGATACGAAAGCTATGTTCCCAAGTCGCGGGTCGTCTTGTTCGAAGCGGCGATCGCGGCAGCGAATGGGCTTGGATTGGAGGGGGCGCTTCGCACCGTAACCATTGACGCGGCGAAGATTCTCGACATCGATGATCACGTCGGATCGATTGTGGTGGGCAAGGATGGCGACTTGGCGATGTACGACGGCGATCCCTTTGAATACACCACCCACTGCCTCGGTGTTTTAATCGATGGTCACTTTGAAGCCGGCGAAACCTACAAATAGTTGTACCGCGTTTTGGGGTGTGACAATTTGGAAACATTACAATTCACTGACCCTGTTTCGTCGAAAATTCGGCAATCGGTGATGGGGTGAATACCTGGTTTGATTACCCTTCGCGCTATCGCTAACAGCAATTATTTGAATCGCCACTCGGTCGATCCTATACTTATTGCGTCATTCCAGATCAGGGGGTGCCAGGCCACAGCGGGATTGGGGATTCCATTTCAAATCAAGCATGGGAGCATCCGGCGCTAACCCTTGATGATGACATTGGGAGGTTGTCTATTGTCCGAGCCATTTCAAGGAAAAACGATCCTCGTCGTTGATGATGATCCGGATATCTTAAGCGCCATACAAACCGCGCTTCAGGATACCGGCGCCAACGTATGCACAGCCGCCGACGGTGATGCGGCAGTTACCATCGCTGAGACCGATGCGCCAGACTTGGTGGTGCTCGATGCGATGCTGCCGAAGCGCAGCGGTTTCTTGGTGATGGACAAACTCAAACGCGGCGATGGCACCAAGCCGTCCGTCATCATGATCACCGGAAACGCTGGCAACCGTCACAAGGAATGGGCGGAAAGTCGCGGCGTCGATGGTTATCTGAGCAAACCCTTTCGCATGGAGCGGCTCCTCGAATACGCTGAGAAGCTTCTCACAACCGATTGACCAAAACCTTGTTTTTTAGCGCGCCAGTAGCGTTACTGCTATGCGCTCACCAGAAACTGCTTGGATTCACCCGCCGTAAGCCGATATATTGAGTGTCTGGGTGGCAATCGGGGTTGAATCAAATCGGCAGGAATTCCAAACAATCTTCACGTGTGCGCAAGCATTTCGTCGACGCGTTTACGCTTGTCGAGCTGTTGGTGGTGATTTCCATCATCGCATTGTTGGTGTCGATTCTCGTTCCTTCACTGAAACAGGCGCGCGAGCAGGCACGGCGAGTCGTTTGCTTGTCACATCTGCGCGGGTTGTCGAACACGTGGGAGTTATATGGCATTTCGTTTGGGGCGGCGCCGCAGTTGGCTCGGCGCGGCGTGGACATCAACTGGCGTTGCGATGAAACCGAGTCGCCGTGTGAGTGGAAGCCGGTTCATATCGGCGGATTAGGTCCCGAGCATTTCGATACGCTGCTGAACACCAACAACGACAATCAGGTGTGGCTGTCGGCGATGCATCATCGTCACCAGTTGTTCCAAGTGTCCAACCCGCCGCCTCCCGGACCTGAACCCGGGCATTGGTGGAATTTTGGTCTCATGTGGAAATCCGGCGAAGTGAAAGATCCGAAGGTTTTTTTCTGCCCGTCGGTGAAGGACAAGGACTTTGCGTGGAACACGCCGATCAATCCCTGGCCACCGAGCGTCGAAACCATGTGGCGTCCGGACAATCCCAATTGGGTCAATCACACGCAAGCCAGTTTCGAGCGACGCGTTGGGTTGACCGGTGTGCCGTGGGATCGCATCAAACCGCAAACTGCGATTGCACATGACATCGCCGCGCCAAACATCGACAAGATCGCCCACAAGACCGGAAGCAACGTGGCCTACCGCGACGGGCATGCCGAGTTTGTGCAGGGATCAGCGTTTAGCGAATGGTGGGAGCAGGGCGACGCGTGGTTCAAGGAATCGACGAAGCGCAAACTGCTCGCCTTCAGTCATTGGATCGATCGCGGTGGGGGAGATTGGCCGCTCGAAACAGAAACGGCTCGCTGAATTACGGCGTTCCGGATTCGCTCGCCTGACTTGGTTGCGCAGATTGGTCTTCGATTGCAGGGGAAGCGTGGGCTAGATTCTTGGGGACGACTTCCTTCACCACAACCGTTGCGGCGGCAGACTTGGCGTCCCGGCTAACCAACGATGGCTTGATGAATAACAAGAGCATCAATCCGCTGCAAGCCACGATCGCCAAGCGAAGGGCCGGTCCACCAACCACCTGCGTCTCGGAACGCGGTTCACGGTTGTAACATGCGGCTACGATTCGCAAGTAATACGCCGCACCGATGGCCGAGTTGATCACGCCAATCACAGCCAGCACGACCAACGGCCCGCCAAACGGATGTTCCGATCCGACGGAGAACGCACTGGAGAAGATGTAGACCTTTCCGAGCAGCCCAGCCGTTGGTGGGAATCCCATCAAACTGAACACGCAAAGCGCCATCGCCAGCGCAAGACCGGGATGACGTTTATGCAGCCCCTCAATGTCGGCAATGTCTTCAACGCTTTCGCCCGATTTCTCAAGTGCGCCGAGAACTGCAAATGCGCCGAGGTTCATCGCGCCATAAAGCACCATGTAAAAGAGCATCGCCGAAACGCCGTCGCGCATCGGGCCCGCACCCGCGAGCAAGCTTGGACCGACGATCAATCCGATCAGCATGTATCCGCTGTGGGCGACGCTTGAATATGCGAGGATTCGCTTCACGTTTCGTTGCAGCAGGGCGATGGTGTTTCCAACCGTCATGGTGACGGCTGCCACGATCCACAACACCCAAAGCACCTGCGGCGGAACATCCCACGCAAAGATGCTCAACAACTTCACGCCTGCGATGAGTCCGGCGAACTTCGGCAGAAAGCCAAGCAGACCGCTGACGGTTGACGACGCGCCTTCATAAACGTCGGCGACGTACGAATGAAACGGGACAGCCGCCAGTTTGAAAAACACGCCCGCAAACGAAAGCAGCAAACCAGCGATGATCAATGCGTGGTTGGTATCAGTCGAAGCAGCGACCGCCGTCATCGAATCGGCAGACCCGGCGATTGTCGTCGTTCCGCCCAGTGCTCCGTATAGAAAGCTGAACCCGTAGACCATGATGGCGGCGGCCATCGCGCCAAGGAAGAAGTACTTCACGCTGGCCTCGGATGCGCGTTTGTCTTCGCGGGTCAGGGCCACAAGGATGTACGTCGGGACACTGACCAGTTCGATCGCGAAGAAAAGGACGAGCAAATCGTTAGCGGCGGCGGTGATGAGCAAGCCGGTCAACGAAAACAGGATCATGGAAAAGAATTCGGCGCGTTCGTTGGCGACCGGTAAGTGCAGGTTGGCTAATAAGATTAGCACGCCGACACCCAAACCGCCGATGCGCACGTAATACAAGAGGTCGGACGCGATCAACCCGGGAGGGAATCCCGATTCCGTTGACGGGTGACCCAGCCAGAGCGAGATGATCAGGGCTGTAAAC
>BQJS01000196.1 GCA_021604825.1 Phycisphaerae bacterium | reverse complement strand
CCAGGTGCCCATGCAAGTCAGTCGCAAGCGTCAGCAGTCGCTTGCGATTCGCTGGATCTTGCAAGCGGTTCGCGGTCGTAGCGGCAAGGCAACCAGCCAGTTTCTCGCTCAGGAATTGATGGACGCCTACAAGCGCGAAGGCGCGGCGATGACGACACGTGAAAACGTGCATCGGATGGCCGACGCAAACAAGGCGTTTGCGCACTTCGCTTGGTAGACTGTTGGAATCTTCAAAGTATGGTGGAATCCTCGAATTGGGGATTCGCCAAGCGTTACCTGCTGGTCCGGGTGACGTGAATCATTGACCTCGCGGATGAGCCGACAGCGAACGCAATGGTAGCATAATTTCTGGCGACCCCGTTTGGTGGGTCGCCTTTTTTGTAGCAGCAATTAAGGAACGCGGACTTGATGGGCGCTGTCCTTTCGGCGCACCAGGTGGCGGAACGACAACGTTTCCGCATGAATATGAATCCAGCACTAGCAACATTTCGAAACATCGGTATCGCGGCCCACATCGATGCCGGCAAGACCACCACGACCGAACGCATTTTGTTCTATACCGGTGCGAGTCATCGCATGGGCAATGTTGACGATGGTACGACCGTCACCGATTTCGAAAAGCAAGAACAGCAGCGGGGTATTACGATCTACTCGGCGGCTGTGAGCTGTCCTTGGGATGGCCACACGATCAATCTGATCGATACGCCCGGGCACGTTGATTTTACGGCTGAGGTGGAGCGGTCATTGCGCGTGCTGGACGGGATGGTGGCGGTGTTTGACGCCAAAGAGGGTGTCGAGGCGCAGAGCGAAACCGTTTGGCGTCAGGGCAACAAGTACAACGTCGCGCGAGTCTGTTTCATCAACAAGATGGACAAGATCGGCGCGGACTTTCATTCCAGCGTGGAGTCGATTCGCAAGCGCTTTGACGAGAACGTGATTCCCGTGCAGATTCCGATCGGCGCTGAAAATTCCTTTGAAGGCGTGATCGACTTGATGTCGATGCAGGCACTCTATTTCAAAGGTGCCGACGGCGGTGCCAAGATTCAGTACGCCGAGATCCCCGCGAATCTCACTGACGCAGCCGACTCCGCCCGTCAAGCGATGATCGAGAGCATTTGCGAAACCGATGATAAACTCGCCGACCGGTTTCTCTCGGACGAAGCGATTTCGGTTGCAGATCTCAAGAAGGCGCTGCGGGCGGCGACGATTGCGAACAAGGTGCGTCCGGTGTTGTGCGGTTCGGCGCTGTCATATATGGGTGTGCGCCCTTTGCTCGATGCGGTATGCGACTACCTGCCGTCGCCGCTGGACATGCCGTCGATACACGCAAAAACGTTGGACGGTAAGCACGAAAAGGAAATTTCCAATGATTCCTCCGAGCCGCTTACTGCGCTTGTTTTCAAGATTGTGACAGAGAAGCCAGTCGATCTCTATTTTCTCCGCATTTATTCGGGCACGATGAAGCCTAATTCGAGGGTTTTCAATCCGCAGACTGGCGAGAAAGAAAACATCACGCGGTTGTTTCGGATGTATGCCAAGCGGCGCGACATTCTCGACTCGGCCAGCGCCGGTGAGATCGTTGGGGTGGTCGGTCCGAAGCAAGCGCTGACTGGGCACACGTTGTGCGATCCTAGTCGGCAGGTTGTGTTGGAAACCATTGAGTTTCCAGAAACGGTTGTAGCGCAGTCGATCGAGCCTTCATCGTCGCGTGATCGCGACAAACTGATCGACGCCCTTGCTGCGCTGGCGAAGCAGGACCCGACGTTTCGATATCGCATGGATGAGGAAACCGGCCAAACGATTATCTCGGGCATGGGCGAATTGCATCTCGAAGTGCTGGCCAAACGTATTGTTGACGACATGAACGTTGATGTCCGTATTGGTAAACCGCGTGTGTCATACCGTGAGGCCATTACCCGCCCATCAGAATTCGAAGAGCGATTCTCAAAGATTCTTGGTCCAATGACGCAGTTTGCTGTCGTCCGCTTGATGCTGGAACCAACCGGGTCGCTGGACGAATCAAGGGAGACATTCAAGTGCAACGTAACGAACAGCGAACTCGCGGAGTACATGGAAGCTATTGAAGATGGAATTAAGGATGGGGCGATGAGTGGCCCACTCCTTGGCTATCCGATGATCAACTGGAAAGCGACGCTGACGCATGCGGAGGTCGACGAAGTGGGAAGCTCGCCGGTTGCGTTCGAAAACGCATCTAGAATCGCATTCACGAAGGCGGCAGAGGCGGGTGATGTGTGCTTGATGGAACCGATCATGGCCGTCGAAATCCGTACGCCTGATCAATACTTTGGTGCCATTAATTCAGACTTGCACGCTCGCCGCTCGATCATCACCGATACGGACGTCTCCGGAGACAATCGGGTCATTCAAGTGGAGGTCCCGTTGGCTGAGATGTTTGGATACACCACGCAGCTGCGAAGCCTCAGTCAGGGACGTGCAACGGCGAGTATGGAACCATTGCATTACGCTGCAGTCCCAGCCCAGGTGGCGAACACGATGCTGGCGACATAAGGGGATTTGGAAGCGATATCTGCCGAAGGGATGGATTTGCGGTCGATCGCGTCGGGAAGGGCGTTATCGCACCTTAGGTCTTATGGCATCACGATTTGTGACAGTGAGCTGCGTTGACTTGGGCGGCTGATTCTCGTACCCTGCGCGGCTCTGAATTGGTCAAAAAACACCGCCGACTCTCCAGATTTCGGTTGGGTAAGAAAACACCAGAAGCGCGGTAGCGAGTTTTGCCGCGGTCTACGTTCGCAGGCGACTATGAAATCAACACGCAGACATGAACTTAAGAGCAACGACCTCGCCCACGCCCTGGAACAACTGGGCAGTTCGTTCAAGAGTTGGGGTGGATACGTCATTGGTGGTATGGCGGTCGTGTTTGTTGGCGTGGTTATTTTTACGTACATGAAATCCGCGCGTGAGACGGCGCAGGACGAAGCCTTTGTGCAGTTGCAGAAGGAACTGAGTCCGGGTTTGGCGGGCATCCCAAAGACCAACGACGAACTACTTCGTTCGATTTCGCGGATTGCCGATTTGGGCGAGCAGAGTAGCGACGCGAAATTCAAGATTGACGCCATCATGAAGCGGGCTGATTTGGCGCTGAATGCGGCTGTCTTCGGTCAGGGCGGCATCGACTTGGCATTGTTGAAAGAGGCCAAGAGCGCCTTTGAGGAGATTGTTCGCGATCATAGGAATCTGCCGATTCATTATGGTCGAGCGCTATTTGGCTTGTATCAGGTTGAGGCCAACGGGTTTGCGGTCGATGGTGATCCCGCTCGCAAGGAGGCCGCCGAGGGTTACCTTGAGCAGCTTCGCGACGATTCGCGTTTGGCAGGCGTGCCATTTCAGACCATTGCGATCGATCGACTCAACGAGTTGGACGGGATCTTCGTGGACGTCAAATTTCCCAAGCAACCGGGGTCGGCTGTCCAGGCGATCGTTTCACCGTCTCAGCCCAGTTCGACTGTCACGATCGGAACGCCAAAAGCGGAGGGCACGCCAACGGCTGAACCTGCCCAGGCTCAGGATTCCGACGTCGATGCAGCAGCTGATGACGCGGTTGACGCTGAAGTCGCGGAACCCGACGACGCCCCAACCGATTCTGACGAAGTCCCTGCCGAAGCAGAGGAAGCCCCAGCTGAGGAAGACTCCGCAGATCCCAACAATCAATAAGGTGTCCTCGATAGGATGCCCTGTGCCTGAGCAGCGGGTGCCGATTACGGCGCATTCAATGGCCTCAGAACGGTGCGACAGGACATTGTTGGCATCGCAGCCGCAATCGGGTTTCCCGGAGTCACCGCCCTCATTCGTCGATTGCACATGATTGGCCAATTAAGTTTGCCTGTTCGCGACACCATGGCCGACATATAATTTGGCGCAATGTGTGAGTCTGGTGGCTATCGGTGATGGCCACAAACCTGGCGATAAACGTCGGGGGTTATTTACAAGTTCCATCACGCAAGAACGATCATGCCTGATCAACATCAATCAACCTCGAAAAGTCAGCGGCATCCGGCTGCACTTTGGGTGTTTCTGGCGATCATTGTATTCGCCCTCGGCGGAACCGTGTACATGATGCGGAAAGCCGAAGCTCGCACTCAATCTGTTGATAAGGCGACGAAAGAAAAAGCGATACCGGTCGAGGTGTTTGTCGTTCGAAATCGCAACGTCCCGCAGATCATCGAAGCCCGTGGGTTTCTCAGCGGCGTCGATGAATTGTCGCTTCATAGTGAGGTTGACGGCAAGGTGGTTTCCCATTCGCTCGAAGATGGGGCCAAGACCGAAGCTGGCGATGTTTTGATCAAAATCGACGATACGTTCTACGCGTTGGCGGTCAAGCAGGCCAAGGCGGAACTTAATCGAAGCATCGCGCTCAGTGGTGAAGCCCTCGCGGCGACGCAGCAGGCCGAGGCGCAACTTGAAGCAGCAAAAGCACGTCAAAGCAACGCCAAAGTTGAACTTGAACGTATCGAGCGAATGCGCGAAACAGGTGCGTCGCCTCCGATTGAATATCAACGAACTGCGACAGCGCTCGACACGGCATCTGCAGATCTTCGTGCCGCTGAGGCGAGCAAGGTGCGATTCAGCAATCAATTGGCGGTTGCAAAGGCCGCCGTGGCGATTGCTCAAGTCGCCCATGACAATGCAGCTGCGCGATTGGAACGATGTGTGATACGTGCGCCGATTTCCGCACGGGTGAACCGGTTTCACATTGAACCCGGTGAGTTGGCGACAGCTTCGATCCCGTTGGTCGAATTGGTGCGACTCGATCAGATGAAGATCCTTGTTGAATTGTCTGGATCTGACATCGGATTGGTTGACCTGTTGACCAAAGCTGAGGTGAGCATCGATTCGGCGCCGGATCGGGTCTACGTGGGTCGGCTACATCACGTTGCCCCGAAGATGGACCCGGTGAGTCGCAAATTCCAGGTCGAGATATTGGTCGACAATCCTGACGAAACGTTGCTGTCGGGCATGTTTGGGCAAGTGAAGTTGTATTGTGGTGAATTGACTGACGCCTTGACCATTCCACGGTCCGCGATCTTCAAGCAGTATGGAGCCGATCATTGCCACGTGGTGTCTGATGAAGAAGGGCAGTTGATTTCGCGGCTTCGACGGGTCGAGGTGGATTCGGTTCGATCCCATTTGGACAAGGTGCAGGTGATTTCCGGATTGGCTGAAGGCGAGAGGATCATCCTTTCACGTCGGCGCGACGTCAGGGATGGGGCGTCCATCGCGGTGGGCCGACTACACGATCCCAATACGCTGGCCCGAAATTAACCCCATGCCGTCACCCCTTTTTGACGTGCGCTTCAACTGATTATCTAATCTGATCATGTCACTCACTCGATTTTCAGTGAAGCAGGTTGTGTTGATGAATTTGTTGTTCATCATCATGATCGTTGCTGGTAGCCTCGTCCTCACCCGACTTCCCATTGACGTCTATCCGGATACATCGCTTGACATCGCCACGATCACCACGGTTTGGACCGGTGCGTCCAGCGAAGAAGTTGAGCGATTGGTCACTCGGCGAATTGAAGAAGAAATCGAAGACGTTCGCGGGCACGATCGCATCTTCAGCGTGTCGCAACCCGACGCCTCAATCATCACGGTCAAGTTTCGCGAAGACATGTCACCGACCGACACGCAAGCCGCGTTTGAAGATCTGCGTCTGCGGCTGGATCGGGTGACTGACCTTCCGGACGACTCCGAACCGCCGGATCTTCAACGCATCACGACGGATGAGGTCATGCCGCTGTTGCAAATCGGTGTGGCGTCGACCGGTGAATTCGACGAAGGCGTGCTGCGGCGGATTACCTTGAATCTCAAGGACGCCATTCGATCGGTGCCCAACGTTTCCAAGGTGCGACCCATCGGCATTCGCGATCGCGAAATCCACATCAAGTTCGACAAAGCCGCTCTCGAAAAGCACAATCTCAGCTTGCGGCAAGCGGCAGAGATCATCCAAGCCAACAACATGAGCTTGCCAGCGGGCTATCTGCGGATGGGCGACTCGGAGATCACGCTGCGAAGTGTCGGCGAAGCCGTCGAGTGGACGGAGCTGGGCGAGATTCGCGTGATTCGGAGTCCTTCGGGCGCCCACGTTCTGCTCCGCGAGATTGCAACGATCGAAGAATCGTTCGAGCGGGCGTTCTGGGCAGCACGCGTTAATGGCCGACCGGCGATGATTCTGCAAATTGCCAAGGAAGCCGGTGCGAATTCGCTGACTGTCCGCGAAGATATTGCCAACTGCATAGAAACATTTCAATCCAACCTCGACATCGATGGCATTGCAATCGATATTCAAGCCGACACGACGGCGGTGATCTCCAGTCGTCTCGACGTGCTGCGAAAGAACCTGCTCGTCGGGATGATTTTGGTTTTTCTCGTACTGTGGGGATCGGTGGGTCTTCGAAATTCGGCGCTGGCGGTGATTGGAATTCCATTCGCTTTCTTGTGCGCGATCATCTTCATGTGGGCGATTGGCGTGTCGTTGAACGCCGTGAGTGTGTTCTCGCTCGTGCTGGTGACGGGAATGATCGTCGATGACGCGATTGTCGTCCTTGAGAACATTTATCATTACGTGCAAAAGGGCGTGCCCGTCAAAGAAGCAGTGGTGATGGGCACCGACGAAGTTGCTTGGCCCGTCGTGGCCTCGACGTTGACAACGGTCATGGCATTTCTTCCGATGCTGGTGATGACGGGCGTTCTTGGGCGTTTCTTTTCGATTGTGCCAAAGACCGTCACCGTGGCGCTGGCTGCCTCGCTGTTCGAATGCATGTTGATCTTGCCGGTACACTATCTTGATTGGGGCCCCAAGCGCAAGGCGATCAACGAACTACCGACCAATAAAGCGAAAGGCGGTTGGTTGGCTGGCATCTGGAAACGAGTGGTCCACGCATATGATGTGGTCCTGACGCAAGTGCTGGCGTATCGGTATTTGGGACCGGTGGTGATTGCGGTGTGTGCACTGTTTGTGTGGCAAGCCCAGCGAACCTTGGTGGTCGAAATGTTCCCGTCAGATTTTCCCACGTTCGTAGTAGATATGAATCTGAAACCGGGGACAAATCTGCAAGCGACTGCCCGCGAGATCGAACGGTTTTCGCCCATTATCGAGCGATTCAAACCCGACAAGGTTTTGCGATCGGTATCTGCAATCGGGCTGAAAATCAACGAAGACAATCAGCGAATCATGCGGACGGACATCGCTCAGACGTGGATAGACGTGACCACCGATACGTCGCGCGGGAGCGATCCGGTCGATGTGATCAACAGTATCCGCAAGGAGTTGCTGGCCTACATCGACGCGCATCCGGACTGCTTGGTCGAGAGTCTTCAAGTCTGGCCCATTCGCGATGGTCCGCCCGTCGGTAAACCGGTGGCGATTCGCGTTGAGCATCCCGACTACGATGAGGCGTTGGTCGTGGTGGAGAAGATTCGCGAGCGGTTGAAGAACATGTCGGGTGTCCATGATGTCGCAGACAACCTTCAACTGGGCAATCGCGAGTTGGTGATGCGGGTGGCTGACGATCGAGCCAGCGAAATGGGTGTGACGTTTCTCGATGTGGCGACGGCGCTGCGCGGTGCAAAAGAAGGCTTGGACGTTGGCGTTTTCAAGGACACGCTGCACGAGGAAGATGTTGATATCAAGGTGCGCTATGCCGACTCGTATGTGCAGGACGTGAATCAGCTACTCGATATTGACGTGATCGGTTCACAGACTGGCAGCGTCGTCAAATTGCATCAGGTCGCCGATCTCGAATTCGATCAGACTTACACGAATCGATATCACTTCAATGGCAAGCGAGCCGTTGAAATCACCGCGGCGGTCGATACGGAATACACCGACGCCAAAATTGTCAACGAGGCGATTATGGCCGAGTTCGGATCGCTGGCTGAGGCAGACGAAAAACTGACCATCGCCACGGGCGGGCAATTCGCGGAGACGCAGGAGAGTTTTCAGAGCTTGAAACAGAGTGCTGTTATAGCATTGGGTTTGATGTATCTGATTCTCGCATCGCAGTTTCGCAGTTACGTGCAGCCGTTCGTGATTCTCACGGCCGTCATCTTCGGCGTCATGGGCATGATCGTTGGCCTGGTCGTCAATGGTTATCCGTTCAGCGTAGTGACAGGCATTGCGATGGTGGGGCTCAGCGGCGTGGTTGTTAACGACGCGCTCGTGCTTCTCGATTTCATCAACTCTGAACGACGAAATGGTGCCACGGTCGAAGAAGCCGTCCGAGCCGGCAGCAAGAGACGATTGCGGGCGATTTTGCTTACGACGGTGACGACGGTTGTAGGATTGGCACCGATGGCGATTGGGGTTGGGGGATATAGCAAAATCTGGTCGCCCTTCGCGATGAGCATGTGCTGGGGAATCACGTTCGCGACCATTCTGACGTTGGGCGCGGTGCCGGCGCTGTATTACATTGTTGAAGACATGAAAGCGTATGTCGCAAAAATTTTCGGGCGATCGATATCCAACTCCGACCCAGCAGCGGTTGCGAGTGAATCATAGGTTCTTCAATGAGACATCCATATTCTTTGGCGGTATTGTGGTCGGTGGTTTTGGGATCGATTCTGGTCTTAAGCAGCGCCGGTTGCATTGCGCCCAGCAAGACAGGCCTCGATGTCTTCGCGTCGGCCGACGCTTTCGGTGCCCCCAAGACATCGAATCCCATCGGGGACACGCAACTCTTCGATGACTCGGAAAAAACTGTCCGTTTGACCAGTGCGGTCAATGAGGTCGTCGGTTTCTATTTGCGGGTGAAGGGCCAAGGTCAAGTTGACGTTGCGGTGTCTGATTTCAAGATGGCCCAGCAGAGTCGGTTGGCGAACAACGTCGATGTCTTTCGCATTCATCGCGTCAAGCCGGGGCGGTTTCCCGGTTGGTACGTCAAACGGATGGAGCCAGCGCGCCGACCGCGGACGATTCCCGATGTTTTGGTGCCCGCACGGGCACCGCGCGGT
>BQJS01000195.1 GCA_021604825.1 Phycisphaerae bacterium | reverse complement strand
CTTTCGGGCGGCGAAGCGCAGCGTGTCAAACTTGCCTCCGAGTTGAGCAGGCCCTCCACCGGACGAACGGTATACATCCTCGACGAACCGACCACCGGTTTGCACTTCGATGACCTCAAGAAACTACTGCGCGTATTGCACCGCCTGGTAGACACGGGTAACACGGTCATCTGCATCGAGCACAACCTCGACGTCATCAAGAGTTGCGACTGGGTGATGGAATTGGGTCCAGAAGCGGGTGACGAGGGCGGCGATCTGGTTGCCGCGTGTACGCCCGAAGCGTTGGTGAACATGAAGACATCGCCAACGGGAGCGGCACTAAAAAGCGTGTTGCGGGCTGGTCCGATTGAAACGCGCAAGATCGATTCCGAATCGCCCGACGCAAACGAAACCAACATTGACGAGAAGATTCTCGAAGAAGCGCAAGACGTCGAGATGCCGTGGCAAGTCGACGGTCGCAAGTGGCATCTTGAAGATCAACTGGACTATCACGGCAAACGCCCCAAATGGGATCCCAGCGTTCTCGCCTGGGCAATCGACACGATCGAAACTGTCGGGGATTTTGCTGCGACCAATTGGAATGATCAAGCGTACGTTGAGATCAAGGCGCCGGGCAGCAAGACGCCGTGGTTTCTGCATGCTCTGACGCGATCTTCAAGACATCTGTACTTGTCGATCCGCACGCCCAGGGGCACGTTCACCGAAACGGGTTTGCGAAAATCGCTTCAAATCAAAACCCTTGACGAACGCGATGACCTGCCGGTGTACTCGAACGAAGAGCGCGTTCGCCTGCGCAACAGCAACACCGATTGGGACAGCATTCGAATTCAGGTACACGATCAGAAAGACATCAAGAAAACCGCATTTAAGAAGTTTTTCAAGAAGGCAGCGGATGCGTATCTCAAGAAAGTTGGCGACGTGAAAGAGAATCCAAAAAAAGGTGAGCCCTGGAAGATCGATCCGAAGAGTTGGCACCTCAACCATGAGGCGATGAAGCGGCGCGGCAAGAAAGCCAGTTGGTCGAAAGTCAGCCTGCTCGACATTGTTGGAAAAATCAGCAAGTTCAGCCCGAAGCTTGAATTCGACTGGGCACAGAACGTCGGCATTCGCGTGACCTACGATCGCAACCGCGTCGGGCTGATCGTCACCAACATGCCCAAAGGCATTCGTGTTCACCTGCGCATGCCCAGGCACGCCGTCACGCCAACACAAATCGAGCGTCTTGGTTTTAGCGTCGAGATGAAAAAGCACGGTGATTTTGACGAAGTCCAGTTCTGGATCGGCAAGCCAGCCGACACCGACCCCAAACAGCTCAAAGCCATCCTCAAGCACGTTGAGGTATACGGCGAATCGCGGAAAGGTTGAATTTGATGACCCAACTGATTCCCAATCGATTGCTGGTGGCTGTCGAGATTCGATTGAATCACCGGTCCAAGCTGCCGCGGCTTACCGGTAAGCTCACCGATTGGTCGGACGAATTCCTCCTGCCGAATCTGTGCGAGATGGACGGCCAAGAACCGTTTGCCAAAGTCTATGCGTGTTGGAACGACGAGGGCATCGCCTTCGCGTGCAAGGTGCAATGCCCGGACAAGAAATTTCGCTGCGACCCGGCCTCCTTCTGGAAGGGCGACAACCTGCGCATCTGCACCGACATGCGCGACACCCGCGACATTCATCGAGCCACCCGCTACTGCCAGCAATTTTTTGTTCTGCCAACCGGCGGTGGGAAAATGCGGTCCGAAGCGATCGGCGGTTCATCACCAATCCATCGGGCGAAAGAAAACGCATCACCGATTAAAGCTGGAATGATTCCCGTCGCCGCAAACATCACCAAGCGCGGCTACTCCATCGAGGCGATACTTCCCGCATCGCTTCTAAGCGGATTTGATCCTGCGGAACATCCGCGCATCGGTTTCTATTACATGCTGGAAGATTTGGCGTTGGGTCAGCAGTATCTGACCGTCGGCGATGATTTGTATTGGCACGTGGACCCGTCGATGTGGGCGACCGCAGTACTTGCCCGCTGATAAGAGAAGCCTGCGATGGTGATCGGCAAGAAGGGCTGGACGGTTACTCAGTCCAAAGGCTCGCTGTCAGGCGAATACCGCGTGAGGTAGACCTGTTTGTGTTCGCCTGTGGCTTGAAGATGGAAATACCCCGGGCGGCGCGCCGAAATGACGCGCGGATCAGATGTCGAAACGAATGTGCGGAAAACGTCAGATTGACGACGAACCGTTCCACGATGCGGGTAAAGCGGCCGCCCGGCTTCGCGATCACCCGGAGTTCGTTCGCCCAATGTATCCGCGATCATCGGCATCCCATACGACCAAATGATCTCAACTTTGTTTCCCGACGGACCGGAGCCTTCGCCATCGGTCGATTCATCCTTGGGCGGACGGTTCACCGAAATCTTTCGCAAAGGCCGCCCATCAAAATAAACTTCATTCGCAACGGCAGGGTCATTTTCTTTACCGGTATATGCGTCGGGCGAATCATCGTATGGCACACCCAAACCGGGCGTTCGCTGGTCGGCAGTGTTAAAGTCGTAGGTTAGCTTCCACTTGTTCTTGCGATTGGGGTCCGTTTCAGGATAACCCGCCACCGCCGAAGGACACCGAAAAGATCGGTATTCAACGTAAGGCCCCAATACCACCCCAACGGCGGTACGGTTCTTGGGGTTGAATGGATCATGCGTATCGTTCGGGTGTTCCATGTAGGGAACGCGATCGTTGTACTCAGTCGCGTAGATCAAGATGCCGTTCCACATGTTGGTGAGGTTTTTTTTGCAAGCCAGTTGCTTGGCTTGCTCGCGGGCGGTGCGCAGACTTGGAAGGAGTAGACCCAGAAGTAGCGCGATGATCGAAACGACCACCAACAATTCGACCAGCGTGAATGCGCCGGACGTATTCAACTGCTTCTTTTTGGGCTGGGTGTACATTGTCCCCAGTCCTCCGTTTAATGGCGCCTTATCGGAACGCATCGTGAAGATGCACCCCGCGCGCCCTGCCGCTTCCCTTTACCACACGCAAATAGTTTATGATCCAGATGCGTCCAACACCAGCCAAAAGATTCGCGAACAATGCCGATTTGTATCGAATTTGTATCCACAACCATCATAATCCACCCATTCGATACAATCATCACCGATTTGGGGGAGTTAGCGATTCATATTGGGACGTCCATATTGGGGTCTGGACCTCATCGGTCTCCTGAAAGCCAGCGGATTGGCAACCCTCTTGCTCGACGACTGCCCCGTACTCGACTACGACTAGATGTAGCGAGTTCGACGTCGAAAGCTGACTTCGATTTTGCTGGATTCTGCCCGAACGTTTCAATCATTGGGGACGTCATTGAAGGTTCTATTCTTGGCAGCCGGCGCGGGGGGAATGTTCTGCGGGAGTTGTCTGCGCGACAACCGGTTGGCGGCTGGCCTGATCGCAGAAGGCAAAGACGTCTCACTGTGGCCGATGTACACGCCGATCATGTCGGACGAAACAATCGTGGGTTCATCGGAGGTTCACTTCGGCGGGTTGGGTGTTTACCTGGAACAGATTGTTCCGTTCTTTCGACGGCGGCTTGGCCCGCTTGATCGCATCCTTCGATCCAACGCGCTGCTGCGATTTGTTGGCAAGTTCTCGAGCAGCACCACGCCGGAATCACTCGGGCCATTAACGGTTTCTATCCTGGAAGGTCCCAACGGTCATCAGCGCAAGGAACTTGAAGACCTGGTGCGGGACCTGAAGTTGCTTTCCCCTGACATTATCAACTTGCCCAATCTGATGTTTGTCGGATTGGCTCGCACGCTTAGAGAAGAACTTGGTTGCAAGGTGGTCTGCACGCTTAGCGGAGAAGATATTTTTCTCGATCGCCTGCCAGAACCGCATCGCTCACGCGCTTTTTCACTCATCGCCGAATTAGCAAACGATGTGGAAGCATACGTTTCAGTCACCGAATATTTCGCCGGTCACGCGCGGGGGCATTTCTCGCTTCCCGGCGAGCGCGTCCATGTGATTCCGATGGGGATCGATGTGGATTCCTTTTCAACGTCCCCCACCGCTTCAAGCGACGCACTTTCGATAGGCTACTTCGCGCGCATCTGCGAAGAAAAGGGCTTGAAGCAGTTGGCCGAAACGTTTGTCGATCTGCGGAAACAAGGCGTCAATGTCACTCTGAAAATCGGCGGGTATCTAGGACGATCGGACCGGCGTTACTTCGATCAAGTCATGCGACTGCTCAAGCGAAGCGGTGTCCTGGACTACGTTGAGCACATCGACGCGCCGACATTTGAAGACAAGATTCGCTACTTCAACAGCATCGACGTTCTCTGTGTCCCTTCGGTATATCGTGAGGCGAAAGGGTTTTACGTGTTGGAAGCGTTGGCTTGCAGGGTACCGGTGGTGCTGCCGCGACACGGTTCGTTTCCGGAGTTGGTCGAGAAAACCGGAGGCGGCTTGCTGTTTGAACCGAACAATCGCAATGACCTACAACGGCAGATCATCTCGCTGGCCAATGACAAACCGCTTCGCGACAGTCTCGGAATCAAGGGGCGGGAATCCGTCGCGGAGAACTACACCGCAAAACTCATGCAGCAGCGCACCTGGGCATTGTTTGAATCGCTGACCGCTGGCGAGGTCGCCTCGACGGACCGCCCTTAAACCGATAGCCTATCGCCGACATGCTTGAACTGAATGCCATCTGCAAACAGCACGAAACGCGCGGCGAACCGCTGGTCATCCTCAATGATCTTTCGTTGCGCGTGGAGCGGGGTGAGTCCGTTTCGATCGTCGGCCCATCGGGTTCCGGCAAGAGCACGCTGCTTAATATCGTTGGCACGCTCGACACGCCGACGGGGGGCGAATTCACCATCGACGGTGTCTCACCGCTGGCCGCATCCAAAAAAGAGCTGGCTCGGTATCGCAATCAACAGATTGGATTTGTATTTCAGGAGCATCACCTGCTGCCGCAATTGTCGGCGCTTGAAAACGTGGTTTTGCCGTCGCTGGCTTTCTCGGAATCGACGGGAACGAATGAGCGGGCGCTGGTGCTTCTCGAACGTGTTGGGTTGGCCAACCGCACAGATCATCTGCCCGCCGAGCTTTCCGGAGGTGAACGACAACGGGTGGCGATCGCTCGCGCGTTGATTCATCGTCCGAAGCTGTTGTTGGCCGACGAGCCGACTGGGAACCTCGATCGCAAGTCGGCGGACGCGGTTGCCGACCTACTCTTTGAATTGCAGCGAGCCGATTCGTGTACACTCTTGATGGTGACGCACAGTCCAACGCTGGCGCAGCGTTGCGAGCGCTGTTTTGAATTGACAGACGGAAAACTGATGCACTTTGCGGAGACGACCGCAAAGACATGACCGTCAATTTTACCGTGCATGCGCAGCCCACACGATTCACTCATACGGAATAAAAGACAACGCAATGATCATTCCGAAACCTACACACATCGAGCCCGCCACCGGATCGTTTTCGCTGGACCGCGAGTGCATCATCAGTGTGACCGATGACGGAAACGCTGAATCGGGAGTCGGGGAATACCTGCATGGGCTATTTGCCCGCAAACCGTTCGACATACCGCTGGAGGTGTCACATCTCGCGGACCAAGCGGCTGGTCGGACGATTCGGTTGGTCAAGAAGCCGGCAAACGATCCAGCCAGTCCCGAACGGTACGACCTTACGATTTCCGGAGACGGAATCTCGATCACAGCCGCAACGGACGTTGGGTTGACCCGAGGCGCACAATCGCTGCATCAAATCGTACTTTGGCAAGTTGGCGGGAATTCGAAGCAATCGCATCAGCAATTGAACATTCCCGCAATGCGCGTCACCGACGAGCCGCGCTTCGGCTGGCGCGGCATGCACCTCGACGTCAGCAGGCATTTCTTCTCCGTTGACGACATCAAGCGCTACCTCGATTTGTTAGCCGCCTTCAAGTTCAACGTCTTCCACTGGCATCTGACCGACGATCAGGGCTGGCGAATCGAAATCAAACGCTACCCCAAACTCACGTCCGTCGGTGCAAAGCGCAATGACGGTAAGCCGAGCGGCAGTGGTTATTATACGCAGAAGCAAATCCGCGACATCATCGACTACGCCAGACAGCGACACATCGAAGTCATTCCCGAGATCGACTTGCCAGGGCACACGCAAGCCGTCCTCGCCGCGTATCCTGAATTGTCCTGCACCGGTGGGCCCTTCGAGGTTTCGCTTAAGACGGGTATCCACAAAGACGTCCTGTGCGTGGGCAATGAGAAGACGTTTGAATTCGTAACCGGTGTACTCGATGAAATTGCCGACGTTTTTGAAAGCCCGTACATCCACCTAGGCGGTGACGAATGTCCGACCGATCGCTGGAAGGAATGCGCGAAGTGCCAGAAGCGTTGGACCGACGAAAAGCTGAAGGACGAAACCGGTCTGCAAGGCTACTTCACCAAGCGCGTCGTGAAGCATCTCAAGACGCTTAAGCGCGTCGGCGTATTTTGGGATGAAGTTTTGGAGCTTGGTCTTCCCGACGGGAACGTCTTGATGTCATGGCGCGGCATGGAGCACGGCATCAACGCCGCCAAACAAGGGCATCGCGTGGTCATGTCGCCCCACACCCATTGCTATTTCGATTTCAAACACACCAAAGACCCGGACGATCATGGGGCAACCTGGGCGGATCCGATTTCGCTCAAGGAAGTGTACGCCTTTGAACCGATCTCACCGGAGCTCGACGCGAAAGGCGGCAAGCAGGTCCTCGGCGGTCAAGCCAACGTTTGGACCGAGCAGATGCCCGATTTCAAGACGGTTGAGATGATGGTGCTACCGCGAATGATCGCACTGGCTGAGGTGTTGTGGTCTGATGCCAAATCGCGCGACTGGTCCGACTTTCATAAACGCCTCATCACCCTCGCGCCATGGCTTGAAAACAACTACAACGTCCACAAGAGCATTCGCGCCAACTAACGCTGCCAACCCGATGGTCGGTTGCGATCGACCCCGTTCACCACTACCCTGAGTCTCGGCGGGCCGGTGGGATGACGACTTACCAAACACAGGAACACATGACGATGGCATCACGTTTGAAATTTCACGGAGCCGCCGGCGAAGTGACGGGTTCGATGCATTTGATCGAACACAATGGCAAAACCATCTCGCTCGATTGCGGTTTATTTCAAGGCCGACGGAAGGACGCCAACGAGAAGAACCGGTCGTTCCCTTGCAAACCGTCGCAGATTGATGCCGTCGTTCTGTCGCATGCCCATATCGATCACTGCGGCAAGCTTCCTCGTCTTGTTCGCGAAGGTTTTTCCGGACCGATTTATGCAACGTCTGCCACCTGCGATCTCGTCAAAATCCTGCTGGCCGACTCCGCACACATTCAACATGAAGACGCCGAGTACTGGAATCGCAAACGGGTCAAGCGCGGTGATGAGCCGATCGAACCGCTGTATTCCAAGACTGACGTCGAAGACACGCTAAAACTTTTTGAGTCGAGGCGGCTGCGCGAAACGTTTGAAGTTGTCCCGGGCATCACCGCCCGATTGCACGAAGCTGGCCACATGCTCGGATCGGCGGGCGTCGGACTCACGCTCGAACAACCGTCGGGCAAACCAATTCGCATCACTTTTACCGGCGACCTTGGGCGGCCCGACCTCGCAATTTTGCGCGACCCTGCCCCGTTGCCCGAATGCGATTACCTGATCAGCGAGAGTACCTATGGCAACCGCATGTCATCCAAGCCGGAACGCATGCACGAACAACTTGCCAAGGTGATCAACGACACCACCGAACGCGGCGGCAAAGTAATCGTTCCGGCATTTGCGGTCGGGCGCACGCAGGTCATTGTGTACTTCTACCATCAACTCTTGCACGAAGGGCTCATCAAGAAGCGCATCCCGATCATCGTGGACAGTCCGCTCGCGAGCAAAGCCACTGAGATTTTCCGCCAGCATCCGGAAGTCTTCGACGAAGAGGCGGCAGGATTCAAGAAAGACGCCGGCGCAATCTTTCGCAGCGATATGTGCGAATACACCGCAAGCGTTGACGACAGCAAGGCCCTTCACCATCGGAAGGAACCGATGATTATCGTCTCGGCCAGCGGGATGTGCGAAGCTGGCCGCATCCTGCACCACCTCAAGAACAACATCTCCAACCCGCGCAACACGATTCTCATCGTCGGGTATCAAGCGATGCATACGCTCGGTCGACGGATCGTCGAGAAAGTCAAAGACGTGAAGATCTTCGGCAAACGATATGAAATCAAGGCCCATGTCAAAACGCTTAACGGTTTCAGCGCCCACGCCAATGCCGAAGAACTTTTGCAATGGACAACACCGCTTGCATCGACAACCAAGCAGGCGTTTCTCGTTCACGGCGAGCCCGACCAAGCCGAAGTGATGGCCGAAAACATGCGCGACGCCGGTTTTGCGGATGTGATTTTGCCAAGGCAAGGCGATGCGTTTGAGTTGAGTGCTTGAGGGTGGGCTGAAGCTTGATGGATTGGGTGGAATTTTCTCGTGGTTGATGATGCGAAACGACGGGAAGCCTTTTCAATGTCCGTCACTCCCGCGCACGCGGGAGTCCAGGGGAAGCGGCGACTATCGCTTGACTTCTGGATTCCCGCTTTCGCGGGAATGACGGAGCGGCGGAGAGAACGATGAGCGCTGCCTGCTGGTCAATAGGCCAGACTGCACCTTCGCCCAATTCCCCGTTACCGAATGCTGATGCCATTGATGCCCGCCCGCGCTAGTTCGTCGATAACTAACTTCGGGTTCATGAATTGAAACGGCACGCGGGCTCCCGGTTCGACCGGCTGGGCTTCGTACGTGCCAGCCAGCGCCGCAGCAACGATGGCCGTCGGAAAACCGGTGGTTCGCTCCATCGCCGTGAAACGATCCACTGCATAATCGATCAGGTTGATCTCACCGTGGATCGTCACCCCGTCATTCGTTCCCGTCACGGCTGCCCGCGCAACAACCAAGTCTTGCCCGTCAGACGGCATGTTCTGTTCCATGATGCTGCCTGAAACGTCCCATGGAATCAGTTCGCACGATGTGCCGCCAGTCACATGTGACGAAGGCTTGGTGTCGAAGAAACCCATCTC
>BQJS01000194.1 GCA_021604825.1 Phycisphaerae bacterium | reverse complement strand
TTGCGATCGTGAGCGCTCGTTCCGAATCCCAACCGGACCGGGCAGCCCACCACCTCAACCCGCACGTCGTCGGGAAGATGGTCGCGGGTCGATTCAAACTGAGCCAGCACGCAATCGACGCGTTTGGCCAACATTCGATTCGCCCGCCCGGGAATCA
Organism: Phycisphaerae bacterium; assembly: GCA_021604825.1. Next base: position 8,957 of record BQJS01000194.1, on the reverse strand, counting down.
CATCCGGATTCAGCAGAACCGTCGGGATGCCCATCCGAGCCGCCGTGCAGATCGCCGGGGCGCTCGCAAACGCCCCACTGCCGACGACCAAATCGGGGCGATCGCTCTTGAAATCGACCGCGCACGCTTTCGTTGATTTCCGCCATGCCGACCAAAACCCCGGCCAGCGCCATGGCTTCATGGTCAGCGGTGCGACTGCTTGCGGCTGCAACGTCTCACCGGCAGCCGACAGAATATCTTGATCGACCTTGCGGTTCGTGGCGTAAAAAGTGAATCGTGCATTGGGCAACACGTCACGCATCGCCGACGCGACCGCCAGCGACGGGTACAAATGCCCGCCCGTTCCACCGCCAGCGAAAACGATCCGCACCGGCCGGGTGTCGATCTGTTTGGATTCGGTCACTTGGATGTCTTCCGCAAGCGCCGTCATCCGCTCGCCTCAACTGTAGACTGTTCACTTTGCGCGTCGGGACAATCGCGGGCCACTGAAACCAGCAACCCCAGCGCCACGCCCAAAAACATCACGCCCGAACCGCCCGCCGAAATCAACGGCAACGAAATCCCCTTTGTTGGCGCACAAACGGTCACGACTGCAATGTTGATCAATGCCTGAAACACAAACATCGAGGTCACGCCAAAGGCAAGCAAGCGACCATATGACGAATGACTCAATCGAACCGTGCGCCATCCGAACCACATCAACAAAAGAAAAAGCGAAATCACGACCAGCGCGCCGATCATTCCCGATTCTTCACAGATCACCGAGAATATGAAATCGCTGCGCGACTCGGGGAGATATCCATATTTCTGCACGCCGCTTCCGAGCCCGCGGCCAAACAAACCGCCGGATGCGATGGTGACGAGTGATTGAACCGGGTGATAGCCAGCCCCCTGTGGGTCGGCCCATATGTTGCGGAACACCATCAACCGTTCGACGCGGTACGGCCGTGACACGACCAGGTACACCAAGCCGGATATGGCTGGAATCGCGAAGATCAGGAGATGCCGCCACTTTGCACCGGCCACCACCACCATCATCCCGCCGACCAATGCGAGCAGCGCCCCGGTTCCAAAGTCTTCCTTGCCCACGAGCGACACGATCAAGCCGATCGCCATGCAGGCCGGAAGCAGTCCCTTCCAGAACGATCGAATGCGACCGGCTGAACTCGATAGGAACGCAGCCAAGAAAACAACGATGGCCAGCTTCGCCAATTCAGACGGTTGAAACGAAAGCCCGAACGATTCCGGTCCCACCTGCATCCATCGTCGGGCACCTTTGCGCATCACGCCGATGCCCGGAACGAGCACCGCCGCCAGAATTAGTGCAGTGATGACGTAGAACGCGAGCGCCGGTTGAAACCATGAGCCCGGACGCCATGCAAAAAGTCGATGAAACCCATGGGCGACGATCAAGATCGCCACGAGGCTGGCTCCGCTGAAAATCGCCTGCCGACCGAAAAGGCTCTTCCAGAATTGCGCGGTGATGACCGGCTCGTCCAGATTCGCCCCAGCTGACGCCACCATCACAACGCCAATCGTCAGCAAGCACGCGGCCGCAACGACGATCCCCGTCGCATTCGACTCGTGTCGACGTTCGAGATTGAATGTTTGATTGGAAATGATCTGAGACATTCACACTCATCCGTGAGCTGAATTCTGACGGTACATGACTGACTCTAATTGTCGTTTGGCCTTGGCATCCTTGCCATTGACCGACGTTGCTTGCTCAATCGTTAACGCAGCTTAATCGTCGCCAATGCAGCCCCCGCGAACAGGGCGGCCAACAACCAAAAGCGAATGACCGTTTGCGTTTCGGTCCAGCCAGCCAGGTGGAAATGGTGGTGGATCGGCGCGCATCGAAACACGCGCTTGCCACCGGAATACTTGAAATACCCCACCTGTATGATGACCGAGAGGGCTTCCAGCACAAACACGCCCCCGACGATAAACAACATCAACTCCTGGCGAATCACGATAGCGACGTAACCGATCAAACCACCTAGCGGCAGCGAACCGGTGTCGCCCATGAATACTTGAGCCGGATGGCAATTGTACCACAAAAACCCCAGCGTCGCACCCATAATCGCCCCGCAGATCACTGCAAGTTCGCCGCTCTTGGGTATGTGCGGCATGAGCAACTTACCGGCCAATTCCGAATCACCGGCGACGTAACTGAGCACCATGAATACCAGTGCAGTCAACGCGACACAGCCCGACGCCAAACCATCCATCCCATCGGTCAAGTTCACCGAGTTGGACGTTGCGGTTGTTACGAGCACAGTGACGGCCATAAATAAAAACGGCGTGAGAAATAAACCCTGTTTGTAAAATGGAACGGTCAAGACGCGAAACGATTCGATCGGCTCAACGGAATCAGCGACAACGGCAAGGTTCGACCGGCCAAAACTGTACACGAAATAACCGAGCAACACGCCCAGCCCGAATTGAAACAAGAGCTTCTCATGACTCTTGAGACCGTCGCGACCGCCACCGCGCTGCGCAAGCGTGAGCTTGATCCAATCGTCAACCGCCCCCAAAACCGACAACCAAACCAACCCAAACATGCCCATGAGGACGTAGAAATTTCTGAAGTCGGCGAAGAGCAGCGTGGCTGCAAGAATCGCCCCGACGATCATCACGCCGCCCATCGTGGGAACGTTTTCTTTGTCCTTCATGAGTTTGTTGAGCGTGTCGTGGTCGAATTCCGGTCGATCGCCCAGCTTGTAGCGCATCAGTTGGCGAATCCCAGCTTGGCCGGCCAGCGCGATCAGCAAAAAGCAGAAGAGTGCCGCCAACCCACCGCGAAAGAGCGGGTTTTCGTAGGCATAATGCTCGCCCTGTAGGATTGACCGAAACAGGTAGTACAGCACAGTTCAGTGTGGTCTTTCTATTGTCCCAGGGTTAAGTGGCCCGTGCGACCGTTGGCGTTTGTGAAGCACTTAGCTCGCCGACGATCCGCTCCAGACCTGCCGACCGCGACCCTTTCACCAAAATCGTGTCGCCGTCTTGCAACAGGCTAGGCACTTTCGAGCAGGCGTCGTCAACCGATTCAAACTCGTGGATGCGCATTCCCCCTCGGTGGCCCTTTGCACCTTTTGCAACGTGTCCGGCGAACTCACCCACCGCGATCAAAACGTCCACGCCCGATGCCGAAGCGTTCATGCCCATTTCGTGGTGTAAGTCCGCAGCCGCTTCACCCAACTCGGCCATCGTGCCTGCGACAAACACGCGGCGATGTTTCGTATCGGATTTCAACACGTCCAACGATGCGGCGACGCTGAGCGGATTGGCGTTGTAGCAATCGTCGATGATTGTCCAGCGGTCCGACGTACTGACGTTGAGTCGCATGGGCGGCATCGAAAATGATTTAAGCGATGAGAGAACTTGTTCCGGGGCGACTCCGCACGCGAGACACACGCCGAACGCGGCGCACGCATTCACCGCGTTGTGCGGTCCAGCCACCGAAAGCTCCAATTCAAACCGACCATTGATCCGCGCGGTCGTGCGTTTCAAATCGCCCGCGATTTCCGTCACCAAGAGATCAGATTCCTGATGCTCACCAAACGTTTGCCAACCGATCTCCGCCGAGCGCGGCAACACGCCGATGCCATCGACCGCGCGGGCATTGACGTACGCCCTGCCGCCTTTTGCAACGTGATCAAACAGCGAGAGTTTCTCGCGTCGCACCGCGTCAATCGAGCCGAACCCGGCAAGGTGTGCTGCCCCGACCGACGTCACCACACCAACGTCGGGCTTGGCCATTGCCGACAGCAACCCAACTTCGCCGGGCCGGCTTGTACCGATTTCGACGATGACAAACCGATCGTCGTGATTCGCAGATAACAATGTCAGCGGAACGCCGATCTGATTGTTGAAACTCCTCGGGGCATACGCGATGGGAAAACAATCACCCAACACGTGGGCGATCATAGCCTTGGTCGTGGTCTTGCCAGCACTTCCAGTGATGCCGATGACTTTCGCGCTGCCAATGCGGCGGTGGTGGGCTGCGATCTTACCGAGCGCTTCGACCACGTCATCTGCGTAAAGCAGCGGCGCGCCGGTTGGCGATCGAAACCCACTCGTCACCAGACACGCTTTCGCTCCTTGGCTGACGGCTTGCTCGACGTAGTCATGCCCATCGAACCTGTCGCCCTTGATTGCCACGAACAACTCGCCCGGTTTGACCGCTCGCGAGTCGGTGGAGATGCCGGTGACCATTCCGTCCTCAATCGTCGACGAAGGCGTGGCGTTGGCAGCCCAGGCGATTTGTGCGATGGACATTGGGATCATGCGGTCACCTCGATGGCATTCTTGGCGGCTGCGATTGCGACCAGCCGATCGTCGAATGAAAGACGTTCGTCGCCAATGATTTGATAGTCTTCGTGACCCTTGCCGGCGATCAGCACCGTGTCGTCTTTCTCTGCGCGGGTGATGGCTTCATAAATCGCTGCGCGGCGATCGATCTGGACGATACGCTGGCACGCGCCACTTCCATTGAAACCAACGATCACGTCGTCAATGATGGCATTGGGGTCTTCGTGGCGGGGGTTGTCGCTGGTCAGGATGCCGATGTCGGCCAACGTCGCGACCGCTTTCCCCATTGGTACACGCTTGGTCTTGTCGCGATCACCGCCGCAACCGAACACGCAAATCAAGCGCCCTTCCGTTACATCGCGAACGACGCGCAACACGTTCTCCAAGGCGTCGGGCGTATGGGCGTAATCGACGAACACCTCGCAGGGCGCACTACACTCTACCCGCTCCAATCGGCCTGGGACACACGCGATTGATGCGATGCCCTTACAAATTGATTCGCAATCGATGCCCAATGCATGGGCTGTCGCAACCGCAGCCAACATGTTGCTTACATTGTGCGTACCGATCAGCGCGCTATTCACCGACGACATCGTGCCGTCAATGTATAAATCAAAGGTGGTGCCGTTCGCGCCCAATCGGACTTTTGAAGCAAACACATCGGCACTAACGCATTCGTTTGAAAACGCGATGACAGACGCATCGCATTCCACCGTCATCGAACTCGCGAATGGATCATCGGCATTGATCACCGCGAACGCATCGGCAGCGAGCGCATCAAACAACCGGCGCTTGGCCCGCGCGTACTCTTTCATATCCCCGTGGTAGTCGAGATGGTCTTGCGTCAGATTGGTAAACACACCGACGTCGAACCGAAGTCCACCACAGCGGCGCTGATCGAGAGCATGACTCGACACTTCCATCGCGACGTAGCAGGCACCGGCGCGGGCCGCATCGGCGAGCGTCGCGCAGAGCTCAATCGGCGGCGGCGTGGTCATTCCGGAAATCACGTCGGTCGAATTCCCCGTGACATCCAATCCGATCGTCCCGAGTGAACTGGCCGGGTACTTCGCTGCCCGCAAGATTGACGTGATCAAGGACACGACCGTCGTCTTGCCGTTCGTTCCGGTCACCCCAATGAGTTTCAGCTTTCCGTCCCGCTGCAATCGATCGATACCAAAAAACGTAGCCGCCAACCTGGCGATCGCATCGTGCGTATCCGCAACCTCGATGACCCGCTCGTTTCGCACATCGCGCTGACCCGATTCCACGATGACGACCGCGCCGGCGTCCAATGCCTGCGAAACGTAACGGTGCCCATCGGTTTTGGTTCCAGTGAGCGCGACAAAGCACGAACCGGAATCGGCATCGCGAGAGTCAACGGTCAATCGATTGATACGGGTGGTCGAAACTGGAGCGGAGAGATCGGCGTTGACTTCGATGTTTGCCGAATCGAGAAGGGACCGGAGCGTCCATTTGGAAATCGCATGGTCGATGCGCGCATGGGAATCGGGATGGGGTTGGCCGGTAGCCATGGTGGTCCTTCCGTGAACCAGTGCGATCCGTCTACAAATAGTGTATGCCAAACGGCAGGCTCAACCAAGTCCTATTGCGCGAACTTGATGCGACTGTGGGTGAAAACTTTTCACATGCGCGGTTGCGATACGCCAACCTATGGTAGCGCGCTCGCCTGGGTATTAACCGGTGGCACTTGCAAATACTGCAAGGTTGAGCGGGTGATATCGCGGACTGCTGGTCCAGCCACCTCGTATCCAAGATGACCGCGAGCGTATTCGGGTTTGCGAATCATGACCAGAACGACAATCTGAGCGTTGTCATAAGGGGCAGCCGCAATGAATGAACTAAGGTAAGCGTTGTGACCGTATTCCTTCGTCGCTGGATCGGGGACTTCGGCGGTTCCGGTCTTGCCCGCCGTCGGATATTCGGGGACATCCAATTCCGGCCGATGCCTGGCTACGACTGCGGGCAGCGCCTGCATCACCATATATTGTGCAATATCTTCGGGGACGACACGACGGATGATTTCGGGTTCGACGAAAGACTCTTCGGTTGTGAAGTCAGCCCGCAAGCGCGACTTGACAATCCGGGGCCGGAGCAGAAATCCTCCGTTGAAAAACGACGAAAACGCCGTGGCCAATTGAATGGGCGTAACAGCCAACTCCTGCCCCATGGGAATCGACGTCTTGGAGTAACTCGACCAATACTTGGTGCTGGGGAAAATCCCCACGCTTTCACCTGAGAGTCCGACTTGGGTCTTGGTGCCGAACCCAAACCGCTTGACGGCTGCATACAACACTTCGTCGCCCATGCGCGTGCCGATGATGCCCATTCCGATGTTGCTGCTGTAGGCGATGATGTCCTTGATGTTCATTTCGCCGTGCGGGCTGGAGTCTCTGAGCAAGCGGCCGTCGAAGTTGTGGAGTCCGTTATGGCAATCGATCAACTCACGCGGGCCGACGTACCCCTGCTCGAGTGCGACGGCTGCAATGAATGGCTTGAACACGCTGCCCGGTTCGACAGGATCGGTCACCACACGATTGCGTCGCAACGAAACGTCAAAATCCTGGTAGCGGTTCGGGTTGAACGTCGGTGCGCACGCCATCGCCAGGATTTCGCCCGTCCGCGGATTCATCACGATGGCGATGCCGTTTTCGGCGTTGTACTGTTCGACCTGTTCAGCCAACCGCTTCTCGACAATGTGTTGAACGACACTGTCGATCGTGAGGACCAGATGTCCGCCATCCTGCGGAGCGACGATTCGACTCACAGCGCCGCCAATCGCCCGCCGCCTCGCGTCTCGCAATGTCGTTCGGTATCCGAACTTGCCCGAAAGATGACTGTCGTGGCGCAGCTCCATGCCGCCAAGACCATGACCGTCGGACCCGACAAATCCAAGCACATGGGCAGCCGTCTCGTCCATCGGCCAATAGCGCTCGAATTCGCTTTTCATCCCGATGCCGTAAATGCGCATCGAGCGGATCGCGTCGGCTTGGTCGTTGTCAATCAAACGCTTGAGCCAACAGAAACGCGGCGACGAGCTGCTGCGGATTTCGTTTTCGAGTTCGCCCGGATCGATTTCGAGCACGTGGCCCAGTTTGCGGGCGACTTCGTCAGGTTGCTCGATGATTGCCGGGTCGGCGTAGACGCTGTAGAGAGGGCGACTTCCTGCAAGCAGTCGACCGCGAACGTCGAGAATGGTGCCCCGTCGCGCGTCGATCGCCATCCGACTTTTCTGCTGCGACTCGGCAATGTCCAGCAGGCGCTTGGACATGATCGTGTTGATATAGACAAGCCGGATCGCAAGTCCGACGAAGAGGAGAAGCGCGACAGTGAAGATTAGTTTTGCAGACGACAACTGCCAACCATTGATGTTTGGTTCAGCTGGGCGGTCGCGTTTCACAAATCACTCTTCCAATGATGCAAATGCTTCGTCTGTGTCGGGTGAGAGCCAACGATCAAAGTCGGCACCGACGGTCAGGCTGAATCGGTTGATCCTCTGTTGAATCTTTTCCGGTGAACGCAAACGGGCGATTTCCATCTGCAGCGACCAAACCTGACGACGGCAGTGGACAAGCTCGGCGGTGTGTGCCTGGATCCGGGTCTCGACGCGAACCTTTTCGGCACGCAACGCCACCACCGTCAGGCATATGACGCCCACCAGCAACAGTGCGACTCCGGCGCGCGTCGGCGTCATCAGCGACCCCTGCGGTTGGAGTCAGTCTTGTTGCCGGACGATGTCGAATTGGGGATGCGAATCTTCACCCCGGGGCGGATCAGCTTCGCGTTCTTGAAAACGCTCTTATTGAATTCAGCCAGTTCATTCCAACGCTTGGAGGTTCCCATTTCGGCGGCAGCGATGGTTGAATAGGTGTCGCCCTTTTGGACCACATACCATCGAAATGACTCTTTGGTCTTAGCATTCTTTGCATTATTTGCGATTGGTTCCGTGCGTTGGTTGCGCTTCGCACCGAGTTGCTTCGGGCGCACGCCTTCAAGTTCCGGCAAAACGATGACCGTGCCTGCGACCAATCCGTCGGGGCTGTTCATGCGATCGCGATTCGCTTCAAACACCTGGTCGATGATTTGCTTCGATGCACTGCCGTAATGTCGTGACACGACGCGAGACAACTGATCGCCTGGCTGGACTTCGTATTCCGCAAAGATGTTCGATTGCGTGGTTGCGCGGCTATTACTCTCGATGTCGTCATCACTGCGACTTGACCGCCCCGTATCCACATCTCGATTGGCGTTCGACGCCGCGAGGTCTGACGACTCTTCCCGTCGAATCGATTCAATTCCGGGAATTTCTGGAATCAGCAATTCACGTCCGGAGACAATGTGGTTCGGTCCGGACATCGTTTCGTGATTGGCTTTGACGATGGCGTCGAGGATCTTCGGTGCACTGGAACCATAGTATTGTTCGGCGATACGCGAAAGATTCTCGCCATCCTGCACCAAGTGACGATCCATCGCCGTTTTGGTCTGCCGGCCAGTTGTGCGCTTGGAATCTTCCTCAAGCCTCAGATTTTCCAAACGCTCTAAACTTTCGATCGCATCAGTTTCCGATCGCGCCGTATTGGAACGACTGGTTCCCGATTCGCGGTAGTCTGTCGGTGCCGGGC
>BQJS01000193.1 GCA_021604825.1 Phycisphaerae bacterium | reverse complement strand
CCACCCCGTTCAACATCATCATGCCCACGTGATCTCCTGCGCCATCGATAACGGAATAACCAAGCCCGTTGTCGGAATTGCCTGCGATGGCAACGGGTACGGTGCCGACGGGCACAATTGGGGATGCGAAGTCTTGGTGGCTGACGCGAATCAATTTACCCGCTTTGGGCACTTGGAATATTTCCTTCTACCAGGTGGCGACGCCGCAGCCGTGGAACCGTGGCGCTGTGCGCTGAGTTTGCTGTTGCAGGCGTTTGAAGGAAAATTCCCGCAGCACATCGAGCGCGTTTTTGCGGCGGTACCACGTCCCAAGTATGACGCGGTCAAGGGACTGATCACCCATCGGGTGGCTTGCCCGCTAACGTCAAGTCTCGGTCGTTTGTTTGATGCCGTTTCGTTTCTTTGTGGTCTGTGTGAGCAACATTGTCGCGATGGGCACGCGGCGCAACTCTTGGAATCGGTGGCGGAAACCGATTGCGAGCCATATCCGTTTTTCGAACTCACCGATAAGAAGCGCAATACGATCGATCCTTTGCCGCTGATTCAAGCCGTTTGTTGCGATCTGACGGAGCGCGTCGGGATTTCGGTGATCGCGGGGCGGTTCCACGCGTCGATCGCCGACGCTTTGGCCACGCTCGCACTCAGAGCGGCGGAAGCGCACGGCATTGATACGGTTGTGGTTTCGGGCGGTTGCTTTATGAACCGTTTGTTGAGCAAACTGGTCTGCGCGGCGCTTCATCGCGGTGGAGTCCAGGTCCTTGAGCATCGTCGGGTTCCATGCGGCGACGCCGGGTTGGCCTTGGGGCAGGCAGTGATCACCGCCACCCAAATGGCAGGTTTACCCAAAGTCAGCAATCAGCAAAACCAATGATGTGGTCCCACGAATAGGGGAAATCAAATGTGTCTGGCCGTCCCGGGAAAACTTATCGCAGTTAAGAAATCGCCTGATTCTTCAGATGGCGTGGCCAGCGGAACCGTTGACTTTCAGGGCACACGCATCGAGGCGAATTTGATATTCACGCCCGAAGTGAAGAACGGCGATTGGGTTTTGGTTCATGCCGGATTCGCGATTCAGCAACTGACCGAAGCCGAGGCCATGGAGACCTGGAAGTATCTCGATGCAGGCGAGATCCAGGAGGAATTGCCGGCCGTCGATCCGATGGGTTAGCTTTGGGCCGATTGGTTAGCTTGGAGGTTGGAGATGAAGACCGACAAGTCGAAGGAACTGGTAAGGACGCTTCAGCACGTTTGTGAGTCGTTGGAGCCGATGGCATTCATGGAGGTCTGCGGGACACATACGGTTTCGTTTCAGCGCAGCGGCGTCAAATCGCTTTTGCCTCCCAACGTCAAGTTAATCAGCGGTCCGGGTTGTCCGGTTTGCGTTTCGTCGCAAGGTTATATCGACGCGGCCTGCGCGATCGCCTCATCGCCAGCGATCACGATTTGCACGTATGGCGACATGCTTCGGGTACCTGGGCGCAGTGGAAGTCTTCAGGAGCAACGGGCGGCGGGGGCTGATGTGCGGGTGGTCTATTCGCCCATGGACGCGGTTCGGTTGGCGGAGGAGCATCCCGAACGAACCGTGGTTTTTATTGCGGTGGGATTTGAGACGACGGTGGGGGGCCATGCCGCTGCTGTACTGGAAGCATACCATCGCGGTCTCGATAACTTCTGCTTGCTGGCTTCGCAAAAATTGGTCATCCCAGCGATGACGGCGCTTCTCGACGAAGGCGAAGTTCGCATCGACGGTTTCCTCTGCCCCGGCCACGTTAGCGTGATCATCGGGCCCGACGCGTTCGTCCCAGTGGTGCGCGACTATCGCAAGCCGTGTGTGATCGCCGGATTTGAACCAGAACAAATGTTGGGCGGAATCATCCAGCTTGTGCGGCAGGTCGCTCAACGGTCCCCACGAATCGAAAATATCTACCCAGCGGCTGTCAAATCAGACGGAAACCCCAAGGCCATCGAGGTCATCAACGAAGTCTTCGAGCCAGCCGATTCGATCTGGCGGGCGATGGGAACCATCCCGATGAGCGGTTTGGCGCTGCGACCCAAGTATCGGCGTTTCGACGCGCTAAAACGTTTTGACGTCGAGATCGGTCCGGACTACGACCCGCCAGGTTGCCAATGCGGGCAGGTACTTCAAGGCAAAGTAGATCCTGTCGACTGCCCGTTATTCGGAACCGAATGTACCCCGACCAACCCGATTGGACCGTGCATGGTTGGTAGCGAAGGTTCGTGTGCGGCTGCGTTCAAATATGGCCGCAACGGCACGCCGCGTGCTAGCACTCTTACCAGCAGGAGGTAAGAGATGCGCACGCAGCTTGCCCAGAAGATCGAATCCGGTGAGAAGATCTCCATCGCCCACGGCGGTGGTGGTGAGATGATGCACCGTCTCATCGAAGGGCACATCCTTCCGCGATTGGGCAACCGATTTCTTAATTCTCTGCACGACAGCGCGATTTTTGAACCCTCCGACAAGCGAATCGCATTCACAACCGATGCTTTTGTCGTACAACCTCTGGAGTTCCCCGGTGGCGACATCGGGCGACTGGCGATGTGTGGCACAATCAATGACCTCGCCGTTATGGGTGCCACCCCGACTGCACTGAGTCTGGCCCTCGTGGTCGAAGAAGGTTTGCCACTGAGCGTGCTTGACCGGATTCTCGATTCCATTGCCGAGACTGCAGCCACCGCCAACGTCGTCGTTGCTACCGGGGACACGAAGGTCATCGAGCGTCGCAATGGCGACGGGCTGATGATCACCACGGCTGGTATCGGGCACCTTCGCGATGGCGTGAACATTGGCTTTGACCGTGTCGAAGCCGGCGACGTTGTGATCGTCTCGGGGCGTATTGCCGAACACGGTCTCGCGGTGCTTTCGGTTCGCGAGGGTCTTTCCTTTGAAACTCAGATCGTCAGCGACGCGGCCCCCCTCAATGACCTCGTCGCGACCATTCTTGACAGTGGCGCGGACGTCAAGTTCATGCGTGATCCAACCAGAGGGGGGCTGGCTGGAGTTCTCGCCGACGCCGCCGAAGAATCCAACCTCAGCATTGAGGTGCGGGAAGATTCTATCCCGGTTTCTTCGGCTGTTCGGCACACAGCGGAAGTTTTTGGCCTCGACCCACTCACCGTGGCGAATGAGGGAAAACTTGTCGCAATTTGTTCGGCGCAAGATGCCGATCGGGTGCTCAACGCCTGCCGGGCGCACCCACTCGGGCAACACGCTGCACTGATTGGGCATTTCGTGGATGAACAACCGCAACTCGTCGAGCTGATTACGAATGCCGGCGGGCGCCGTGTCATCCAACGCCCTTATGGAGAGGAGCTTCCGCGTATCTGTTGAGCCAATGTTTACGGAGCAGGTTCAATGAAAAACAGAGTCCTGTATACCATCGACAAGAGTGAGCTGGACAAGCTCATCGGCATACTCCAACGAGATGGATACCGGGTTGTTGGCCCCACCGTTCGCGATGGGGCAATCACGTACGAAGAAATCGAATCAGTCAGGCAACTCGCAATTGGGTGGACCGACGAGCAGTCCCCTGGGAACTATCGCCTCAGACGCCGCAACGACGACAACTTGTTTGGGCATGTGGTTGGTCCCCATTCACTCAAGAAATTCTTCTTCCCCCCCAAGCAGCGTCTCTTCGGAATCAAACGGGACGGTGAAGCCGGGTATGTCTTTGAAGCCCGTCAACCCGACCCGCCCCGATACGCGTTTCTGGGGGTCCGGGCGTGCGATCTGGCGGCGGTGGAAGTGCATGATCGTGTGTTCAAGCAAACGATGGCCGAACCGTACTACGCCAAGGCCCGCGATGAAGCAGTTTTCATCGCGGTCAACTGTTCGGAACCGGGCGGTACTTGCTTCTGTGCATCGATGGGCACCGGTCCCCGTTGCAACGAGGGATTCGATATTGCCCTGACCGAACTCAGGACAACGTTCACCGCCGAGATCGGTTCGAACAAAGGGCAGAAGCTTATCGAAGCCCTCGAACACGAAACGACCGATGCCAACACCAGTCATCTGGTCGATCTCATGATGGACAACGCGGCGGAGCACATGGGGCGCTATCTGGATACCGATGGGCTGCCAGAGATCTTACTGAACAACCTGTCGCACGATCATTGGGACGACGTCGCCAAGCGGTGTATGGCCTGCTCCAATTGCACCTTCGCCTGTCCCACATGTTTCTGCAGCAACGTCGAGGATTCGACCGACCTGTCCGGTGACCACGCGGAACGCTGGCGCACCTGGGGGTCGTGTTTCACGCTGGAATTCTCGTACCACACAGGTGGTTACTCACGCTCGACACCTGCCGCCCGCTACCGACAGTGGTTGACGCACAAGTTGGCCAACTGGCATGAGCAGTTTGGAACGTCGGGCTGCGTGGGATGCGGTCGGTGTATCACGTGGTGTCCGGTCGGTATAGACATCACCAAAGAGGCAACCGCGATCGCCGACGATGTCAGACTTTCAAAGGCAAGTCAGGAAGCCAAGAGTTTCGAGGAGGTGGGATCATGATCAGCACGCTTGATCAACGGCCTAATATCGTATGCGGGGAGGCCAATCCGATGGCTCCCGCCTGGTCCCGAATTGTGGCGTGTCAGCAGGAGTCGTCCAACACCGCCTCGTATACGCTCCAGTTTCTCGACCCGGAACAGAAGAAAAACTACCGGTTCTTGCCCGGCCAATTCAACATGCTTTATCTCTTCGGTGTTGGTGAGGCTGCCATTTCGATCAGTTCCAACCCGGACAATCCGGACACGCTGGTCCACACGATTCGCCATGTCGGCAGCGTCACGTTTGCGATGGATAGGCTCAATGTTGGCCAGTGCGTCGGTTTGCGCGGTCCGTTTGGCAGCAATTGGCCGCTCGAGAAGTGCCGCGGGCGCGACATTCTTTTGGTGGCGGGTGGAATCGGCATCGCTCCTTTGCGACCGGCGATCTACGAACTGCTCAAGAATCGCGATCAATACGGACGGCTGATCCTGCTCTATGGCATTCGATCTCCTCAGGACATGATTTTCAAAGAAGAAGTCGAAGAGTGGATGGACCGGCGTGATTTTCAAGTGTTGATCACGGTGGACTATCCGAGCAAAGACTGGATCGGACCGGTCGGTGTGGTGACGAAACTGCTCCGCCGCGTACGTCTTGATTCGTCGAGGACCAGCGTGTTCGTGTGTGGTCCGCGCGTCATGAACCGGGCGGCTGCCCACTCATTCCTCTCGCACTACGTGCCCGAAGATGAAATTTTTATCTCCTTGGAGCGCAACATGCGCTGCGGCGTTGGTCAGTGCGGACACTGTCAGTATGGACCCAAATTCGTATGCAAGGATGGGCCCGTATTCTCGTATGCATCGGTGCGAAACCTGTTCGGGAAAGACGAGGTGTAGCATGGCTGAAAACGCAAAACCCAAGTTGGCCGTCTACAAGTTCAGCTCGTGTGACGGTTGCCAACTTTCCATTCTCGACTTGGAAGATGAACTTCTGGCGCTGGCTGGCGCGGTCGAGATTTCATTCTTTCTAGAAGCGCGGCGTAAAGTGCAGCCCGGCCCGTACGACATAGGATTGGTTGAAGGATCGATCTCGACGCCCGAAGAAGCCGAGCGCATCGTGCAGGTACGCAAAGAGTGTCGCCACCTTGTCACCATCGGGGCGTGCGCCACGTCGGGCGGCATACAAGCGCTCAAGAACTGGGCCGACGTTGAGGAATACAAACGCATCGTCTACGCGTCGCCGCAGTACATCGACACGTTGGATACTGCCAGCCCCGTCGCCGCGTATGTGTTGGTCGATTTCGAACTACGCGGTTGCCCGGTAAACAAGTATCAGCTGGTGGAAGTGATCACCGCGCTGATTGCCGGACGCCGACCTCAGATTGCAACGTCTCCGGTTTGCCTTGAATGCAAGCGGGAAGGCAACGTCTGCGTGATGGTGGCGGAAGGCACGCCATGTTTGGGCCCGATTACGCAGTCGGGTTGTGGGGCGCTTTGTCCCACGTATGGCCGCGGTTGCTACGCATGCTTTGGGCCTTCCGAATCGTCCTCCGCCGAAGCACTCTGCGCCCATTGCGAACAGACCGGAACGACCAAACCCCAAATCGTTCGCATGCTGCGCAGTTTCAACGGATACCTCGAACCATTCAAACAAGTAGGTGACGAATATGAGCGTCAAGCCGTCAAAAACAATTGAGCGAACCATACACGTCGAGAACCTCGCCCGCGTGGAGGGTGAAGGGGCTCTCTATATCAAAGCCGTCGGCGACGAAATCACCGATGTGCGACTCGACATCTTTGAACCACCTCGATTTTACGAAGCGTTTCTGCGCGGACGGGGATACCGAGAAGTCCCCGACATCACCGCCCGCATCTGTGGCATCTGCCCGGTTGCGTATCAAATGAGTTCCTGCCACGCATTGGAGCAGTCGCAAGGCGTGACCGTTGGTGAGCCATTGCGCTCGCTGCGTCGGCTGCTTTATTGCGGGGAGTGGATCGAATCGCATGTGTTGCACATGTTCATGCTGCACCTGCCGGATTTTCTGGGATACGAAAGCGTCGTGACCTTGGCGGCTGATCACAAAGATGTGGTCGCCAAGGCGCTGGCGCTTAAGAAAGCTGGCAACGCAATTGTCGACTTCATCGGTGGGCGGGAGGTTCACCCGATCAATGTGCGGGTTGGGGGATTCTATCGTCTGCCGTCCAATGCCAAAGCGAAAGCACTTCGAGAGACGTTGCTTGCGAATCGCGACTTTGCCGTCGAAACGATCCGATTCATGGCCGGTCTCGACTTCCCGGATTTCGAGCAGGATTATGAATTCGTCGCGATGAAGCATCCGAACGAATACCCCTTCTGCGAAGGGCGAATCGTGTCATCGTCGGGGATTGATATTCCGGTCGAAGCGTTCCTCAATGAGTTTGAAGAGATCCATGTGAAGCACTCGACGGCGCTGCATGGACGACTGAAAGATGGTCGTACTTATTTGGTGGGACCACTTGCACGGGTGAATCTCAACTTTGATCAATTGCCCGACTCCGTGAAGCAGATGGCCGACGAGATCGGATTCAAGGTGCCTTGTCGAAATAACTTCAAGAGCATCATTGCACGAGCGCTCGAAACGCTGTTTGCGGTCGACGAGGCCATTGCGATTCTTGAGAACTACGACGACACACCCGCGCCGCACATCCAGATCACCGACAAAGCCGGCATCGGTCACGGATGCAGCGAAGCGCCGCGCGGTATTCTTTACCATCGCTACGAAGTGGATGACGGTGGGCTCATCAAGAACGCGGTGATCACGCCCCCAACAGCGCAGAATCAACCGCAAATCGAAGACGACCTGCGTCACTTTTTCCCGACCGTTTTGGACAAACCAGAGGAAGAGGCCACGATCCGGTGTGAGCAACTGATTCGCAATTACGATCCGTGCATATCGTGTTCAACGCACTTTCTCAAACTGAACTTGGATCGAACGTAATGGATTCGCAACTCCTCATTTTAGGGATCGGGAACGAGATGCGTGGTGACGACGCCGCGGGAATCGTCCTCGCAAGGAATTTGGCGGGCAGATTCAAAGGCGCTGCCCGCTTGGAATCCAATCCGTATATGCTTTGGAACCTGCTGCAAAGCGGCATCGCGCAATCGCACGTCGCTTTGATTGATGCGGCTGAAGCGAGCGACGGATTCGAAGTGGGGCAGTGGTGCCGCTTCGACTACCCAGACCAGATGGGGATGATCGACGGGACAGTGCTTCGCAACACGCACAGTGTGGATGTCGTTTCGATGCTGCAACTTGGGGAAACGCTGAATATTCTGCCGGAGAATGTTCGCATATACGCTGTGGCGGCGGCTGACTTTGAACCGGGGCCGCAAATGTCGTCGTTGCTTAAATCGCACTTGCCAGGGATTGAGGCTGCGATTGGGGATGATTTGGAGACTTGGTTGGAGGCCGAATTGTGCACGAGTTCTCCGTTGCACGATCCATCTGCAACATCGCGTTAGAAGAATCGCGTCGCCACGATGTTGAGCGCGTCACCGCCATTTGTATCGAAGTGGGGGCGATGCGGCAGATTGTTCCGGAGTTGCTGCGAACGGCCTTCGATATTGCTGCAAAGGAGACGATCTTGTACGGGGCAAAGTTGGAAATTCACGACGTTCCGATCACGATCAAGTGTTGCGATTGCGGACAGTTTGCAGCCAGTGCCACGCTGCAATTGCAATGTGTGCATTGTGGGTCGGCGAATGTTGAAATCAACGGTGGAAACGAAATGATGGTCAGTTCGATACGGGTGGCTGAGGAGGCTTGCCATGAACATTGAGGTGCTGCGCGACGTACAGGAAACAATCATGGCCGACGCGAATGACATCCGCGCGTCTCTCGATCAGCGCGGCATCCGCATGTTCAACCTGATGGGGGGCGATGGTTGCGGCAAGACCCGACTGCTCGAACGGCTGCTGCCAAGGTTGGCCGAAGATGTGCGCTGCGCCGTCCTTGAAGGCGACATCACCACGACATTGGACGCCGAGCGCATCGCCCAAGCCGACGTTCCCGTCGTTCAATTGCAGACCGGTGGTTGCTGCCATTTGGAGCCGTCACTCATTCGTGGCGGGTTGGACAAGCTCCCGCTCGATGAACTCGACGTCATCTTTGTCGAGAACGTTGGAAACCTGGTCTGTCCTGCCGAGTTCGATATTGGCGAGCACGCCCGGATCGCGATGCTCAGTGTTACGGAAGGGCACGACAAACCGGCTAAGTACCCGCTGCTGTTTGGACGAGCCGATGCCGTGATCATTTCCAAGATGGACTTGCTTGAACACACCAATTTTGATCCGTTCGAGTGTTCCCGCAACATTCGCTCGGTCAATGCCAATGCACCGATCTTCGAGGACAGCGCGGAGTGGAAACTCGATCCAGAGTTTTTGGATTGGTTGTCGGTGGGCAATGCGGCGTGCAGTTAGCGATCATACACGTGCATCGTTGCGTTATACGGTGAAGTTCAACGTACTTCAGCGACTAAGCCAAAGCTGTGGGCGACGGCACTCCGACCAAAGCCAAATTCCGCGTTCCAAACGAATCAAGCGGACGCGGTGCCCCATCATGGAACCGGAATCAAGATGAATAAGTGACAGGACGCCCCGCCGTCATTCCCGCGCAAGCGGGAATCCAG
>BQJS01000192.1 GCA_021604825.1 Phycisphaerae bacterium | reverse complement strand
ACATCCGGTTCCTGCTGGATGTGAACCTGAATCGGCTGCGACTCGTTCCAGGCGCTGACCAGGTCGATGCGGCCGTCATTGTTGAAGTCACCGTGGGCCACGAACTGCGGACCGGCGGTGTCTTCAGCCTGCGGATCGACTTGGATGGCGCGGAAGAAGCTCTGCGTTTGTCCCGAATCCAAGAAGTCGCCACTCGAGCCTGATGATCCGCCGCCATTTCCAGTTCCGGACTGGCAGCCAGCGGTTGCGAGTACCGCCAAGATCGAGATTGCGAACATTCGTTCTATCTTGCACTTCATCAGAGGTAGCCTCCACGCTCTGTGTAACAAGCGATGCTGCGTAAGATCCAGCTGCGTTAGACGCATTTGGGCGTTTGCCTAGTTGTCTTCATCAAACAACGTATTTCTAAACCAGACGATCGAGTCATCGGCCAATCCACTGTCGACGCGGCGGTCGAACGTCGCGACTACATCGTTGGCACCGTCGCCATCGACGTCCACGACGATCATGTTGTTGATCAGCGTTCCGTTATCGACAAAGTCGATGTCGGTCGGATCGTCGGTGGTTCCGTTTTCCTTGGAATCGTCGAGGACAAAGTCGCGTCCCCACTCGTCGAAAACACTCGGGACGACCGTCGAATCAAACCAGTACAACGCACCACCTACACTGACCACGGCGTCGTTGCTACCGTCGTTGGTCAGGTCGCCGATCGCCAATCCCACGGGTCTAAACGGTGAGAAGTCGTCGAGCACGTACACCTGCCACGGGAAGTTGAAGCGGTCGGGCACTGGCGTGTTGTCGCCGGCCGTGTTGTCCGGATTGTCGGGTGGGAACGTTGGATCGACATCGGTGTCAAGCGTCGGCCGACGGAACCACATGGACACACCCTGTCCGAACGAGCGGACCAAAACGTCGTCGAACCCGTCGTTGTCCATGTCGCCAATGACCATGTTGCCAACGTCGCCATCGACCGTGCCGATGGGGCGCTGTTCCCAACTCGACGTAAACAGTGCACGGTTGTCGTTTTGGAACGAACCAGCCAATAAGGAATTGAGCCCCTGTTCGTTGAGCGGGTTGCGATACCACCGGACGTTTTGCGTTGCGGTGTTCGAGTGGGCGGCGATCACGTCGAGGTCGCCGTCACCGTCTACGTCGTAAATGCCACAATCGCGGATGACCGGGGCGTTGACGTCCAACCAGATCGGATACCAGAACGTCGCCGGTGCGTTCAACGTCGGGATTGCGTTCGAGGTGATGTTTTGCGAGTCACCATTTCGTGCATTCGCGCCCGGGTTGAGCCACAACTCGACCGTGTTAAATCCGGTTCCGCATGGGATGATCGGAACGTTTGAGGTCACGACGATGTCCGGACCGTTGACGCCGTCGATTTCGCCGACTGCGAGGCTCGTGTATCCGCCTTCTTCGGGGAAGTCGATCGCACGCAGTTGGTCTTCGGGCTTGCCCCATCGATCGTTGAATGAACTGTGCGAGTCTTGAATGATGACCTGCTGCCACTGGTCACCGTCGGTGATGTCGCCGGCTTGTCCTGGCGAGAACAGAATCGCGATGAGCCCGGTGAAGTTGTCGTCGTTGGGTTCACCGTCAAGGCAGAAGGAGATCGTGCCGTTGCTCTTGACCAGAACCACGACGTCGGGTGCACCATCCTGGTCGATGTCGGCGACTTCCACGCCGGCCATCGTACCGATCGGCAGCGTACCGCCGATGGTGATCGTATCGAACACCACATTGCCATCCGCGTCGCGCCCTTGCAGGTGGAGCTGAACGGGTTGCGATTGGTTGTGCCCGGTGATGATGTCGACCATGCCGTCGCCATTGAGGTCAGCATGGGTGACGAACTTCGCACCAGCCGTGTCTTCAAAGCGCGGGTCAACCTGAATGCCGCGGAAGTGGCTTTGCGTTTCTTCGCCATCTTCATCTTCGGCGCTGGGTTGCAACGGTCCGTCGCCTTCGACGCTGTTGCTGCCATCGACGAAGAAACCGGATGAGTCATTCGATGGCGTGGGTGTGCCGTCGTTGCCACCATCGGTGTTTCCGTCATTACCCGTATCAACATTGGGGGTTGTGCAACCCACGAAAAGGGTGGACAAGGCCAATGCTGTTACTACGATCCAACGTGGATGAAATATCATCGCAGTCGTCTCCAAGCCGGCACGTTAGGCCGGAAGGTGTGCGAACCATTCTCACAGATTTATCGGTTTGGTCGGAAAGTCACTTGTGACCGTACGATACATGTGCAAATAAGAATGGGTGTCCAATAATGTGGGGCCCCAATGATCGCTAAACTGGGTGAACAGTGGTCATTGTGGCGGGCGCGTTTGCATTCTTGTGAGTTGAGTACATTCCGGGACGCATATCTTGACCGACAATGATCACAATTCGACCTCCGCAGAATCGTCTGGTGTGATGGCGTGCTACGTTTCGCTCGAAGATCAGGAACTGTTATCGCAGTGTTTGGTGGATACCTACCGGGCGAGCGGTCCGGGCGGGCAGAAACGAAACAAGACCGCGTCCGCAATTCGGTTGCGCCACGAGCCGACGGGCGTATCAGCCAACGCAGTGGAAAGTCGTTCGCAGCATGAGAATAAGGCCAAGGCGCTCAAGCGGTTGAGGTTGGCGATCGCGCTTAAGATTCGACGTCATGTTGAAATTGACAAATACGAGCCGAGTGAATTGCTTCGATCGTGCGTCAGTCGGACTGGCAAGTTTGCAATTGGCAAGCGGGATCAGCGGTATTTCGCTGTTGTGTGGGAAGTTTTGGACCTGTTGTTTGGGTGTAAGATGCAGGTTTCCACCGCTGCGCAAAAACTCGGATTGAGTACAGCCAACTTCAGTGCGGTGCTTCGCAATGACCCGTCGGTCTGGCGGCGCGTCAATGAGCTGCGCAAAGATGAAGGGCTGAGCAGCCTGAAGTAACCGCTTGCAATGGGTTCGGAAGCCAAGGGGGAATGAACAGTGCCTGCACCGCAGCATCAAAAGGATCAGCGAACCGCCAACTGTGCGATTGTCACGGTTAGTGACACTCGAACAGAAGAAACGGACACCGGTGGGCAGTTGGTGCGGACGCTGCTCGAAGCGGCCGGGCACTCTGTCCAGAGTCATGCCATCGTCAAAGATGAACCCGCCGACGTTGCGAAACTTGTTCATGCAATGTCTTGTGATGTCGGTTGCCATGCGATTTTGTTATCGGGCGGTACGGGGATCGCCGCCCGCGACACGACCGTCGAAGCCATTGAGCCCATGTTGGACAAGCGACTCGATGGGTTTGGTGAGTTATTCCGCATGCTCAGCTTCGATCAGGTGGGGGCTGCGTCGATGCTTTCGCGGGCGCTGGCTGGCATCACGAATCAAACGGCGGTGTTCATGATGCCCGGATCACCCAAAGCCGTCGAACTCGCCATGACCAAGCTAATCATCCCCGAACTCGGGCACATCGTTGCGCTGGCTGGCAAGATCGAGAACAAGTGATGCGGCAAGGGTCCGCGTTGACAGCCATTCGCCGACCGCTATGCTCGCAATCGATCGTCAGAAAAGGGTAGAATGCGCGTAGGGTGGGCCGTGCCCACCATGTCGTTCGCATTTGAACTGCGGTGGGTACGGCCCACCCTACGTCGAAGCATTGGAATACATCGTTTTGAGCGAGTCCGATTCACAACTCGAACCCTGTCGCAAGCGGATCGATGAGATCGATGGCGATATCGTGCGTCTCATCAACGAGCGCGCCGAGATGGCCGTCAAGATCGGAAAGCTCAAACGCGCTTCGGGCGACGCCACCTACGCACCTGCCCGCGAACGGCAAGTCCTCGACAAGGTCGTGGCTGCCAACAAAGGCCCGCTCTCCGATCGAACGGTGACCGCGATCTACCGCGAGTTGATGAGCGGATCGTTCACGCTCGAACGCCCGCCCCGGATCGCGTACCTCGGACCACCCGGAAGTTACTCGCACCTCGCCGCCAAGCGGAAGTTTGGTGCATCGGTCGAGTATGAACCACTCGGGCAGATTTCGGCGGTCTTCGACGAGATCGAACGCGAGCATGTCGATCTTGGCATCGTGCCGGTTGAGAATACGGTTGGTGGTGGCGTGATCGATACGCTCGACGCCTTCCATGAACGCGACGTAAAAATCTGCGCCGAGGTCAATCTTTCGGTGCAGCATCATCTGTTGGCCAACTGCCCGCTGGAAAAAATCGAACGCGTGTACTCGAAGCCTGAAGGGTTCATGCAGTGCCAGAAATGGTTGACCGAAACGGGGCTGATGTCCAAGACGATCAGCGCGGCGAGCACGAGTAAGGCGGCTGAGCAGGCGTCGCAGGAAGATGGGGCGGCCGCGATCGGTAGCGAACTTGCGGCGGAAGTGTACGGCCTCTTGAAGATTTGCGATCGCATCGAAGACGACCCGGGCAATGTCACGCGATTCTTGGTCATCGGGCGTGAGCATGCGAAACCGACCGGCAATGACAAAACGGCGCTGCTCTTCGTCGCGTCGGACAAACCCGGTTCGCTGGTCGAGGTGCTGGATGTTTTCCGTCAGGCCAAAATCAACATGACGTACATCGAATCGCGCCCGAGTCGGCAAAAGCAATTCGAGTATCGCTTCTTCGTGGATATTGAAGGGCATATTGAGACGGCGGAGATTTCAGCAGCGGTGCAGAAAGCCAGTGTCTATTGCAGTTCGCTGAAAATCCTGGGTTCGTTTCCCCCGGCGACCGAAGTGGTCTGACGATTCGCATTGATGTTTAGGAATTGAAACGATGGAACTTGTGGTGGTCATGCGATCGACGGCGACGGCTGAGGACAAGGCTGCGGTCGAGTTGCGCATGGTCGACATGGGGCTCTCCTCGCACCGCGCCGACGGTGAATTTCGCACGATGATTTCAGCGGTCGGCGTCATCGCGGTGGATGGTACCCAACAACTTGAGCAACTCGGCGGTGTCGATCGGGTCATCGCGGTAACGCAGCCGTACCGCCTCGCCTCGCGCGAGCTTCACGAAGCCGATACCATCATCGATATCAAAGGCATCCGTGTCGGCGGACCGCATGTAAATGTGATCGCCGGTCCGTGCGCGATCGAAAGTCGCGACCTATTGTTTGAAGTGGGTCGGGCGGTGAAAGATGCGGGCGCTTCGATTCTGCGCGGTGGGGCGTTTAAGCCGCGAAGTTCGCCGTATTCGTTTCAAGGTCTCGGGCTCGACGGTTTGAAGTTGCTCGCAGAAGCCGGCGACGAATTAAACATGCCCACCATCACCGAAGTGACCGACCCGCGCGATGTCGAGGTCGTCGCCCAATACGCCGACATCTTTCAAATCGGCGCACGCAACATGCAGAACTTCAATCTGCTCCTCGAAGTCGGTAAAACAGATAAGCCGGTGTTTATCAAGCGGGGTATGTCGGCGACGATTACTGAACTACTAATGTCGGCTGAGTATGTGCTGAGTCAGGGGAACCATCGCGTGATACTGTGCGAGCGCGGGATTCGCACGTTTGCAGACGAAGTACGCTTCACGTTGGACGTGTCAGCCGTGCCGGTCATCCAGCAGCGTTCACACTTGCCCGTCTTTGTCGATCCGTCCCACGCGGCTGGCAAGCGCGACTTGGTGCCACCACTTGCGCTGGCAGGCGTGGTGGTTGGGGCAGCTGGCGTCATTGTCGAAGTTCATAGTTGCCCAGAAAAAGCAATGTGCGACGGACCGCAAGCCGTTTTACCGGATCGATTCAAAAAGCTCATGGACGAACTTCGCCAAGTCGCCGAACTCGCCGGCCACCGTGTCACCGCATGGGGCGACAAGAATTCAAATCAAAGGCGCGTCGAAAGCGGCGGATGGATGAGTTAGGTTGCCGATTTGGTTTTGCGTTTCAGAGGGCAGAGCCAACCGATGTAACTGTGATTCAGTTCTGTTGAACATTGGAATTGAATCTGCACACGCTTTTTTGGTAGTTCACTTTCCATTCCTCCGTATTTGCCAATTCAGAACCGATTTCGTTGTTGCGAATGTTTTGCTGCCGGTCTATACGGAACCACATTGCAACAGTGGTTGAGGTTGCATCCACTCGTCCCGCAGTGGGTAGTACACCGCAAGGAGTATTCGGGCCGTTTAATTCTGGTTCTTGCACTGGGAGTCACGAAATGCGAAATAATCTTCATAGCTTGTCAATCGTTCTTGTCGGGGCGCTGTCTTTTGGATGTTCGCAACAAAGAAAAGAGGGCCCTGTTGCGTTTGATCCCAATCCGACGTCACCGCCTCCCGCCAAGATTCCGAGTTGGGTCGAAGCACCCCAATGGTCGCTCGACGAGCCAACGTTACCCCAGATTCCAACTGATAGAAAGCCTTCGGTCTTGATTGCTTCCAAGCTGATCGAGTGGACGGGTGAAAACGCGATCGAACGGAAATTCACTGCGGAACGATACGCCGTCTTGAGCGACGCATCGGTAAACCAACTCATCAGCGAGGCGCTCTCAGAAAAATCGGGATCGGTCTTGACCAGCCCCAAAGTCATCACATCGCAGGGGCAGTCCGCATGGGTCGGAATCTTCAGCGAAGGGGAAAGCCAGGAAAGCGGTACCGTATTCTTCGTTGAACCCACGTCGATCACCCGTGACGGTGCCGAACTGCAGTATTCGTTTCAAATGTTGAATCGCCCGGAGGAAGGTCAGCCGTCAGAATCCCGTCTCGCCAGGACTGTTCGGTTGGAGGGTGCTGCGCGACTCAACATCGGCCATTGGCTGGTTCAGGAATTGGAGAAGGATGCGTTGAGTGATTCCCGAAAGGCTCTCCTGATTCAGATTGAGCGAGTTGAAATACCGCACGAACATGCGACCATGTTGGGCGGATGATTTGCTGTTCGGCCGCATAGGGGAAAGAAAGTCTTGGATGAATGCCCTTCAACAGACAAGCTGTTGAATCGCGATCTTCGACTGCTCGCTGATTTCATCAACATCTATTGCGGTCACAAGCATTCCGATGTGACCAAGGTACCCGTTGACATCAAGACGCACGATGTCGCGGCGATCGTTGGTAAAGATATTCAACTGTGTGACGGTTGCACCAAGCTGTTGACGCATGCGTTTGTGAAGCGATCGACCTGTCCGTTCGACCCCAAGCCGGCGTGCAAGCACTGTACTGAGCATTGCTATCATCCAACCTACCGCGAACAGATCAAAGAAGTCATGAAGTATTCAGGCCGCCGCCTCGTGATGACCGGGCGGTTGGATTATCTCTTCAAATTGCTTTTCTAGCAGTCGCGAAGTCGGCTGATCGAGGGAACCAAAGTGGACTACACGCACATAGCCAGCATCAACTCGCTTCAAGACGCACCCGAGAAGGGCATCTTGAGTCGCACCATTCATAACGACGACAACCTCAAGATTGTGCTTTTCGGGTTTGCCGAAGGCGAAGAACTTTCGGAACACACCGCGTCAATGCCGGCAGTCATGCATTTCTTAGAGGGCAGCGCCGACGTCACCCTCGGATCCGACAACATTCAAGCCACCGATGGCACATGGGTCCACATGGCCCCCGGCCTCAAGCACAGCATCAAAGCGAAGACACCGGTGAAGATGTTGCTGTCGCTGATCAAAGTCCGTTCGTAGCACGCCTCCAATTAAACATTGGGGAAGCGATCGCGTCCGCCTTGAGTCAAGGCACATTCTGAAATCTATCGGACGCAGACATTCGACAGGCATCGCATTTTCGACACACAAGAAAGACAATTCGGACACGCAATAACTTGCGGGACGATTCGTTTGGGCTTACCGAGCGTCGACTTGTAACTGTATAATGTCAGTCTGTGCGATCGTCAGTGCCGGGCACCCGCCTCGACGCCGCGCAGCAATTGTGAATTGGTGGTCCAATCTAGTAGGAGATTTATCGATGAAAGATTCGATGCGTCATGCCGTGCGCGCCAAAGTTTTGTTTTTGGGATTGACACTTTTCGCAATACCCGCAGCGGCGCAGCTTCCACCGGTTCCGGTTCCTGCCGAAAATCCGATCACCGAATCCAAACGCGTTTTGGGAAAGGTCTTGTTTTGGGATGAGCAGCTGTCGAGCGACAATTCGATTGCTTGTGGGACGTGTCATCTTCCATCGTCAGCCGGTGCGGACCCAAGGTTCGCGGTCAACCCTGGCGTTGACGGCGTCGAAGCGACGCTTGACGATATCTTTGGTTCGTTTGGCGTTGCCCGCGCCGATTCAAATGGAATCTACTATGAAGATCCGGTTTTCGGGTTCGATCCGCAAGTGACGGGTCGGTCCGCTCAGATCACGATCGGCAGCCAGTGGGCGGCGGACCTTTTCTGGGACGGGCGAGCCACCTCGCAGTTCGTCAACCCCGAAACCGGTTTGGTCAGCATTGCGGTTGGTGGTGGATTGGAAAGCCAAGCCGTCGGACCGGTGATGAGCGATGTTGAGATGGCCCACGAAGAGCGCGATTGGGGGCAAGTTGCGACGAAGCTTTCGACCGCGACACCGTTGGCACTCGCGGTACACGAACCATCCGATGTCGAAGCGGCGCTGGCGGGCGGTACAACGTATGGCGACTTGTTTGCCGATGCGTTCGGCGATTCGGCGATTACGGCTGAACGCATTGCTTTTGCAATCGCTACTTACGAGCGCACGTTGGTGCCCGACCAGACACCTTGGGATGCGTTTGTTGGTGGAGACCCGACGGCGATGACGCCGGGGCAAGTGCAAGGTTGGAATTTCTTTCGGGCCAGTCAGTGCGCGATATGTCACGCGCCGCCGCTCTTTACGAACAACACGTTTCGTAACATCGGTTTGCGTCCCATCGCCGAAGACAACGGGCGACAGGCAGTGACAGGTATTGCTACTGACGCAGGACGTTTTAAGGTGCCGTCGCTGCGCAACACCGGTTTGAAACAAACGTACATGCACAATGGTCAGGTGCAGTCTCTCCCGGTGGTGCTGGACTTTTATTTGGGGATCAACGGGCAGGTGCAGTTTCCCGCGAATCAAGATCCGCTGATTCCACCGATTGCCATTCCACCGCCCGTGCGACCGGCCCTTGTCGACTTTATGGCCAACGCACTGACAGATCCGCGCGTGGCCGCCGAGACCTTTCCGTTTGATCGTCCCAAGCTGCACTCCGAGTTGCTGTCTGAGATGGCCATCCTGACGGACTGCATCAATGGGCCGGGCGCGCTG
>BQJS01000191.1 GCA_021604825.1 Phycisphaerae bacterium | reverse complement strand
ATACGATGAACGAAATGCATGCCGCGTACAGACATTATCTCGATGCTGCACGCAAGCTGTAACGCCGGGCAAGTCTGCAAATCAAAGCGACACATGTTGGAGTTTCTTTTTGCTGCGTCATCGTCAGATCATTCTTGCAATATCGATACTCGTTGTCGTTGGGTCGATTTCGACGGCGATTGGGTACGCGGTTTACATTCGCAGCGATTCGTATCGTCACTCGGTCGAACAGCAGGTCGGGGACTATTTGAATCTGCGTACGACCATCAACCGGGTCACACCGCTTTCCGGTAGCAGCCGTAAATTCTCCGGCATCGAAATATTTTTGCCTGAAATTGAGAAGCCGACATTCGGCTGCACCGATGCGATCTGGCATTTGGGGGCTGGCGACAGCGGTGAGCAGGTGGCGCTCGATCTCAACTCGGGCATATTGGTGCTCGATTCGAACGCGCTGGGACCTGACGAATATCGCAGGATGCTCGCGAGTGGTTTGGGGCACGATTTTCAGGCCTTGGGGTTGGCCAGCGTCCAGCTCAATGGCTTCGATATTGCCTGGAAGCGAAACGGCATCGGGCTGGTGATTCAAGGGGCTGAAGGTGACATACGTTTCTCACCCGACGGAACCGGACACGCCAACCTCACCGCGAAACGTTTCAATGGCAGCGACTTAACCGCGCCACTTCAGGTCGATGCATTGTTCACGCCGGGGGCGGGGCTGGAATTTCATCACGTGTCGTTGGACGTGCCGCCAGTTCCAGTTGGCGTGCTTGGATTGGGTCGGTTCCTCCGAGGCGATATCAATTCGGGTTGGTTCAACGGCGCGATCACGTTGCGGGATGATTCGGAAGCGCAGCGCATCACCATTCGTGGGGCGCTTGGCGACATTCGTCTGGAAGAGTTGGCATCATCCATGTTGGATCAGCCGGTGCGGGGGCGCGTCGATATCATGCTCGACGAAGCTGTCGTGGCCAACCGCGAATTGGAAACCATGACCTTTCGTGGCAGTCTGTCAGACGTTCGGTTGGAAGACATCGCCTCGATTGCGAAGGTTCCGGGCCTCACCGGTTTGGTGAACCTTCGCGTGCAGCAAGCCCGTATCGTTGGCCAAGAGATTGCCCACGCCAGCGTCGTCGGCGATGCGGCGAGCATTCCGCTGGAAGCGATCACGAAGTTGATTGGACATGGCGTGGTGACCGGCGAGCTGCGCGTCAAAATCAACGGCCTGCTCGTCGAAAACAACGAAGTGAAGTGGGCTGACATCTCAGCCGATGCGATTGGCAAGCCCGGCGAACCGGGGACGATTAGCCGCGACATGATTCTCAGCGTCGCGAAGGATGTGTTGGGCGTTGATCTTGGGCGATTGGCCTCGATGTTGCCTGAGACAATTGAATACGTTGATTTTGGGGTCAAAGTCTTGGTTGATCGCGGACGACTTCGGTTTGAAGGATCGCACGGCGACGATGGTATGAGCGTTCTGACCATCCGCGATCCGATCTTGGGGCAGCCCATTTCGGTATTCAGCGCTCCGAAGATGACATACCGATTGGATGATCTGATCGACGAAGTTCGTGAGCGGTTGGAGCAATACGAGTTGGAAGATGTGCAGGATTGGCTTAAGTCTAAGAGCCGCGCCGAAGCCTCAAAATGAAGCAGTCTTCCGTAAGGTGGACCGATCACTTCTAGATCTGAAAATCGCCCATGGGGACATCGTCGTCCTGCGGTGGGGCGTCGAATGCTCGCTTTTGCATTTTCAGGGCGGGCGGGGTGATCGTGACCATGGCGTTTTCCGGTACTGACGCGGTTACGAATACGGAACCACCAATCACGCATCCCTTCTTCAGGACCGTTTTACCGCCGAGAATAATGGCGTTGGCGTAGATGGTGACGTCGTCCTCGACGGTCGGGTGGCGTTTGGCGACGCGGATGACGCGACCGCGTTCGTCTTTCGGGAACGATAACGCACCAAGCGTTACGCCCTGATACACCTTCACGTTGTTGCCGATGTCCGAGGTTTCACCGATGACCACGCCCGTTCCGTGATCGATGAAGAAGCTGCGGCCGATCTTCGCGCCGGGGTGAATGTCCACGCCGGTTTCGCGATGGGCCCATTCGGCAATCATACGGGGCAGCATCGGCACGTCGGCGACGTAAAGTTCGTGGGCCAATCGATGCACCGCGATCGCAAGCAACCCCGGATACGCGAGAATCACTTCGTCACAGTTGACAGCCGCAGGATCGCCGTCGAAAGCGGCTTGCACGTCGTCGGCCAGAACCTCTCGCATGTGGACAATGCGTTCGAGAAACAGGTGCGTGACTCGTTCGGCGTTGCATTGGCAGCCTTCATCGTCGGGGGCTCGTCCTTCGACTTGAATCTGATGATAGCACAAGCACTTCTTGACCTGCCGGTGCATCAACTTGGCGATGAGCGGAAGCAACTCGCCGACATGATACGCCACGTTGAAGGTCGTGAGATCCTGCCGACCGAGAAATCCCGGGAAGAACAGTTCGAGCGACAGGCGAATCAGTTCGTTGACTTCTTTGGGTGCGGGCAGGAACTCGCAATCGATGTGTCGCGTGCGGGCGTCCTTCTCGTAGCTTTGCACGACGGCTTTGACGAGGTCGGGCAGTTTATCCCCAAGGGTGAATTTGTCGGCCACGTCGCGCACTTTCGATGGATGTCAGTTAACTGAGTAACGAATCTGATTATAGATACGGGGCGCTTGCAGACAAGAAGGAAGCGTGATTCGTGTTTGGTCACGAACGTTTGGAGCACAGCAGAATCAGAAACACCGGCGTACCCACGATCGCCGTCATCACGCCGATGGGGAGGCGTGCGGTGGTGGTGGCGGTGTTGGTGAGTTGGCCATACCACTGCGGTGCGAGTGCAGTTAGGAAATCGCATCCGATCAAGAACGCTCCGCCCAATAGAATCGACGCGGGCAAGACGATGCGATGGTCGAATCCGAAGGCGAGTCGGACGAGGTGTGGGATGATGAGTCCGACGAACCCGATCGGCCCGCACATCGACACGACGGCTGAGACGGCGAGTGAACCGGCGACGATTGCGATGACTTCGAGACGCTCAACACGCACACCTCGGGCGGCTGCCAATTCCGAACCAACGGAGTATTGGTTCAGATCGCGGGCGAACCACAACAGCAGCAGACATGGCGGAATCGTCAGCGGCAAGAGCATCGTCAGTTCGACGTGGCCATACGTGTCGAGCGTGCCCATTAACCAGCGCACGGTCTTGTGCGTTTCGGAAACGTCTGCCAGCGAGGTGATGAACATCATCATCCCACTGCAGAAGAAACCGATCGTGACGCCAGCCAGCAGCAGTGTGTTGCCAGTGATACGTGCGGCCGACCGCGCCAGGAGCAGTACGATCAGAAGCACCGCGATCGCGCCGCCCAACGCTCCGATCGACACCGATGAAATGCCGAGAATGGTCGTCACCCAGTGCAGCTTGTAGCAGATCAATGCGCCCAACGATGCACCGCTGGCGATGCCGACGGTGTAGGGCGTGGCGAGCGGGTTGCGAAAGAGCGTTTGAAAAACCGCGCCGCAAAGCGCCAGCACCGAACCGGCGACGAGGGCTTTTAGCGTTTGCGGGAAACGCACTTTCCAGGCGATGGCGTGATGGATCTTGTTGGGTTCGTCGTCAAACAGCGCCCGCCATGCGTCGATGATGCCGACATCCTGCGTGCCGATACCCGGGCTGATAAGGATCATCATCACGAGCAAGATCCCGCAGAGAAACATAGCGGTGGCGAATGATCTGTTTGAAATGCTCGCCATCAGCCAAAGGTCCCCATGTCGTCGATGATGGTTGCTGAATCTTCGTCGATCGGATTCTGGGCCAGCAGCCATGTTTGGTCGCCGCACATGGCAGTTTCAAAGCCAACGCCATAGACCGCTTCAAGCGTTTCCGGGACGAGCACGGTATCGGCCGGACCGTTTGCCGCGACGTGACCGGCGGACAGCAAAAGTGCGTCGTCGGCGAAGCGTCTTGCCAGATTCAGGTCATGGGTGACGACGATCGTCGCGAGATTTTCGCGGTCGGTTAGCTCCCGCAGCAATTCGAAGATTTGCAGTTGAAACCGCAAGTCCAACTCTGCCGTCGGTTCGTCGAGGATCAGCACTTCGGGCTGCTGGGCAAGGGCAGCCGCGAGATGTACGCGTTGGGCTTCTCCACCGGAAAGCGTGTCCATCCGCCGTTCTGCGAGGGTCGTTGTGCTGGTTTGCTGCATCGATTGTTCAATTACACCTTTGTCCGTCGGGGATTCAAACAGTCCGAATCGCCGATGCGGGTGGCGGCCCAGCGATACGATTTCTGTCGCCGAAGTGGACGATGGTGCAATCGGTTTTTGTGGCAGGAAGGTAATGTGGCGAGCGCGCTCCCGGGCCGACATTGAATCGAGCGGCTTATCAGCAAAGCGAATCTCACCGGCATTGGGGCTGGTCAGACCAGCGATCAATCGAAGCAGCGTACTCTTGCCGGCGCCGTTTGGTCCGACGACCGCGAGCATGCGGCCCCGATGGACGTCGAGTTCAATCGGTCCGAGAAACGTTCGGTTCGGCGCATACCCAAACCGCAAGCCACGAACCTGCATGATCGCGGGGTCAGCCGTCACGTTTCGTTTCCACGGATTCAAAGATTTTCTGAAGTCGTTTGGCCAGCAACACAACGCGCGGCGACGGAACCAAGACATAGTCTTCGGTCAGAACCACAACGCGACCGTGCTGCGCGGCATTGATGTTGCCAACGTCGCGCCACTGTTTGAGCAACTGCTCGGCTAGCTTCTCCGCATTCTTCACGCCCGGCATCGCTTCAATGATGATGTCGGGTTGTTTGCTGATGATGTCTTCCAAGCCGATCTGCGGGTAAGGAGTGTCGAGCGACGCAAAGATATTGTCACCGCCCGCGAGTTCGATCACCTGACCGAGATACGACTGTCGCGACACCGTGGTGATGCCGCCGAGTTTGTCCGGACTGCGCAACGTCATCAGAACTTTCGGACGCTTGCGTTTTCCAACTGACGATTTGACGTCATCGAGTTGGCGACGGGTTCGGTCGATCAACTCGGATGCCTTGCCTGAGCGATCGAGAATCGCGCCCAATTCGCGAATCGTGGTGAACAACGTATCGAGCGTATCAGTTTTGTCTTCGTAGAAACGAATGTGGTGGTCGATGCAAAGTTTCTCGACCTGCGGATTACGCCCCCGCATCACGAGCAGGTCCGGCGCGAGGACCAGAATCGATTCCATGTCCGGATCGATCAGCCCACCGATCCTCGGAAGCTTGAGAATCTCGGGCGGATGGGTGGCGTAGGAACTGACAGCCACCAAACGATCGGCTGCCCCCAACGCACAGATGATCTCGGTGTTGCTCGGCGACGTTGCAATGATCCGGCGAGGGGCTGAAGGCGGATCTGATGAGTCGTTTGCCGCGACACAAAACGCAAGTGTGCCGACCAGCGCGACTGCCGCCATGACTAAATTGGTGCGATTTTGAATCCGCATAATCCGTGCAATCATTCCATCGGGACCCGTATCTACTCGATTTCAGCCATTGTGAGGCACCAAAGCCGGCGGTCAAGCAGCGATCGCAGGCAAGGGGCACCGTCCGGTATGATCGTTTCCTGTGGGCTGCAACCCAAGTCTGAATCAACCGGTAAGAGTTGTAACTGTAGCAGCACGAATGAATTGGAGTAGACAACGCGGATCAATCAGTCAGAATGCGTGTCTCCCGTGGCGGTCAACGTTGCGGGCGACTGAGAAGCGGCAGGGATTGGTGATTCGGGTTTCTGGGGGAGTGGTGCCCTTGAGGCAGGGGCGACTGAGGTTCAATTCTTTGAAGATGGCCAACACATCGAGTGCAACGTCAAACCGGATTCGCCCTGGGAAACGTGCGCTCTGTTTGTTACTGCTGGTTTGTGTTGTCTGTGCGTCGGTGGAGCCAACGGTATTCGCGCAAAGCTACAGCGGTGTCGAAGCACGGTTGGTGCCGCACGCCAACGTTGCCATTCCGGGCGATCCGATTGTTCTCGATTTCATTTTGAAAAACACGACCGACGCTCCGATCGTTCTCGCGCCACCGGGTATGCAGACGGATGGCATGGCGGCGGAGTCGACGCTTTCATTGCAACATATTTTCAGCGGTTCGGGATTTACCGGCTTGACGATCAAGGGCGACTTCGGGCGCACGTGGACGGATGTCTTCAGTTATCAACCGCCAGCCAGTGCGGCTGAGTTGCATATTCCCGCCAAGGGTATTGTTGGCGTTTCGTTGGCGATCAATGATTTCTATCCGCCGGTTCGACGGGCTGGGCGATATGAAATGGTTTGGATGCCATATGGCGGGGCGGTACAGTCCAATCGGATTACCATCGACGTCGAACCCCGCAAACAGGCGGTGGTGTTTACCGATCGCGGGACAATGAAGATTCAGTTTGACTACGAGCGGGCACCCAAGCACGTGGAAAACTTCATCGATCTTGCCCGCGACGGTTTCTACAACCAGCGGACGATTCATCGAATCGACCCGGGATATCTCTTCCAGACGGGGTGTCCTCTGGGCGATGGGACTGGTATGCGTGCAGACGGCAAAACCATCGATGCGGAGTTTAACAGCACACCCATCGACCGCGGGACGGTTTGCATGGCCCGTCTCGAATCCGATCCCAATTCGGCGAGCTGCCAGTTTTTTGTGACGGCGACGCGAATTCCCGAATGGGACGGACGCTACACCGTATTCGGCAAGCTGATCGGCGAAGAATCGATGGAGACGCTCGAGAAGATCATGGGTCAGCCGATCCGCGACGACGGTCACCCCAAGCATCGGGTGCTTGTGAGTTACGTTCGGATCGTCGATGTGCCGCCGGATGTTCGGCCAATCAACACGGTTCAGACCCAGTCGCCGGCGGTCTCGGACGTGTTGCCCACGGTGCCCGCTGAAGCGCCGTAGATTTCGTTCGAACCACTTCATCATTGACCAAAAATCGGATATAGTGCCCCGCCCACCCTCGCTCATGGTGAAATCACCAAGGCGGCAGGGTGGTTGCTGAATTGTCATCACGCGGTGGCGAACATTGACGGCCGGGTCCCATGCAGTGGGCCCAGCGGACATCGGGTCAGGCTGGAAACAGAGCAGCCCATCTTCTTGGTCCAGGTGCCGTGGATCAACCTGGCCGTCAATGTTTCGCCACCGTTTTTTTGCTTCATCGAGTCTCATTGCTTGCTCATCACCGCGTCGGGATTTTCACCCATCGGGATCACTCGCCATGGCCTACGAAGTCCTCGCCAGGAAATATCGAAGTCGTGATTTTGGTGAGATTGTCGGGCAGGGGGCGATCGCCACCACGCTCAAGAACGCGATCGAGATGGGTCGCATCCATCACGGATATTTATTCACCGGGACGCGCGGGGTCGGCAAGACGTCGATGGCGCGGATTCTGGCGAAGGCGCTGAATTGCCACAAGAGCGATGGGCCGACGGCGACGCCGTGCAGCGAGTGCGAATCGTGTCTGTGCATCGCGGACGGCAGCGACCTTGATGTCGTCGAGATCGACGCGGCGAGCAACACCGGTGTCGATAACATTCGCGAGCTGCGGAGTAATGCGGCGTTTCGACCTGCCCGCTCGCGATTCAAAGTTTATATCATTGACGAAGTTCACATGCTCAGTTCGGGAGCTTTTAACGCGCTGTTGAAGACGTTGGAAGAACCGCCCGAACACGTGAAATTCATTCTGGCGACGACGGAAACGCACAAAGTACCCGCGACGATACAGAGTCGCTGCCAGCGGTTTGATTTTAGAAGCATCAGCCCGGCGGACATTGGCGAGCAGTTGCAGTCGATCCTTGAGCGCGAGGGAATCACGGCTGACCCGATTGTGGTGCGTCGCGTTTCGCGTGCGGCGAATGGTTCGATGCGTGACGCGTTGTCGCTGCTGGATCAACTGCTGGCGTACGGTGCGAGCAATTTGACGGCTGAGACGATTGAAGATGTTCTGCCGGGCGGTCACGATGAAACGCTCTCTGCATTGGTGGAAGCACTCGCCCAACATGATGCGGCGAAAGCGCTGGAGTGCGTGGATCGATCGCTAATTTCAGGTTACACGCCGGAGCGATTTTGCGAGTCGTTTATCGAGTACGCCCGCACGCTGATGATTCTGTCGATTTGCGGTGGCGAGACGGAGTTGGTGGATGTGGCTGGTGCGCACCGCGACCAGTTGAACGCCCAGTCGCAATCGTTTGATGCGGCGTCTTACGTGTACATGATTGGTTTGCTGGAAGAGACTCGCCGGCGGGTGAAGTCGAGCAGTGCCCCGCGTCCGCTGATCGATGCGGTGGCGGTGCGATTGGCGCTGGCTGAGTTGTTTGTCGACGTGGGCGACGCGATCGAAAAGCTGGATCAAGCAGAGGAAGCGCAGCCCGCAAAAAAAAAAGTAGTTCAGCCGCGAACTGAATCGCCAATTTCGCGGCCCGTCGTATCATCTACCAGTCAGCCAGCGGAAGGGGATGCGCCAGCCGTCGTGGTCGAGGCGGTGGAAGACGAGTCAAACGAGGTGCCTCAAGAGATTCCGCGAAGGGTCGAGCGACGTCCGGCGGGCGTGTCCGCGGAGGCGAGGCGAAAAATGTCCGAGCGACCTCTGATCAAGCGGGCGCTGGAACAATCGGGTGGGACGATCATCGGCGTGCAGAAATTGAAGTCGCCGGTTGAAGACAAGTAGTAAGCGATGTCGGGTAATCGACTGATTCCCGCCCATCGCCACTTAGTAAAGAACACTACAAACCGAAATGGAGTGCTGTGCCAATGTTGGGTGGACTTGGGAACATGATGGAGATGATGAAAAGTGCCAAGGATATTCAGGCACGGATGGCCGCCTTTCAAGAGGAAGTCGGCAACATGCGCTTCGACGCCGAAACGGGTGGCGGGGCGGTGAAGGTGACGATGGACGGTAAGTTTCGGGTTGTGGATTTTAAGATTGAGCCATCGGCGCTTGAAGATCGCGAGCTGCTTGAGGATCTGATTATGTCGGCGGTGAACTCGGCATCGACGCGGGCCAAAGAAGCGATGAAGGAAGAGTTGGCGAAGGTGACGGGTGGGATCAGTATTCCTGGTCTTAGTGATATGTTGCCGGGTTAAGAATTCCTACCGATCGAGGATACGCACTGCTCACAGAGCAGTGGCACAC
>BQJS01000190.1 GCA_021604825.1 Phycisphaerae bacterium | reverse complement strand
GCGCACTGGTGACCACCGGGCGACTTTGCGGTGGAGCTTCGTAGGGTAGGGCTTGTTCGTTGGGTCGTGGTCGATATGGAATAGTATTGTCGTTGTCATGTTTTCGGTTGAGCGGTCGAGCTTTCGCCACGTTGTTATCTTGCCAGGGAATGCCTTCGCTCTTCGGATTCGCGCCGCCACCTTGCGCGACAGCGTCGTCCGATGGTTGTTCAGATTCGGAAGCGGCTTTCTCCAATCGTGCGACGTACTCATCGACGGCACTTCCCGAACCTTCGGGCTGTGCATTGGCCTCGCCGCCCTCGACCGGACGAAACGCGGTCGGGTCTTCGGTGGTCTGCGTGTAGGCCGTATTGGTGTAGTTTTCGCCGTATGCGTAGTGATTTGGGTCAGGATCTCGCGCCGCTTTGGCCTTTTTTTGCCCGAACCAACCACTACCGGGCGCGTTGGTGCAGCCGGTTGCGACAATCAACGTCGCCATCGCAACAACAAGCGAGGCATGTTTGAAGGGTCTATTGGTCAGCGTCTTTTGCGTGCAGTTCTCAGTCATATCTCGATAGTCCAAGTGGACGTTACGCGCTCTCCGTTACGATGAATTGCTGAATCGCCGATGATGCCGTTGATAATCCGTTCTTAGACGCGACATCGGCTTCCAACAGCGCGGTAATCTTGTCCTGCAAATCAGCGACATTGTGGCGAGCCAACCGGCGCTGCAACACATCCGGCGTCGTAAAGGCCTGCCGCGCGAGCGACCCAACCGGCACGCCCGACTCACTTTGCAATTTCAAATCAAGCAGCTTGCGAAAACCCCAAGCCAACCCGCCAACCGCCCGCGCCGGTGCTGCCCGATCCGTGGCGAGGACTTTTTCCCACTTGGTCAACGCAGCCGCCGTATCGCCCGAAGCCATCGCGTCGGTGATTCCAAAAATATCTTCTTCGCGCAAACGTCCAACCAACTCTTCCACATCCTTCGGAGTGATTGACGGTCGCGATCCAACGAAAATTGAAAGCTTGCTCAACTCGGCGTCGAGCGCCCCGAGCGATTGCCCAACCAGGTCAGCCAATCGCCATGCGGCTTGCCGATCGAGTTGCTTGTCGTAAACCTCGCGGGCGTGCTGCGCCATCCATGCTTGCAGCGCTTGCCCCTTGAGTGGATCGCACTTGATGATCTGACCGGTCTTGGCGATCGCTTTGTAGAGTCGGGTGTTGGATGGCAGGCTGCCACATTCGAGAATCAACACGCCGGAATCGACGGGCTCGGCGCAGTATTTTTCGAGATTGGCGCGGTTGCGGGTGATGAACGGATCGGCGTCTTCAACGATAACAATCCGCACACCACCAAGCAGGGAATAGGTCCGAACGTCGTCGAGCACAATGGCGAGTTCGCTCTTAGCGCCTTCGTATCGCGAGGGTTTTTCGTCGCTTCCGCCGCTCTCGTCCAACCGTTCACAGATCGCATCGATGGTTTGTCGCTTGCGAAATCGATCGTTGCCAATGACGGCGTAGACGTTCTTGTTTTCGATCTTAGTTGTTTTCACGATTCATCCGGTTCGTCTTATTCATCTGCTCGGTTTCAGCCTGTCGCTTGACGGCCATCTCTGCAAGCCGGCCTTTCGCAAGGGCGATCGGATCAAAGGACGACGATTGTGGCGACGGTGACTTCAGGACTTTTGAATAGAAGTCGTGTGCGGCAAACGACTGCCCCTTGTACGCCGCGACATCTCCCAAGCGGAGCCAAGTCGTTGCATCGTGACGACCTGAAGCCACCAGATCAAGCAGCTTGGACTCGGCGGCGTCGAATTGCTGGTCGTTGATCAAGGTTTCAGCCAGCCCGAGCAGGGCGTCAGGGTGCTTGGGTGCGTTCTCGAGCGCCAGTTGAAATGTCTTCGCAGATTCGTCATAGCGTCCCAACGCAAATAGCGACTGACCTAAATTCA
Source organism: Phycisphaerae bacterium (assembly GCA_021604825.1). Next base: position 7,343 of record BQJS01000190.1, on the reverse strand, counting down.
CAAGCGCTTCCGGATGGAGGGGTTCGATTTCGAGTGCCTGTCGGAATTGCTCGATCGCGCGATCATTGTCGTGGTTCTCGCGATGGGCGATGCCTCGCTTGATCAGTTGATTCAAGCGGTGTTGCTGCGATGCGGAAAGGTCTGCGCCGGGGACTTTGATCGATTCGACCGGGGTTGGGTCGTATTCATTGATGGGCGGACTGGGCTGCGCATTGGGGTTGGGCGTGCTGTCGATTCGTATCACATCGGATTCCGCGGCCGAAGTATTTCCGCCCTGATCGGACACGGTGATGCGAAACTGAATTTTTCCCGAAACGTCGTCAGGAACCGTCCATTCGTAAAGTCCGATGTTCGGAAGCATCGCCTTGGCGACCTTCCAGTCGGTTTCGCTTTCGAGGCGGTACGCGATCTGAATTGGGCGGGCGTCCAGGTGAAGATCCATCGCCGACCATTCGAGTCGGACCATGGGCTGCCCTTTGTTGTTCTCGTAAGTGCGGACGAGCTGCAATTGAATGATTGGCTCGGTATAGTCGACGAAGACGCTGAAGTGTGGAACCGTTTCGGGCAGTGGGTCTGGACCCGATCTGCCGGCTACATTGGTGATCACAAAGAACAGGTCGTGCGAGCCTTCTTGTTCGGCGACGTATTCAATCGGAGAGACCAGGTCATCGTCGTGCCCGAAGAGAGTCCACTCCGTACTACCCGGGGTGCGATGCCAGAGTTCGACGTCATGAAGCGGGGCGGCTGACTCGTTGACCGTGTACGTGACATCGAATCGTGATGTGCGGACGCGCGGCGTACCGTGCGGGTCTTGGGCCACGGCGCACGGTGCTGCCGCCGCAACAATGCCCAACGCTAGAATGACCAAGCCCCGATTCAATGCGTTCAACCCTTTGGACGCCATTTGACCCACGTTTAAAACCAAACCAAACCGCCAACGGAAAACAGTTCCTCCCTGTAGAATCGACCGATAATTTGGGCCGTCTAAAGTGAAAGAGACGGAGGGTTACCGGACCCGAAAACCGGGTGGCGGTGTGTAATTGACCGTAAATTGCTGATTTTTAATAGGTTAGGGCAATTCCAATCGCCAGGCAGATCGCTTCAGAATCCAGCGATTCATAACGTAACTGCATTTTATATAAAGAGTTACGACCAATTCGGCAAATCTTCTCCAAAATGCCTCCTTCGCCGAATCTGCGCATTCAATCGACAAAATCGTGGCCTGCGTTGCTCAAAACGCGGTTTCGCTGGCCGAAATTCTTTGCGTGCCCCGATATGCTCTGCTAGACTTCCGCCCCGTACGGATGTCCAAGGATGGGCATTGAGGTTCTGTGGCCGGCGGGTGTGGTCGGATATAGAGGTAGGAGTAACCCATGGAAGCATATGAACAATTGAGACATCTCGTAGAATCAGCCGCGGATGATGTTCGCAAGGCGACTGGCGGCAACAAAGCAGCTGGCACCCGCGTTCGCAAGATCATGCAGGAAGTCAAAGCCGCTGCCCAAGAGGTCCGCAAGCAGATCCTCGAAGTTCGCTCGACAGACGGCTCCTAGTCATTTGTGAGCGGGTCATTTGTGAGTGGCCCAGGCTGCATGCAGGTACTCTGCCGTGATTCGTTGAGATATCGTGATTGCGGCACGCGGACTGCGTGGGTGGCTTGGTTGCGCAGATTGTGATCTGATTCAGCTGCCTCGGAATTGTCATTTCGCGACTCATTTACGGGCTTGAGAGTTAGGTGATTCTGTTGCTCGCTTTGCAGTGCAAGGCGAGTCGTTTGTCCAATTGAACCCGCCCCAGGATGGCAAAAACGTCACGGGGCTCAAAGAAGCACTGAATTCATGCCGCCTCCGCTGATTATCGATAGCGATCTCTTTACCGATCGTGAGGACGTCTATACCCACGAAGAAATCTACGAACGCATGCCCCACAAGCATGAGTTTGCCCTTCTCGATGGTGTTTCGTTGGCAGACAAAGAAAAGGGGCTGGGCGTTGCCTATCACGATTGTAAGCCCGATGGCTGGTGGGTTCGCGGGCACGTTCCGGGCCGTCCCATCTTCCCTGGCGTGCTTCAGCTCGAATGCAGTGCCCAACTCATCGCGTTTCTGACCCGCTACATGGAAGGTTGCGACAAGTTCATCGTCTTTAGCGGTGTCGAGGAGTGCCGATTCCGCGACGCTGTGGTGCCGCCATGTCGCCTTTATTTTCTCGCTCGGATGATTGAAGATCGAACGCGACGAGTCAAAGCCGACGTGCAAGGCGTCGTAGACGGGCGGATCGTGTTTCAAGCCATCGTCGCCGGGATGCAGGTTGGCTGACCGATGCGGTCTTGGGGCCTGTTAGAAAAACGTTAAGACCGTCGTAACTGCCTCATTTATAAATTCTTATATCACTATTGCTTCGCTAAGCTGCGTGTCGTGTTGTGATCGCGGGGCACCCTTGTGCGCGATCCGTCGGTCGCATCTCAAAGCTGCAATTCTCTTCAATCTCGGTTGTTGCAACGACTCTTTGTTTGGTATATGTTAGGTGTTCGGTCGGGGTGGCTTACCCTTCGGGCGAGGGTAGGTTGATCGAGGAATTTTAATGCATCGGGGAAGGCATCAATGGCACGAAACAGCACGGGCGGGATTGAGCATTTAACGGATGGGCAACGGCGGCTGGTCGAAGAGAACATGGGGTTGGTGGGGCTGCACATTCGGCGGTGCGTGCGAAACACTGCCGTCGGTAAATCCGATCGGGATTACGATGATTTGTTTCAGGAGGGGTGTATCGGTCTGATCCGGTCGGCTCGAAAGTTTGACCCGGATGAGGATATTCCATTTGCGGCGTTTGCGCTGCCACGGATTCATACGGCTGTCAGTGCGGCGCTGATTCGAGATGAGTCGTTGATTCGCGTGCCGCGCAAACGAAAACCGGCCCGCAGCAACGAATCCGGGCAAAGCCAATCGCCAATCGCTGCACCCAAACGCGAGACGCCAAAAGTGTATTCGCTGGACATCGATCCGCGACTGGGCGAGATGGTGGAGAGGAGGGGGGCTGGTGAATCGCGAACCATTGGTGATCGTCTGCGCGAGAAGTACGAGCAAGCCCTCGATGTTGCGACGCGCATCGTCACGCGGCGCAAAGCCACCCGGACCGATCGCGGCGAACTCATCGAACGAATCATCCAACAACGACTGCTGGTACCTGAAGAGGACGCCAAGACAGCGCTGAGACAGATCGCCCGCGACACGAATTCATCGTACTCGCGCGTGCTGCAGTGCGAACGGCGCATTCAAACGGCAATGCGGCGCGCACTGACCGGTGACCTGGAGTTTCGCCAATTGCAAGAGACGGCGCGCCGGAGCGAGATCGGACCTGATCAAGAGATCGACCCAGCCCTCGAACAACTCCTAAAGGAAAGCGCGGCAGAAAGTTGCTGGCGAAGATTGACCGCATTAAAGCGACCCGCCCGCAAGCGCTTCATAAGATCAATAGGCAGCGGTGCCGACAAACACACCCGCGAATCATTTCAAAAGATGTTCATTGCCATGCCAAGAAGCGAATCGGACGAATTGCTAAAGCAAGTAAGCTCAGAGTAGGGTGCGGTTTACCGCACCTGTTACCGCTCAAAGTAGGGTGCGTCCCGGACGCACCGGTTAAGTTCGGATTGCCACTAACCAGTCCTGGCAAGCAAATTGCAGAGTCCGCGAAACGATTCCACGTTCTCAATCTCAACCCAGTATATCGTGTCCACGTATTGCTCAGATTTGCACCAAACATAAAGAAAACTTGCGAAGCAGAGTAACCCTATTGCGAGGATCAGGAAATTTGCGTGAATACCAGCCAACACTAAAGGAATCGTCGCCATAAAGAGGATTGCGCCCGCGATTCGATGTAGCCAGTCAGATCTGCTCCAGTAACTGGTACGACGCCTGAGTTCGGGGCTGATTTGAATAATCTTCGAAATGATTTCTGGCAGGCCGCTGGTTCGATAGTGCGATATGAGTGAACTTGGCCGCAACTCTTCAGTATTGACGCCGGCCTTACTCATCAACTCGCGAATCATAAGAAACGCGCCGGCGGTTCGGCACGGGCGACCGAGAATGCATGGCTCCGGAATACGCGTAACCCTTGCATGGCCGGCGACAAACGAGCAAATGTCAGCAAGTGTACTGTTATTTGATGGGCGCAAAACAGTCTTCCATTCGGCAAGAGGCACATCGATGTTGAACCAATCGTTGATCAACGTCGCGTTGAACACCCAAGTTCGTGCAAAGTCTTCGCTGAATATGAACCAGTCTTTGATCTTTGTCTCAAGCGTCAATTTGAATGGATCGATTTCTTCAGACTCGATCAGCAAATCATGGCGTTGCTTTAGTGACGCAAACACTTCTTCAACCGTGAGACTTCGATGTTCAAGTGTTACATTCATGGGCAATAGGCTATTTGCCTAGAGTGTTTCGAGCAAGCCAACTGTCGGTTACGTCTTGTATCGCTTGAACTTCGCACGTATCCGGCGGAAGAACTTCATAATGTGTGCCACCGTTACAAAGATCGGCGTGAGGTACCAGTACTGTTTGCGCATGTATGCGACCATGAGCTTGCCGCTCCACCGGTCGGCCACGTCTTCTTTGTCTTTGTATTCGGGTTTGCTGGTCGCATGGATATGGTGGCCAAGTTCGTGGTAGAGGACCTGGCCAATGACGATGTCTTGGACGATAGGAATTCTCGATACATACCACGGGCAGTCCTTGAGAATGTTGTCAATAATCAGCCGTATCCAAGCTGGCTCGCCTTTCCATTTCTGAAAGTACATGCCGAGGCATTCGGATTTCAGATAGCGTTTGCCATTCCTTCTGACTTTTCTATTGCGTTCATTGCGAGAGATAGACGCCGAATCCGTGAGTACAATCGTTTTAAGTCCCCACTTGTATCGATCGGGCATGCGCGCGACCAGCCGCTCAACGACGGCGCGAACTCGTATGGGCGGTGCGTAGTGCTTGTAGCTCTCAACAATGTCGATTTTACAAGCATCTGGTTGGCGGCTGTTGTCGGTCACAGTATTGGCGAGTCGATGGTCTGTTGTGTTGGTTCAGGGAAGATCAGTATTAGAACTAATTGATCGCCAGCACGCCAGCCGTTACCCTAACGCTCACGTTTGGGTCAACGGATACAATTCGAAAGGGCTGCGCAATGAATGTTACTCTGAGCTTTGCAGACCGTTTGCGGCAAATGGCGTCTGTCTTTGTTTTCGCCTTGGGACTCTTGGGATTGTGGCTGACTGCGTCCTGCACTGACATAGAGGTATTCGATATTGACTGTCCGGAGACGGTCGAGCTTGATTCGTCCATGAACATCCGCGTCAATCTAAGCTCAAACGACAGCACTTTTTCGTTCACTGTCGAGGAACTTGACGGTGCCCAGGTCGAGACAAGGCTGATAGAAGCCGAATCGGATAAATCCACCGGTTTTGTCAACGTGAAAGGTGAAGCGTTGGGCTCTACGGTGATCGTCGTGACAGAAATCGCAAGCGATGGGATACAGTTGGGCGTTCCGCTTGAATGCACGATTGAAATTGTTGAACCGCAGGCCGTCGATTGTGAGGTTGCCGGCGCAGCGGATGGACTGGGCGATTCCTGTACAGACGACTCTGATTGCAACGAATGCCAGGTTTGCTTGATGGTATCTTCGGTTCCGTCTTCAACATGCGCGATCAAGATTCCGTGCGAAAGCAGTCTCGACTGCCAAGCCGCAAGCATGGGAGATCAATTCTCTGTCAACTTCTGCGGAGACGACGGGTTCTGTCGATAGCCTAAGGCGCGTCGAACTTGAGGTGGGGGGCGATCTTCGCGACTGTGATGGGGCCGATGCCTCGGACTTGTTCGAGATCTGAGGCATTCTTAAACGCCGGGGTATCATCACTCGTTCGGAATTCGTCGCGATATTCGACAATGCGCCGGGCTGTAACCTGCCCGATGCGTGGTAGCAAGGCGAGGTCGGACCATGTGGCGGTGTTTGGGTTGAGGCGCAAACCGGATACTTCGTTGGCGATGTTGTTGGCATCGGTAGTCCGCTCGATTGGGGTTCGGGCTGACGCGATGGCGAGCCAGATGCATGTCAAGGGAATCGCGATCGCGAAGGGGACGAACAGAGTTTTGGGTGGAGGGCCCTTGGCGGTTTGGATTTCGGATTGTTGGTTGAGATTCATCACGATATCGTTTGGTTCTTGGTGGGCATGACCCACCCTACGTTGCGTGTCTGCTTTGATACTTACTTGACGAATTGCTTAGCTGGCTGATGTGGTCGGTTCGCCTTCGGCATCGGTTCCCAGGTCGCGTTTGATTTCGACGAGTTCTTCGTATGCGGGTTTGGGTTTGCCGTCGGCACCGACCAATCCGGCATGGGGCAGGAAGTGGTGGCTGTCTTCGCTGAAATCCTGCCACGTTAGCGATTCGATGTAGGGTTTGCTCAGGGCGATGTGATAAACGCGGCGCATCCACGCCCGTTGTAATTCGGGCGACCAATCGCGATGCCACGCACCGCCAGCCGACGCAGCGACTTTGCCTTCCCAAGCGTCGTTGGTGCCAGCTTCTGAACTCGACGGTACTTGAATGCCCGTGACGTGAACCGGTTTCCCGAAATTGGCGAATCGATCGAGCATCGACGAAATCGAAAAAATGTCGCGAACGTAGCGGCCTTCTGAGCCAACGCCCAAACAGCACTGCACGCCGAACGCATCGAAATTCAGGCCATTCTGCATGACCATCTCTGCGTAGAGCATGGGCGGGATGGTCCGTTGGTTGGTGGCGTAATACTCGCCCCATGGCATGACGATATCGATGACGGCCAGGCTTCGTGGTGCGGTTTGTTTGGCGACGGAGACGGCCATCCGCGTTAGTTCCATCAGCTGCTCGAAGTTGAACTGGAAGCAGTTGGACGCGTGGATGCCCGAGATCACATCCCAGACCGAAACGTATTGCCCGTAGCGCTTGATCACTCGGGTCAGGTGTTCGTACACCAAGTCGCGGATGGCCTCAAAATCGTGTTCCCAAATGTACAACCAATCGGGCACGTTGGCTTTGGTGAATGACACCAGACCGCTGCCGCGCACCGGGATGTGATGGCGGCTGGCCCAGTCGATCCAATCGTCGGTGGCTTGCCAGTTGAGTTCCTTCTCGCGCGGTTCGATCTCACGCCACGAGAATGGAATCGAAATGTAATCGCAACTGGTGGGGATCAACTCGCGGACGCTGGGGTCGGTCGAGTTCGGATTGATCCGCGTACCGAGCAGGCGTTTTGGGAATCCGCTGACCTGCTTGCGACGGTTCAAGAAAATCTCCGCATGAAACGCGGTGAGTTGTTCG
>BQJS01000189.1 GCA_021604825.1 Phycisphaerae bacterium | reverse complement strand
GATCTGGATGATCTTGCAAACCGTATGAGGCATCCGCCGGCAACCAGCCCCAGGGCTCGACGTAGAACTCCGACCAGTCGTGCATGTTCCAATTGATCGGCTTCGTTTCCCAGCCCGATTGCCAGCGCGCGGGAATGCCAGCCGCCCTGCACAGCGTAACAAACGAGATGCCCTGCACGCCGCAATCGCCCCGTCCCGCGGTCAGCCCCTTGTCGCTCAAGTTGAAGATTGTGCCGTACTCCATCTCCGCACACCACGGCACGTTGGCATCGATCCAGCGAAAAAGCTTACGTGCCGCCAGCAATGGATTCGACTCGTCACCGACGACTTCCCTCACAATCTGTCGCACTCTGGGCGTGAAAACGATGTGCGGGGCGCGCTCCGCAGTTTGGGAACGGTAAAGTTCGCTCGATTTGTTGTACGGCTTCACCTGTTCGGGTTTGGGCAAGGGGCAGTATGCCGACGTCGTGAACTCAAACGTCGCGGAAAATGCGAGCGGGTCGTCCACATCTTTAATCTTGCTTTCAAAAAAGATCGTGCGCTGCGGTGCGTCCTTCGACGCGATTTTGGACGCTTCCGGTTCGCTGCGAATAAGTCGCACATCGCGTTGCTGTCGGTATTCTTGGGGAAATGGCAACCAACAGCGCACCGTTGCCCCAGGTTTGACGCGTGCGTTTCCCGGTTTGACTGTCAGCGTATAGGTCACGTTGTGCTTGACCGGGAAGACCTCGGGCTCCTTGCCGGCTTCGGCGCGCTTGATGAGCCGCACGAGGTGACGCGGCAGGTCGAATCGCGAACCCGCAGGCTTGACCGTGTGCTTGCGGCGTGCCTGCGCCTCCGGGCAGAAACGCAACAGCGTGCCCACCGCGCGCGAGAAGTACCACGTCGTTCCATCGATCACGCGATGCTGCAGATCCCCGGAATCGCGCCAACGTTCGACGTCGGCCATCGTCGCGTCGGGAATCGATCGCTTGAGCAGCGCTAACATCGCCTCGGGTGTCAGGCGATAGTCCCTGCGGATCCGGCGCATCTGCTCGCGCAGAATCGCGAACGAATCCGTAACGGGCTCATCTGGATTTGCGATGTGCGGCGCGATCAGCGCCTCGGCGTCTGCGAACCGACCGGCCTGGACCGCCGCCCGCGCCTTGCCCAACACCGCGTCCGCACTTGCCCGTGTCACGTCAGCCAGACACGCCACGCACAGAACTGCCGCCAGCATACCTCCTGTTCGCTTCATGACATTCAGCTTCTTCATGTTCCACCATCTCCCGGGATGTTGAGCCAGATCACTGCCAGCAATTGAGCCACCGCCCAAGGTCGCATACTTCTTCTTCCAACGGTAAGGGGTTTGCTCAATGATTCCAAGCTTGCGAGTGATCTCTTGGATCGCAGTGCCCGACACTGCCTGCCGAAGCGCAAAAGCGATCTATTCCTCCGTGAATCTGAACTTCTTCATCAGCATTTCCCTCCCGGTCAAAAAAGCCGGGCCTGATGACCAAAGTTTACCTGAAAACTCTCATCTTGACTGGATCAAGATATCGGGGGAACGTCAATTCAAGAATCCTCTCAACTTGCCTAGCCGCACGCATAATTTGATAGATGTCGATGCAATTAATATTCGTTTCAGGGTCAGCAAGCACGCCCAAATCAAACCGATTGGGAATCTGTGTTTCCAGACGATTCAATATCGGCCGCGCGAAAGAGACGAGCCACCCCAAAGGTGTGGGGTGGCTCGATCATGCGAGGAACAGTTACAGTTAGTTGAGCTACAAGGGCAAACTCCTAATTTCCAGAGTATGCCTTTTGGAATTAGGCGAAGTCGCGCGTGTCCACGTCGCCATCGCTGTCCAGGTCGAAGCATTCGCAGTCGGTTCCGAGGCCACCGATCGGGCCATTCACACATTCTGCGAAGCGTCGATAGTCGTTTAGGTCCACGGTTCCGTTGTTTCCAAAGTCACCGCCGGTCCCGCACTGTGTCGTACCCTGGAACTCAAACGCGCCCATGTCGAGATACTTAGGCACACCGAGTCCGGTGTCAGCAATACCGATATCGTCATGCATCCGCGGGTCGCCGTTGAGATCGGTCGGTGTACCGTTCGCCGCGACATAGGCATCTTGGTCGGCAGCGTGATGCCCATTGAGCCGGCAGCTAAGTGACAGTCGCCGCTATCTGCGTCAACAAAGTTTGGTACTCCGTCGATGTTGTCGCCTGTCGCACCTGCAAAAAACGAACGACTCATCGCGTAGGACCCATCGGTAAGAACCGACAATGATCCACGCACCACCTAGTTGCTCATCGTCGTCAATCCATTGTTGCGAACAAGAACATCGCCATCGATCGTGCAATTCGTCAGGGTCGCATCGGTAAAGACCGACAACGCCAGGCCAGTATGTTGGAACAGACAGTTGACGAAAGAAGCCCCGTTACCCTGCGCCACCAACAACTGATGGCATCTGGCTTGCGCAATCGAGTATTTCCGACAAGGACTCATCGTGCATCACGCTTTCGCCGCAGATAAGAATCGATATGGCGTTCCCTGCGAAACTACCGACTGGGGCCACACGGCTGCTGGCGTTTGTGTTCGCGGACGCGCTATTGATGCCTCCTCAATAGGAAATCGAGTGACCCGATACGCCGCGCGCTTCGCCGCCGTTTGAATATGGTCTTAAGCTGGATTACTGAATCGAAATGCTTTGGGAGTGGTGGAGCTGCGATACGATGTCGCAGACCGGCTGACTTGATAGACAGGGCTCGTCTTCGGAAAAAACACCTCGTTGAGCACCGGCTACAGAAGCGACTGAATGCCAAGCGCTTAAATCGACGCGAGCCCGATCTGATGAAGATCGTTCAGTTGTTCAAGAAACGGTGACTTGATCTCCACTTTAGTCAACCTCTTATGTCAGAGTTCATCCAACGGCAGCACCAGCCAGCAAACATTGATTAGCGAGTGGAACGAGCGGAGCCTGCCGGCCTTCGAGCTCGAGTCGCCCTGACATGACTCGCAGAAACGCGAATTGTCGACGCCGAGGTTAGCTCGAGTGAGCTCCGTGTAAGGACCGATTCAATCCGGTAACGGCAGACACAGAACTTCGCTGAGCAAATAGTGACACCAGTGGAGGTCAGGAAAAACACGAAAAAGAAGCCGCCCCCGGTGAGATACTAGGACCAGTCTCTCGTAAGATCATTCGCCAGTTGCTCTAGCTCTTCCCTTTTCTTGCCTTCGAAGCTGCGGCAGCCCACCTCACAGAATTGGGCGCAGAGTGATTGCTGATCCTCCTTCTGCATGACTCGATCACCCATCGTAAACAAAATGTTGTCTTCCTTGTGGATGTGGGCGGTCAGCAGATTGATATATTGATGGGCCGCATCGCGAAATGATGCTGGCATGGTGTCGTCGCCTTGTTCCATCGAGTCCAACACACTGCCCATCTCGCGCGTGAGTTCCCTGGCGATTTTGTGCTCGTAAAGCATCACGCCGATCGGACCATTGTCTTTAGGAATGCCACGCGATTCGAGGACCGGGAAGAGTAAATCCTCCTCTTTGGCATGGTGGCAGGCATCCGCGAAGAGACGAAAGAACTCAACGCATTTGCTTGATGCCTCGAACTCAAATCCTTGACCGCTCTCGGCGCGCTCAACGAGTTTTGCGAGTACCTGCAGCACCCGCAAAATGATTTGGTGCTCGTCCCGAAGTACGGCGGATGGGGTTGCGCTGGGATCTTGATTCATATTGTGACATGTCCTTTCATTCGAGTTCTGAAGGAATGACTGTAATTGCATTTGGTGGACAAAGATACGAACAGACACCGCATCCGGTGCAGTTTGCTTCTTTGATTTCAGGAATTCCACCATCTCCAAAGTCGATCGCGTGTCCTTTCAACGGGCAACGCGTTACACAATAATCGCATCGCTGGCCTTGGGAAACATAACATGACTCTCGATCAAGCCTCGCCACTCCCATGCGGAAGTTTTCGGGCGCAGAGGGTAGTAGGGCCTTGGGTTCGCAAGCCTTGATACAGGGCATATCGACGCACATGTAACATGGAGATTCGGAAGGAATGATGGCCGGCATCCCGGCATCGACTCCCCACTCGGGTCCCAGTCGGCGAATCGACTGGTACGGACACGCTTCCTGGCAATCCGTACACTGCGTACATGTCTTGCGAAATTGATCGTCCGGAAGTGCGCCGGGTGGCCGCACCCATGGTCGCACCGGTTTTTTTTCAAAAGGCTGCGCTTCATCTTGTGATGGTATTGCGTCGAAGTTCCCCCGAACAGCCTCGTAGGTATCGCACATCGTCGACGCCAGGCTTCTGCCCAGATGCGTGAAGAATTGTCTTCGGTCCACATTCATAATCAGTCGCAATTACATTGCGGAAGTTCGCATTTCCATCGGTTGCTTGAGAAGCCACAAACTAAACACACTGAATGCAATCATCCCAGCCAGCATGGGCAACTGGCTTCGAAACGTCGCACGGGCTGTCCCAAACAGTCGCATCGAGGTGCGCTGCGCCACCCACAGACTGTAGACGTGTCCGACGAGAACGAGCAGCACCTGGATCAACCACAGTTTTTCCAGCGAGATCAACGGAGGAATCGTCCAGTTGGCGGTGCCAAGCACGTTCCAACCCCAACCAAATGGATCAGAAATCATCGCGAGGACTTTGGGCCCCTCCATAAGCAAATGCTCCGCGTTGTGGGCGATGTGGTAAAACAGCGCAATTGGTAAGAGTGCGTACGCATACCGGACAAAGTAATCGCGATAAGTCAGTTGTTCGCGTGCTTGGGCTTTTCCAAGATGGAGCGAGATACCGACGAGCACCGCGTAAATAGCGATGGGAGCAAGCATGAGCAACGTCATGCCAATACTAAATCCAAGCACGCGGCCAATCCCTGCCGACGATCGAATCGCGTCAATGAGTTGCTGCCATGCCGGGGTCATGGTGAGTCCATGAAATCCCGTGATCGCAAGCATCAATAGCGCGAGGTACGCTTCGTCACTCCTCGGTTTGCCTTCCGTCGCAAGGTCGCTGCCCCATGGGCGCAGATTGACCGCGAGATTGTCATGCGGACAGGCTTGGATGCATTCCATGCATTGAATGCAGTAGGTGTTGGATGCGAGTTTGCCCGGGTAGAGAAACGTTGGACAGCCGTACGCGCTCTCGCTCCCGGTGACACATTCCTTCGTACCGCATGACTTGCAAACATCAGCGCTTTTCGAGCGAACCTCAGTGCTGGCGAACAGCGCGTACAATCCGCTGACCCTTCCAACCAGGCACCCGTAGCGGCAAAAGCTCTTGCGGTCGAACAGCAGTGCCGACACCACCGCCATCAACAACATGCCAATCGCCAGGTACGCGGTAACGCGCGGTTTCATGGTGACGCCAAAACCCAGTTCGACCCACGTCAATCCAACGAACATGATCGTCGCGATCGAGATATTTCGCACGATGCGGGGCCACTTCCATCCGAGCGTCAGACCATCATCGGACTTTTTCCAGAATGACAATCGCTCCGTCCAACCGGCGATTGCGTCCCACGGGCAAACGTAGCACCACGCCTTTCCAAAAAACATAATGAGGACAATGAGCAAACCCCACCACACCGTCCAGGTAAGGATGGGGGCGATATTCAGCGCGGGGTTTTGGTTTCCGAAAAGACCGGCTGCGATGATGAGAACGAACAAGACCGAAACGAAGAACTGTAATGCAAACCGAAACCCACGTGAGTTTACGCACGCTCGAATCCAACCGACTGAAAGCAAATCGAACCGATCGTTGCACGATGTACACGACGAGCAACCAGAACCTGAAGGAGCCGAAATTGCAGGCGAAGATGACAGCATGGGCAAGGCGATGGCCATCGCGCCGCTTGCGGGAAGTCCGCCCTGCGACGCACCCATGACGCGCTCACCTTCACCGGCAATCTCATCATCCCCAATGACTCTGGCACGCGATTCGCTTGCGGGCGCAATGGTTGCGTCTGCTGACTTTGATGTGGACTGAAGTCGGCTAATCCAGTCGAAGACGCCGAATGACACAATCAACACCAGCGCAATCGACGCGTAGTAAAGCCAAGTCGGTATACCCCACATGCTGTGCATAAAGAAAGCCGCCGGGTCGGCTTTGAATTCTGCGCGGTGGTCTGCACTGCACAATCGATAGGTTTTGCCGAGATAGGTTGCCGGAAATGCTGCCTGACTGTCGATTTGCTGGGCGCAAACCATGCACTTTTCGGTAAGAAAGCCCGAAGGTCCAGCGATGAACTGCCCGCGGCAGCGTTTCGTGCAGAAATAGTACGGTTTCCCTTCGTAATCGGTGCGGATGCCCCAGGATGGATTGACTTCCATATTACAGACTACGTCAATCGCGTTGTGGCGTTCGTTTGAATCCCGCACTTGGGTCGGTTGACCTGTTGCCCCATCGCGGCACGTCACCGAGCAGAAATACTGTGTTTCACCTTCGAGGTTTGCGCTAAGCGATGTCTGTTTGTCAACCGTCATGCCACATGGTGCGCAGATGTCGCTCGATGCAATCGCCTGATCGGTGCCAGGGCTGAGATTGATATTCGATATGACAATCACTGCGCAGACCACACTCAAAAGGATGTATGGAAACCAGAGTTTGAGACGGTCCATGCTTAAGTCTCCATCTGCTTCAGCGCGATCACGGGAATGTTCGCTACTGTGTTGGCGTTTCGCGTTCGACGGCGCTTGCGCTGAACTGCACGTGCGATGACGAATGCGACCACGCCAAGACAGCCTATAAGGATGGCGGTTGACATCATCGCCGACGGCTGACCGGCGACCATCAAAAACGGGATCACTTCCAACTTCCCTTCCACCATCACCGAAAGCTCGACGATGTATTCGCCATCATCCGGAAAGGTGACGTGGTATTTGAACTCGTTGTCAAAGGGTGGCCGTGTGGTCGATGGCAAAATCGTTTCATTGTCGCCGAAAGTGCTCGTTTGCAGGACGCGTAACGTGACCGAATCGGAGAAGGCCACATTGGTATTGCGATCCTTGATATAGAAAGCAAGATTGGCTTGTTCGCCCGGTGTAGGGATGCCAGGATACGACGTCAGAATAATATCATACGGACCCGACGTAGCCGGGTACTCCAGCGTCGGACGCTGCGGGTAATTCTCTTTGTATGAATAGTGCGGCAGGCCAAGGATATGGTGCGCTGACGCTGTTGCGGGCAAAAGCAGCGCGAACAGGAACGCAAGTAACGTGGTTGCGCCAGCCGTGTTTTTTTGCGCTTGCTTCTTGCGAGGCTTCTGTTGAAACATGACGGGCAGGCCAATCGTGAACACCAGCGCATCATCACCGCAATGATTTAGGCAGACGCCGCAGTTGTCACACTCGATGGACTCTGACTCCGTGATCGGATTGATCCCCGCCTCGCAAACCGGAATACACGCCCGACAACCCGTGCAACTGTCTGACTTGAGCTTCACCCGTACGGGCCTAGCCCATCCCAGAATTCCATACAACGCACCACCGGGACACATCGATCTACACCACCAACGCGGCGAAACAAACAGCTCGAACGCCACAATTATTCCTAAAATCAGCAACATCGCCGTCGCAGCAGTTCCGAAGATCCAAGCGTGAATCAAGCGGCTCACAACTGCCGGTGGGTAGATCAGCGCAAAGATCGGTGCCGAGACACATGCGGTCATTAGCAAACCCACAAACAAAAGAATGTACTTGTTGCGGTGGGAGTACTGGACATTGGCGGGTTCGATTTCCGCCAACCGCAGCAACTTGCGAAGCTTCCCTGTGATCTCGAAGAGCAAGTATGCCGGGCAAATCCAACTGCAAAACACGCGCCCGAGCACGAGCGTGAGAATGACTGGGATGATGATCGACGCCAGCATCGGCCAATGAATGGTTTTGGATGCCGCAAGCATTTCGGCCGCCGCCAGTGGGTCGCTGATGCTGACGCCGAAGATTCGCATGGACCACAGCGTCCCCTTGTTGGCATCGAGAAACGCCTGCGGATCTTCGAGTGAATCGACAATAGGGTGAATCGCTTGTGAGACTACTTCGCCACGCAAACCGGCCATCAGTTGCGGATCGTCCACGAACCGTGCTGAGCGATAATGGGCATATAGGCTGAGCGACACGATACCGCACAAAAAGATTACGACTGCGATTTGGACACACCGGCGCGCGATTTGCAGTTTCATGTTGTCACCTCCTCGCCGTCGCGACGCCGAGTACGAACGACCCGGATTGCAGGCTCTCCGCGAACCACGGTTCTGCAAATGTCTTCGCACATACCGCATCCGACACAGTGCTCGGTGTGAATCACTGGCGCCAGGAACGAGCCCGGCATCAGGGTGATCGCGCGATTGCGCAACGGACAAAACATATAGCACTCACCACAAGGCCCGCGCCGCTCGTATTCGGCTTCAGACTCCGTCGGTTCCTTCCCCAATTGCATCAGCAGTTCCTGCTCGTGCCGAATGCGTTTGGCCTTGAACGAGAGGCACAAATCCGGAATCAGTTCCACCGAACCCATGTCCACGTCCGTCTTGTCTTCAAAGGGAACGAGCGCCCCGGTCGGACACGCTGGACCGCACTTATTGCACAACGTGCAGCCGTTCTTCGACGGATCGACGTATGGTGTGTGATAGTGCCTGCCTTCCGACTCGGTATAGAACTGGATCGCGCCCGGCTCGCACGCATCCTGACAACGGTAGCAACGGATGCACGCCGCAAGAAACTCACGCTCGGGAAGTGCCCCGGGGGGCCGAAGAATACCCGCGAGTCTCTCGTAGGGTCGGCGGGCGAGCGGGTACTTGGATAGTCCGGTGCGCTCAAGCAGATTGACAATCCCGCCGACCACCGCAAAACCAGTCGCCGCTGCAACCGCGCGTAATGTGTCTCGACGACTCCAGCGCATCACGCATCCCTCGTCTTAACTCGAATGGCGTGCGGATATCGAATACAAGCGCGTTCGCAGCATCCGCACCCCACGCATGCGTCGGGATGAACGGTGGGTTGCTCCCACCGACCAACGGTCATCGCTTCGCCTCCGAGTGGACAGGCTCGAAAGCACGCACCGCAACTCCAATTGTTGTACGAATAGCAAAGGTTGAAATCGATTTCCGCGATGCCGATTGCGACTTTCTCGGTAATCTCCTCCCGATTCTTTTTGATCAACTGTAGCGCGCCGCTAGGGCACGCCTCGGTACACTTGAGATAGTCGCCTTCTTCATTGGCGCAGAGCATGCAAGCCGCCTTGCGTGGTTCCATTGTTGGCGTTCCGCCCGTGCCGGCGGGTGAGTTTTCCGGCAGTGGGGTGAGCGCTTGATTGGGGC
>BQJS01000188.1 GCA_021604825.1 Phycisphaerae bacterium | reverse complement strand
CTGCACTGCTCACAGAGCAGTGGCACATTTCAGGTTCATCGTCACACAACGTATGGCTTGGGGATCGGGATGATAAATCGACCGCCGTTGTCGCGAAACTCCTGCTGCTGCGACATGATTTCATCCTTGAAATTCCACGGCAGAATCACCACGTAATCGGGCATCTCTTTTGCAATTCGATCAGGATCTGGAATCGGTTGATGCGTTCCGGGCATGTACAAGCCCTGCTTGTGAACGTTGCGATCCACCACATAGTCGATCACGTCGGTGCCCGCGCCGATGTAATTCAGCATGATCGCACCCTTGGCCGCCGCCCCATATCCCGCAATCGACTGTCCCTTGTCACGCAAGTCCTTCAACAGAACTTGCATCTCATTGCGAATCTCGCGGACCCGCTCGCTGAAGTTCTTGAAGTATTCGTAGCGGTCAAGACCGAGCGCCTTCTCTTCCGAAAGCATCTCGATGATCACCGGCGACGGGCGTTCGTGCTTCTCTATATAAAGCCTAAGCGATCCGCCATGAATCGAGAGCGGTTTCACGTCGTTTAGAAACAGACCGTTCTGGCGAAACAGCGCATCAAGAGCACACACCGAGAAGTAACACAAATGCTCGTGGTAGATCGTGTCGAATTCACCGTGTTCAATCAGTTCGCGAACGTAAGGCACTTCGATGACCGCCACACCGCTGTCTTTGAGCATCGTGCGCACGCCACGGACGAATCCGTTGGTGTCAGCCACATGGGCAAGAACGTTGTTGGCGATGATCACGTCGGCTTGCTTGCCTTCAGTTGCAAGTTTGCTGGCCAATTCCTCGGTGAAGAAATCGCACAATGTCGTCACACCGATTTTCTCAGCCGCCTTGGCAGGTCCCGGTGCCGGATCGATGCCCAACACGTTGATACCCTTCTCCACGAAATTCTTGAGCAAGTATCCGTCATTGCTGGCCAGTTCCACGACCAGACAGTCATCCCCACCTTCCAGGTTTCGTCGATCGATCAGGTCCAGCGCGTTTTCGCGAGAATGGGCCAGCAGTGCATCGGAGAACGACGAGAAATACGGATAGTCGTGGCCAAACAAGATTTCAGGCGGAACCGTTTCGAGAATCTGCACCAACGCACACTTCGAACAGAACGCCAATTCCAACGGATACGTATTTTCCGGTTGCGAAAGCTGCTCCTTGGTAAGCAAGCCGTCAGCCAACGGCATCTTGCCGAGGTCGAGCACTGGCAAAAGCGTGGACCCGCCGCACGATCGACAACTCGCCGCATCGCAGCGCGTCGTAAACTCTTCCCAGGATTGCTGTGCCACGAGATCACTCCCGTCGGTTAGTGTTGCGGTTCGATCCATCGTTCGCGTTCCTCTCTCTCGCTTTTTGGCAATCCTTACTTGTTCGCCGGCGCAACTTGCTCTGCAAAGCGCAGTTTGTCGTCGAGTTCGCCGCTTGCGATCAGGCTGCGAATGTAACCGATGCGTTGGTATTTTGAACCTTCAAATTCCTCCAGCGTCACGCTGTGCTTGGTGTACGCTTGATAACATTCTTCGACACCCTTACGAGCTGTCCATTGCGGCACAAAATCGCTTAACTCTTTCGCAATCATGTCGCAATTGACGCGATAATTGCGGGCATCTGGTGATGCGCCGTCGGCAAACGCGACTTCGCAATCAGGTACGATTTCACCGACCAAGTTAGCAATATCGCGCACCCGCAAGTTCTCGTCGGTCCGTCCGACGTTAAATGCACGGTTATGAATCTTCTCACGCGGCGCTTTGAGCACTGCCAGGAACGCACGCGAAATGTCTTCAATGTGAACGATCGGTCGCCACGGGCTACCGTCGCTCTTCATCATCACCTTGCCCGTCGTCACCGCCCATGCCGTCAGGTTGTTGACCACCAAATCGAATCGCAGACGCGGGGACACACCATACGCCGTCGCATTGCGCAAGAACACTGGCGAGAACGAACCATCCGCCATCGGCGAGACATCGCGCTCAACAAAAACTTTCGACTCACCATAGGGTGTCACCGGATTGAAACGCGAGTCTTCATCCAGCATGTCATCGCCAGCCGCACCGTAGTTGCTGCACGACGACGAGAAGATGAATCGCTCCACGCCAGCTTGCTTGCAAAGTTCAGCCAACCGCACCGAGGCGCGGTGGTTGATTTCAAATGTCAGATCGGGATTGAGATCGCCCAACGGATCGTTGGATAGACCGGCGAGATGACAAACAGCATCAAAGCCTTCGACGTCGGCCAACTCCACGTCGCGCACGTCCTTGATGATCGTGGGCACATCGGGGATGTCTGCACCGAACGTGCAGTGTCGATAGAGGTCGCTATCCAAGCCAACGACTTCCATGCCCTCATTCATCAACATCGGGGTCAGAACGGTTCCGATGTATCCAAGATTTCCTGTTACCAAAACTCGCATATCGCTTAGTCCCATGTCTTCCAAGGTGCTTTTCCCGATTCCCAAAGCTCTTCCAAGAGCTTTTTATCGCGCAGCGTATCCATACACTGCCAAAATGCATTGTGCCGATAGGCCATCAGCTGCCCTTCGCGGGCGAGACGCTCCATCGGTTCGTGTTCCCACTGTGTTGCATCGCCTTCGATGTAATCAAAGATCGCCGGTTCAAGGACAAAGAACGCCCCGTTGATCCAGCCTTCTGCTGTCTGGGGTTTTTCAGAAAACTCCACCACGCGGTCGCCGTCGAATTCAAGGTGGCCAAAGCGCGCGGTCGGGCGCACGGCTGTCACTGTCGCGAGTTTGCCATGCGACTGATGAAACGCGAGCAACTTGTCGAGGTCGACGTCAGACACACCATCGCCCCACGTCAGCATGAACGTTTCGTTGCCAATAAACGGCGCGAGCCTCTTGATGCGTCCACCCGTCAGCGTGTCGCGACCAGTGTCCACCAGATCAACAGTCCAATCCAATACGTCACTGCCATGGCGCTCGACATCGCCGGACTTAAGATCGACGGTCAAGTGCGATTGCAGCGAGGAATATTCCATCATGTACTTCTTGATGTACTCGCCCTTATACCCCAGCGCGATGGCAAACTGCTTGTGCCCGAACTGCGCGTAGTGGCGCATGATGTGCATGATGATCGGTGTTCCGCCGACCTCCACCATCGGTTTGGGTTTAACCTCAGTTTCTTCAGCCAGGCGCGTTCCCACACCACCGGCTAAGAGTGCTACTTTCAAGTGACGCTCCTTCAATGTGCCCCATACGGCTGGGGCGCAAAAACCCAACGAGTACGTCTAGGATTCATCGTCTGCCGATCGAGTGACCTTTCGCCCCCAATTGCGGGATAAACCCCAGGTCACTTCGTTATCGGCCGCCTACCACAGAGGGGGTCACGGACACGTGATCGCGGTAGGCCCGGTAAAGGCCGTCTGGAAGACCGCCCAGTCGAATAAGTCTATATCACCATCGGCGTCGCTGTCGAATGGATCCTGGCACAAAAGTGTGGCGTCGAATCCAGCCCCACTGACGCAGGCCGTAAATTCGCCCAAATCATCCAGATCAATATCGCCATCGTGGTCGAAGTCAAACAGTTCGTCGCAAGCGTCGCCGAATCCGTCGAAGTCGGCATCTTCCTGCAATGGGTTGGCGACCGCCGGACAGTTGTCGTCACCGTCGCATTCACCGTCCTCGTCGCAATCCTCCAGCGTTCCCGAACAGTCACCGTCGCCGCATGTTTCATCAAACGTGCAGACGATGCCATCGTCGCATGGCTGCCCTTCGTTTGAGGCGACAGCTTCGCATTCGCCGGTCGTTCCGTTGCAGGTTCCGACGTTGCACTGGTCATCCAAACCGGAGCAGTCGGCTGACGTTCCCGCACATGTTCCGCCGGTACATTCGTCGTCATCGGTACACAAGTCGCCGTCGTCGCACGAGGCTCCGTCGATGGCAAACTGCGCAACACATTCACCTGTCCCGCCGTCGCACACGCCAGTCTGACACATGCCATCGAGTTCACTGCAATCGACGGCAGTTCCTTCGCAAACGCCACCGGCGCAAGCGTCGCTTTCCGTGCAAAGGTCGCCATCGTCGCAGCCACCCAACTCATTGACTGCAACCTGCTCGCAGAACCCGGTCGAAGATGCGCAAATGCCCATGTTGCAGTCGTCGTCTAATCCCGAGCAATCGACAAACGAGCCTTCGCACAATCCATTGGTGCAGGCATCGCCAGTCGTGCAGAGGTCTCCGTCGCTGCAACTTGCGCCTTCGTTGCCACTGACCGATTCGCATAGTCCGGTCGATGGGTTGCACGCCCCCTGCAGGCACTGATCGTCCAGCGATGAGCAATCCACCAGCGTCCCCGCGCATACGCCATTCGTACAAGCGTCAAGCGTCGTGCAGAGATCGCCATCGTCACAACCACCGCCCTCATTGGACGGGGCGGATTCACATACACCGCTTCCAGGATTGCAGACACCGACATTGCAGGCATCGTCCAACCCCGAGCAATCTTGTGGCGTTCCGACACACAAACCTGTCGTGCAGGAATCCAGAACCGTGCAAAGATCCCCATCGTCGCAGGTGTTGCCTTCGTTGGCTGGCACGGCTTCGCATGCACCGCTGGATTCGTTGCAAGCGCCGACGGTACACGCGCTATCGAGCGATGAGCAGTCCTTAGCCGTGCCCGCGCAAACACCGCTGGCGCAGGTATCGTTTTCTGTGCATGTGTCGAAATCGTCGCACGACCCGCCTTCATTGTTTGGCGCAGCTTCGCAGGCACCCAGGGTTTCGTTGCAGGTACCGATATTGCACGCGTCGTCCAAACCGGAACAGTCGAGCGGTTCGGCATCGCAGACGCCATTGGTACACGCATCGTTAATCGTGCAATTATCGCCGTCGTCGCAGGCACCGCCTTCGTTGGCGGGCAGCGCTTCGCATGAACCGGTGGACGGATTGCACGCCCCTGCCACACATGTGTCGTCCAACCCGGAACAATCGACGGCCACGCCCACGCAAACGCCGTTGGTGCAGGCGTCCGAATTGGTGCAAAGATCGTCATCGTCACAAAGTCCGCCTTCATTGACGGACACGGATTCACATTCGCCGGTGGATGGATTGCACGCCCCTGCCAGACAGTCATCATCAAACGACGAGCAATCGACGGCGGACCCTTCGCACACACCGGCTAAGCATAGGTCGCCATCGGTACAGAGATCGCCATCGTCACAGCCGAGACCTTCATTGATTGGAGCGACTTCGCACGAACCGGTCGACGGATTGCAAACGCCCGTAGAACACTGCCCATCAAGCGATGTGCAATCGACGTTCGCGCCTTCGCACACGCCATTTGTGCAGAAGTCACTGATCGTACACAAATCGCCATCGTCGCACAGTAAGCCCTCGTTGGCCGGGAGCGCTTCGCAAACCCCAGTCGAACCGTTGCACACGCCAACGGTGCACGGTCCGTCAAGTGATGAACAGTCCTTGGCCACACCCGCACAAGTCCCATTGGTGCAGGCATCATTGACCGTGCATAGATCCAGATCGTCGCACGTCCCGCTTTCGTTGGCGGGTGACGCTTCGCATGTGCCAAGATCCTCGTTGCACACGCCAACATTGCAGGCATCGTTCAAGCCTGAACAATCGATCGGATCGGCGATGCACAGCCCATTGGAACAAGCATCATCGGTCGTGCAGTTCACGCCGTCGTCACATGCCCCGCCCTCATTTGCGGGCGCTGTTTCGCAAATCCCCGTACCGGGATTACACAAGCCCACCACGCAGGCATCGTCCAAACCGCTGCAATCAACCGCGATGGCACCGCACACGCCATTCGAGCAGGCATCATCGGTGGTGCAATTATCGCCATCGTCACATGCGCCGCCTTCGTTGGCGGGAACGGCTTCACACTGCCCCGTCTCCGAGTTGCATGCACCGATCACACAAGCGTCATCCAGCCCGGAGCAATCCACCGCGTCGGCGAGGCACACCCCATTTGAGCAGGCGTCTCCCGTGGAGCAGTTGTCGCCATCGTCGCACGCACCGTCTTCGTTGGCGGGCACAGCTTCGCACGCGCCGGTCCCAGGATTGCAAACGCCCGCAAGACACTCATCATCGAGGCCCGAACAGTCCGTCGCGTCGGCATTGCACACACCGTTGGAGCAAGCGTCATTGATCGTACATAAGTCGCCGTCATTACAGCCACCAGCCTCATTCACCGGCAGGGCTTCGCACGCGCCAGTCGTTGCGTTGCAAGCACCGGTCGTGCAATCGCTGTCCAGACCGGAGCAATCGACGGCATCGCCAACGCACAAGCCACCGGAACACGCATCGCCCGTTGAACAAAGATCGCCATCGCTGCAACCTTGACCTTCGTTGATCGCGCTGACTTCGCATAAACCATTGCTCGTATTGCAAACGCCAAGCGTGCAATCGCTATCAAGTCCGGTGCAATCAACCGACACACCGGCACACACGCCATTGGTGCAGAAATCGTTGACCGTACAAAGTTCGCCATCGTCGCAGAGTGAACCTTCGTTGGCTGGCTGGGCCTCGCAGTCGCCGGTAATGGCATTGCAGACACCGACGGTGCATTCGCTGTTCAACCCGGTGCAGTTCTTAGCAGTCCCGACGCACGCACCACCGGAACATGAATCGTTGACCGTGCAAGGATCGCCGTCGTCGCAGGAATTGCCATTGTTCGCCGCTTGCGATTCACACACGCCGGTCGAAGGATTGCACACACCAACCGTGCAGTCGCCATCGAGACCGCTGCAGTCAACACCCTCGCACAAATCGCCACCGTCTTCCGGATCAATCGGAGAGGCAAGGTTGAATGCGTAGTCGATCACGGCTGTATACTCAGGCGAATCGATTCCTGAGAACGAATCATTGCCCGCATAGACACCGACAGCCGTTAGATTGAGTTGAGTGGAAAACGACGCACCAGTCGTCCAGTTCTGACCGTCATCAGTTGAGTATTCAAACGTCCAGGAGTCTCCGGTTCGCTCAAGCCGGGCCTTGGTCGGACCGGCTTGCCCAATTGATGAGAAGGCTTGCGAAAAACCCGATCCGCCGAGTACGGACTCAACATAGATCAGCATCTCCCCGCCATTACTGAGGATATCAAAGTACACGTAATTGTTGGCGTCCTGCTCGGCGAGGATCCCGTGCGTCTGAAACTGCTGCGTCAGCAGCGATTCAAAGCTGACTTCCATTTGGAAATCTGCGTCTTGTACGTTTTGCATGATGCGTGGTGAATTTCGATCGCCACCGCCATACATTGAGTGAAGGACACCAGCTTCCACTGTGATTTCGGCTTGGGTACCGGTCATGTTCAAACTGCTGTTGCCGGTCGGATTCACGAACGTCCAAATGTTCGTATTGAGTGGGCCTGCGCTAAAATCATCCGACACCAACCCGGACGAAACGCCTGCCGTCGTCATGAATACTGCGTCAACCGTCTGACTCGAGTTGGCGAACGCATCTGCTGATGTGATTTGGTAATGGTATGTCGACTCCGGCGTCAAATTTGGCAGATTGATCGTGTGATTGATCACCTGATTCGAATTGCCCAACGATCCGTCCTCATATGCCGCGGTCGGTCCATAGGCGACACTTGAATCCGAAAGTTCATCCGTCGTCCAAGTGACCTGGGCGCTGGTCGCGCCAGCCGTCACCTGCACGTTGCTGATCAGCGGACCATTGGTATCAACATTATCTGTAAAGACAGCCGTCACGTTCATATCACCGCTGACAGTCAGTTGCGTCGGATTCGTATTCCCCGACAGATCGCCTTGCCAGTTCACAAACATCCAACCATTTGACGGAACGGCCTCCACGTCGACCACATCGTTGTCGAGGTAAGTCGGTTGATCGGGTGTTAAAACGACCGAGCCATTGCCAGATGTGTTGGTCGTAATGGTGCGCGGCCCGAACGTCGTAAACGTAAAGTCGCCGCTTGAATCCGACTCCATCGACGCGTTTTCGCTGGTTGCCTGAATGTGATACAACGTGTCCGGTTGAAGGTTGGTCAGCGTGATGTTGTGCGTACTGACCAGCGACGGATTGCTCTCGGTTCCCAATTCGTAACCGGCGGTCGTGCCATATGCGACCGAACTATCAGCCAGTTGGTTTGTGGACCAGGACACTTGCGCGGATGTTTGTGACGGAATCACCTGGAGATTTGAAATTGCCAGAGTCGAACCAGCGCCCAACGGCACCACCGACACATCCCCAAAAGTCGCATCAACATGGTGCGGAATGAGCAGCACACAACCATTCTGCAGATCGTTGAATCCCTCGAAACCGCTCAATAACCAGCCCTGCGGTTCCGGTTGACCAGACTCCCAGACCTTCCCTGCGTAGAATGTCGATCCGTCCGGCTGACTTTCACAGCGAAACTTCCAGTAATAAGTGGTATCCAAAACGAGTTTTAGTCCGGTCTGATCGGATTGGAGCGTGCCAGCGTCTCCATGAAGACCGTACGTCCCGTTGTTGTCGGAAAAGTCGTACCAGAAGCTCGCACCCATCGGCAGATAGCCAATATTCGGCTGCCGACCCTGCCAATTGCTGTGCCCTTGCCAACGCATCACGATGCCAATGCCAGGCCCGATGCTTGGGAAGCCAAGGTCGAGTTCGTCGTGCGCGTGAACGGTGATGGGAACCGTGATTTCGTAATCGGTCCAATCCAGATCACCGACCGCAATGATTCGGTCGTATCCCCATTCGAGAATGCGGGCACCGTCGGAAGTGAAATCCCAAAGACCATCGACAACCTGGACGACGTCGGTCAATTCCGAAACGCTGTCCCAGGAAATGTTGTACGGAAGCGGCCAAGTGTTCTGCGGCATGTAGTCCAGCGAAACCGTGACGGTCGTCGTGTTACCCTGCGAATCCTCCGCCGTGATGTCGATGATGTTGATGCCGGTGTTGAGGCTGTTGCGATTGATGTCGATGTTGAAGTCGCCATCGTTTTCCAATCGAAACGTGTCAGGCCCAATCGAAAGCGGAAGGTCGGGACCGTTGTTGATCGAATAGGTGAGCGTATCAACGAAAGTGTCGTCCGACACGTTCCCGAGGATGTTATAAACTTCTTGAGGAATACCGAGCGCGTGGTAGTGCTGCGAAAGTCCTTCCCAAACGTCGATCTCGGGATCACCAGGGGCAGCCGCAGCTGAGAGCGACGCAAACATCGAGGCCGCGATAACAAACAGAGTTCGAACCGTGAAACGTGAGAAACGATTCGCCGTCGCTGGGTGCGGGCGCACATTTCCTTCGAACGATTTATCGACAGATAAACTATTGCCCCACCCCATTGATGCTCCCCTACCTCGTCGCGTTGATTCAACCTTGATCATCGACGAAGTGAATTGACCGATACACCACGCAAGCCATTCCAGCTTCTTCTTG
>BQJS01000187.1 GCA_021604825.1 Phycisphaerae bacterium | reverse complement strand
CCGGGCTTTGAGGATGGCATTGGCCTCAAACGTGTCGGCATCTTCGATGGGCGCGGGCACTGGCGGGTGATCTTCTAGAAACGACCACTCGATTGGCACGTCGCTCATCACCGCACGAATCTCGCGTATCTTGCCCGCGTTGGTTGTCGCAACCAGAACTTCACGCTTCATTCGAAATCATCGCTAAAGTCGGTCGGATCTTCGTCAACTCTGAAAAGCCGCGCCAACTCAACGGTTCGGCGCTGTCCAAGCTTCGTGGAATAAACCTGCATGTTGCGCAATTCCACTTGAAAGTGTTCCTTCTTCATCAACTCTTGCACTTCCTTACTGGGCAAGTGCGCAACCACGCCCAACCGACGCCCCTTCACCTGTGCGTCTTTGCCGAAGCTTCCGACGAATACCTCGCTGACGATCTCCGTGTGGCGATAGTAAGCTTCGAAGCCCTTTTCGCGCAGCTCACTGCAATAGGTCGCCGCCGCTTCTTTGCGATTTAGAAACCCGGGCTCGTTGTAAAACAATGCGACGCGAAGTGAGTAATAACCTCGGTTGCGCGAGAATTCCCATGCAGCATTACCAGTATCCGGCGTGGGTGTGGGAGAGATGCGGGCGTCAAAAAAGAAGCGTTCGCCCGACGTTGTGAAGTCCTTGATCAGCGCCAAATCCCGTCGCATTTCCTGCGGGATTTCGAATCGCCCCGTTTTCTTGTTCGGGGGGCGCCAATAACTTCCATAAAAGACGCGCGAGTCCCTCTTGTTGTGAACCACGTAGACACGGTCGGGCTTGATCCCCGGCGTCTTTTTCAATGCGGCGGCAATCTTCTTGGCATCGTTGCGCCGACCCGAGCCAAAACACTCCCGGGCAAGGATCGTCCATTCGTCGCAATCACGCTTCGATGGGCTATGATATACGCCTTCGACGTCGCCTTGATTGGGGCCCCGATTCCATCCGCCGCCCCAGTCCATGTTCCACTGGTCGGCCCAGCCTTCACCGCAGCCGGTCAATGCGCCACCCGACGCCAGCAAGACCGCGCCGCAAACCGCGCGCACCTTGATCCAATCCGTTCGTCTCATCGAATTTGTTTGGACGGTCATCATTCTCTCACCTTGATGCATTCGTCTTGATCCGGCGCCGCAGCGCTTTTTCTTGTTCCAAGTGCAACTGCCGAATCCCCTTCGCTGCAAGCGTCGTCAACCGATCGAGTTCTTTGCGCGAGAACGTCGCACCCTCCCCCGTGCCCTGCACCTCAACGAAACTGCCGGAACCGGTCATCACCACGTTCATATCCACGTCGGCACGCACGTCTTCTTCGTAACACAGATCAAGCATTGCTCGTTTGTCCACAATACCAACGCTAACAGCCGCCACGCTGTCGGTGACGGGGTTCGTCGCGATCCACTTGCGTTTGCGGGCGACTCGGACCGCATCACACATCGCCACGTACGCACCGGTGATGCTGGCCGTCCGCGTGCCCCCATCGGCTTGTATAACGTCGCAATCGATCAAGATGCTGTGTTCGCCGAGTGCGTCGAGATCGATAACCGCCCGAAGCGATCGACCGATGAGCCGCTGAATCTCTTGCGTCCGTCCGTCGATCTTGCTGCGGTTACGCCGCTTCCGTTGATTGGTCGAACCGGGCAGCATGTCGTATTCAGCTGTACACCATCCCGACCCCGAACCAGCCTTCCATCCCGGCACACCCTGCTCCAAACACGCCGTACACAACACCTGCGTTTCACCGCATTCGATCAGCACCGAGCCAGCCGCATTCCGCGTGAACCCCCGGGTGATTTTGACGGGTCGAAGCTCGTTAGCGCGTTGTCCGCTTATTCTGGCCAATGGTTGCCCTTCTTGGAATGGTTTCGGTGGATCGTTCTGGTTCGCAAACAAAAGGTACGGATGCCGCAAAAGGGTGTCAACCGCCCCACATTCACTTGGCCACACCACCGCCGACGCTGTTATTAACCCAAAACCAGACGTTTGGGTGGGCTACCTTGCGTTGCCCCTCGCAATCGCAATGATTCGCTATTCTCAAACACCGGATCACCCGACGTACATCACATGGACCCGGTGATCGAAACAAAACGGAGGACCCCTCGTGTTGCATGAACTTTTTGAAGCCCAGGCAGAATTGAACAAGCGGATTGGATTCGATTGTGCAGCCCTGCGAAAATCCTTCGACCCGAAACTGGCTGGCGAATGGCTTAACGACTACATCGCAGCCGCCAGCAACGAACTGGAAGAACTTCGCGACAGCACGTACTGGAAGCACTGGTGCAAGGAAGCGAAGGAAGGCCGCCGCTACGAAATCCACGACCTGCAAAACGCCCGCGTCGAAGTCATCGACTTGCTCTTCTTCTGGATCAGCATGGCCCAATGCGTCGGACTGAACGCGGACGACATCAAAGAACTCTACATGAAGAAACTGGGCGTCAACCATAAACGCCAAGACACCGATTACTCGATGGCCGACAAAGACGAATCGGACAACAAGGACATCGATCTGGATTGATCGCTTCTTGGAGTCCCAAGAAATAACAGGTGCGGCAAGCCGCACCCTACAAAAAACCGCGGACCAATTCTGATCCGCGGTTCTTTGTTTTCTATCGAGCGTGCCAGACGTCTGCTTACTTGGTGCTGAAGTGAACCTGCATCGTTTCGCTGCGGTCGCCGCTGACGGTGAAAACCAACATGTAGTCCATGCCCGGCTTGAGTGTCACACCACCGACATTGTTGCCGTCGAAGTCAAGGACCATCATTTCGCTGCCAATGCTACCGAGGTTGTAAGCTCGGTCGGGCTTCATGAGTGATTCCGCACCACTTCCATTGGGCGTTATAACGAATTCTGCCTTGTGTGAATAGTCGGCTTCAAACGCCTGATGGATCTGCATGTTCGTACCGGTGATGCGGCCAAACTTGGTGGGATCCTCGAAACCAAACTTGAACGTCGGCGCGGTGCTGACCGTCCCCTTGATCTTATGCTTCGCGTAACCAGCAAAGCCCTTCTTCAATTTGTTCTGTTTGGCCTCAAGACCGTCAAGCGAAAGGCTCAGATAACTGTCCTTCTTGGACACGTTCTTGCCAATTCTCGCCGCCTGCCATGCCGCCCCGGTAACGCTGCACCCCGACGCACCCATCACTAACGAGCCAACAAACGCTGCACACAAAAATCTCTTAAACATCGCGATTTTCCTCCATGAATGTGACCGGATCGCCAATTCTGCCCGAATAGCTGTCTCCGATCCGATCGAAAATACGAACCTCAAAAATCTACTACCGGCCTTAACCACCGGTTGACACAAGCGAACGGTATAGCCACATCAGCGATCGGCTTCAAGGACTAAAGCCCCAACTTCTGCCGTACATGGTTTTACGGGAATCTGCTTGCGGACGCATGTTTGCAGATTTAACGTGCCCAGAGCCAAAAACTCACACCCCAGCTTCCACAAGGAGAACCTCAAATGCCCGCCGCGAAACCACTCAGAATGCCACTTCAAGTCCTTTGCACTTCACTCTTGCTATTGGCGGCTGGATGCGCGTCATACCGTACGCCGGGGGCGGCGGCTGATTTCAACATTCTCGCCGACGACGATATCAAGGAAATCCTCGCCCGCAGACCCGCGTCACCCCTCCCCGCGCAATTAGCCACTGCACGCGTACAAGCACCGCGCTATCGATCACGAACGACCAAGGGATATGGAACTGGAAAGTACAGCGTCGTCACCGTGCGTGACATTGAAACCGATGAGGACTTTGAGCGGCTCCGTTCGCTACCGCAGGTCGAACAGGTGGCGACGTTGAATCGAATGCTCTTGAGCGAACATCTCGAATCCGATCGGCAGCTACGACAAGCCGCCGCATCATTGCATGCCGACTTGCTGTTGCTCTACACCTTCGACACGAGCTTTTTCGTCGGCGATGTCTTGCCACCGCTCTCGGTTGTGACGCTGGGGCTTTCTCCCAACCAAACCGCCGAAGTCACCACCACGGCTTCCGCCATCCTGATGGACGTCAGGACGGGATACATCTACGGAAGCTGCGAAACGACCAGCCGAAAGAATCAAATCGCCAGCGCATGGACCAGCGGCGAAGCCGTCGACTTCATGCGCCTCAAGACCGAGCGTGAAGCGTTTGAAGAACTGCTCGATGAAGTCGAAACGCTCTGGAAGACGGGCGTGGTCAAGGAGATTGGAGGGTTGACCGCCAGCTTGATTGGAGAGTGATTGCTTTCAAATATCCAATGAAACCCCGGACGACGCGCGACCGGGGCTCATTGAGTTCTCTGCTGTTGAGCAAGCATTCGACTTAAATATTGCGAGTTTACCTGCAACGACCCCGTCTGCACTTGTTTGAACAGCAATCGGAATTGCTCGAACATGGATCTTTGCGCTCGCCGCACACGAAGCAATCGGGATCGCTTCCCGGATCGCAGCTCTCGTCGCAGCAACCGTCAGCCACACCGCAAATCGGATCGCTGAAACACACGCCGGCTGAGCAACTGTCGGCCGTGCAGGCGTCGCCATCATCGCAGTCGATCGGTTCATTGTCGCAGCCGGTGGACGCGTCGCACGAATCGGTCGTGCAAGCGTCGCCGTCATCGCAACTGATCACGTAATTGACGCATTCGCCATCATCGCAAACATCGTCTGTGCACGCATTGTCATCGTCGCAATCGAGCGGCGAGTAGACGCAAAACTCATCGTCGAGGTTGCACTCGTCGACCGTGCATTCGTCGCCGTCATCACAATCGTCATCGGATTCGCAGTCTTCGCATTCAATCGATCCGACGATGTCGAACGTGGACGACTCGAAGAACAACCACCAGTTGCTTCCGCCTTCGTTTTCCAAATCTTCCGCAACCGTAAAGACGCTCGTGTTATTCTGCGCGAAATGTTCGTTTGAAATGATACGGAAGTAGTTGATGGGCTGATCGATGATGTTACGAACGGCAATGAAGTTGCCTACCTGACTGTCATCCGGGAAGGGGTTGGCCAACACCGTGAGCAAATCGCCACCGGTGATGTGCCAGATGTCCGCGTCATTCAAGATGACATTACTGGGATCGGGATCTCCACATTGCGCCCTCGCATCTGCAACCGCGAAAGCAAGACAGAACGCCAACGCCAACTGACAACAATGGTTCGACTTCATGACTTTTCTCCTTCGCCCGGCCAAATGATGTGATGTGGTCCACTAACGGACGTAGTATAATCGTGAAATTGGTATATCGAAGGGAATTCCGAGAGTGGTAAATTCCCCATGCGGGTATGCGAGCGGTGGGTACGTGCGGGGAAGATGTGAAAAGCCCGGGCGCACATCACGAAGGATAGCCTTACGTTAGGGAATCATCCGTAAGCGCGGCGAGCGAAAGGGGCCACGTGCGCTATCGAGATTTCAGGAAATGTTCAAAACCGCAAACCACATCGAAGCCGGACTTTGGATCGTCATTGGAATCGTATTCGCCGTTTGTGCGATGATGAATTCGCGCGTGCGTGTGCGCGCCTTTGCTGCGGCAATCGTGTTTATTCTGTTTGGAGCGTCGGACATCGTCGAAGCGCAGTTGGGGGCGTGGTGGAAAACGTGGTGGCTCATCTCCTGGAAAGCCCTTTGCATCCTTTCGATGATCATACTTTTTGTGCGACACAAGCTTGGACGTCTTGCGACTGAGAACCTGGAAGATACATCAACCTCATTCGCGCGAATCGATAACCCGGTGACGTCGGCGATCGAAATTGATTTGGACTTGTCCTGCAACGCCTGCGGTTACAACCTCCGCGGATTGACGGCCGGCGGCAAATGCCCCGAATGTGGATGTACGATCAAGTCAACGATCGCGGCCATGAACGCGTTTCGTATTCGCGGGGAGTACTTGTTGATTGCGTCTTACGTAGCTTACTGGGTGCTGTTGATTTGGTCGTTTCAAACTGACGCAATCCTTGGCGATTGGCTGGGCAAAGACACAATCATCTGGATTGGCCTAGTCACTCCGACATTCTTGGCACTCGCAGCTATTGTGATGTTGATACTTGGACCTGCGACGCGGGTTATCTGGACTCTTGCCTACATCATTGCCCTTGCAATCACAGCCACTCTTTACGTACTCATAGCATACGTGGCAATCAACAGCGTCTAGGCAAGTGTAATCATCGATTTGATCGCTTCGACAAGGCCGATGCGATTTGCTGAGCGCGCTCTTCCGTGAAGTCGCCCGAAATCTGCGCTTTGCTTCCTATTGCCGACATGATCTTCGGGCACGATACCAACTCGTCGTCTACGAAGATCGCCATCTTCTCGCCGATACTGTCAGCCGTAATCGCCGAAAGCCTTGCCCCGGCTGCGTCGTTAAAGGTGACCATCACGCTGGGCCGATCCGCACTGTCATGCCGGGCGCTCGCGGAAACGACGTCCTGCTCCGTCAATAGCGGAATGGGCTCAACGTATGCAGTGCCACCATCCGGATCGGTGACCTTCATATAACCGTCCGTCGGTGTGTCGGTGGCGAAGTGGAACCGCATGTCGATGGGTTGCTCGTATAGCGCAAACTTCGAAGGATCCACCTTCGGCTTCGCACCTGATTGAAATTGCGAACAGCCGGCCAGCATCGCAACGCCAACCATCGACGCAAACGACATCGCAACAAAACGACGATTGACGATTCGATTTGAGAACATCTGCCACCTCCCACCGATGATTCAATTGGAATCAGACCCGAACAACCTACAGCGAACATTTTGCGCCAATTCGTGTGAGGGTCAACCTTGTGGTTTACGATGGCTATGCGGCGTCCGCACTGCTCACAGAGCAGTGGCACATCGATGCGGTTGGTTTGGTCTTGGGGTTGCCTGCTCAGTGCCTGCCGAAGAGGTGGGTGGACAGATCGTCGAGTTGGGTTCGTTGGGAGTCGGTGACGTTGTCGGTGGCACTCATCCACTGGTTGCCGTAGAGATTTAAGAGCTGCGGGCTTAGCAGTAGCACGGTTGGGTGTTGGAGGCGGAGGTCGCGGGCGATCTTGCGCACCAAATCGCGTTGATCGACCCGCAGGCTTAGTGACCGCAGCGTCTTGTCGAATAGTTTGCGCGGGTTGAAGAATGCCCCGCGACGCCGACGCATGCCCCAATGCATGATGCCATACAGTGCAGCCAGCGCCAGCAAAATCAGCGTGATCACCAACACAAAATCTGCGACGGAACCACCCGTTGCGAAGCGATCACGAATCCCATGCAAACGATCGATCGGAGCGACGGTTTCACCGGTGGCGGCGTTGATCTGGGCAAATATCAATGCGCGACCCCCTGCTTCTTTGCGTTCTTTGTTGGACCGTCCACGACGCTTTGCCGCCCGTCCAGATTGAACTTCTCGGCGATACGCTTGGCCCGACGCTGCACACGGACATCCGGATCGCTTTCAGCCAGTTTCATCAACCGTTCCATCATCAGCGCAAGATTCAAATGCTCGACCACCCACAATGCACTCGTACGATGCCCGCTCGATGGACTGTTGAGCATCTTGATCAGCGACTCCGCGCCATCGCGAACCCGCATCTGCAATAGGGCCATGATCGCGTTGGCTCGAACCCGGTTGCTCTTGGCATCCGTCATCTGACGAAGTTGGACGGCCGCATCCTTCTGACTCCCCTGTGCACGGGAACACTTGGCGAACGACTCCACCGCGTTGGCTTGCACGCGACTGTCCTCATCCTCGAGCGCCCTGCGAATCAGACGCACGCTTTTGGCATCGCCAAGCCCCGCAAGCATCCGAACTGCCAAACTTCGCAACACCGCACTCTGCGATTCTGCCGCTTGCTGAATTTCATCTCGAAACGCATCGATGCGCTCGACATCCTCGACGATTTTTAGAACGCGAATCTGCGAATCGACATCGCCAAGCCCCCACTTGCTGCGCAGGTAGTCGTCGAATTCGGGCACGCCGGCGGCCAATGCCTGTGCGACTTCTCTGCGTCGATCGGGTTCAAGCAAATCGCATTCCATCCAGAACGGCTCGAAAACATCCGCCACACAATCGCCGGGTGATGCCGAGTTAATCGAGACGTCTCCAACCGCCACGCCACTGTGTGCCAGTCGCCGCCCCATACGTCTCCGCAACTCCATCATCGCGATCGACGCATACGACCCGCGGCCGCGCGCCGCAATCGCCTGCAGAACGTCATTACTCTTCTCGTGCGCACTGTTGACCAGCGTCCAGAATGCCTTTCGCATCGTAGTTGGGTCGCCATTCATCGCGAGTTCACCCAGCCGTTCGACCTTGCTTCCCGGCTTGCCACCCGATGCCGCCAACATGCGCACCATGGCCCGCTTGTGTCGCGGACGGCGCACACGGAATTCCGATTGCTGCTCCCCCAAACCCGGCGCGGCGACCATCTTCGAGCATGCCTTGCGCACCTCCGGATCGAGCAGAAGCCAACCCTGTTCCGCCAATTCCACTTCAGCCGCCGCACTGGACATCTTGGCCAAGCATCTCGCCGCCGCCTCTCGCAACGGCGGACACCGCAGCGCCCGCACGCAGTATCCAACCAACCGGGCATCTTGAGCGCCAGCCACCGCGTTGTTGAGCGCTCGGGCAACCGGTGCGCGAGCGTCGTCGGCCATCTTAAAGAGCACGTCCTCAAGCGGACTGGCGAGTAAGATAGCCGCCATCACAACCTCACTGCGAAAATGCAGCGACCAACTCGACAGCGCTCGCGAGACAGCCGACGCAACGTATTCCAGTTGACCGTACGGTGCGGGTTTCGTCGAAGACGCCCACGTCGTCGCCTCCGCCGCCACCGACGATGCCAACCCCAGCAGAACATCAGCCGCCAAGCTCGCCGTATGATTGCAGGGTTGCTTCAGCGCATCGCTCAATAGATACGCCGACTTACCGTGCTGACTGTCGCGGATCAATTCGATCGCCGCGCGTCGTGTTTCAAATAGCGCATGTGACGTGCCGACCCGGATTCCGCCGGCCAACAATTCTGCGTTCTCGATCAAGAGCAATCGAAGTGCCGGTTCGGCTTTGGAATACAACGCGACGACTTGCGCGAGCGCCGAGTCATGCCCGCGATAAAGCAGCACGCTCAAGGCATGGGCTTGAAATGTCGGCTCCATGTGGGCGAGCCCCTCGACCAGTGCCGCGTCCGCCGCAAAGTTTTTCGAGCGGGCCAACTCCGCATAGATCGGGGGCAAGGTTTTCAAATCGAGCGCAGACATTAAAGAATATATCGGCCCAAACAGGCCTGGGGCTTGCGAAAACGCCGTTTATGGCCTGTCAGATGGGTTTGAATATATTGGTGTCGAAAGGGCTGGTAACGGGTGCCGAGACATCGGGCTGTGCGGCGAACTCCAAAAGCCAGATCGCCCAAGGATCAATCGCCCGTCGCAAAGCGCCAACACCGTCATTCCCGCGCACGCGGGAATCCA
>BQJS01000186.1 GCA_021604825.1 Phycisphaerae bacterium | reverse complement strand
CGCATCGACACAGCGCATGCACCGGATACAGGTCGCGACAAAATTACCTTCTGCCAACGAACCGGGAGGCCGCAACGGTTGCGCAACATTTTCAGACTGCGACCGGCCAACACCTGCGAAATATGCCCCCAGACTGATGGTGACACCAACGGCAGATCCCTGCTTGATAAAAGCGCGGCGGTCCAATGCCATGTCTGAACTCTCCACCAACGGTGTCTAAATGCGTTCGATACGTGCGGCTGACTTCTTGTAGTCACACTGTCCGCTGACCGGGTCCCACGCACGATGACTCGTGGCATTGACGAGCCACTTGTTCTTGCGGGGATCGGCGCTGTCGGCGACCGAAAGATTCCAGGGACTAAACAAATATCCCGGCGGAACCTCCGTTCGCGCGGGGCGTATCATGCTTGACTGCCCGACGGATACGCGCGCCTCGAACGAACCGCGACGCGTAACCAAGCGAACCCGGTCACCATCGCGTAGCCCATAGCGCTTGGCATCCTCGAGATTGAGTTCGACATATTGCTCAGGAACGAGCTTCATGGTCGTTGCGCCGCGAATTGTTTTTGCGGTGTGGAAGTGCTCATAGACGACACCCAAGCCTAGCCAGAACGGATAGACGTCGTTCTTCTCATGATCTTCGAGGGATAAGTTTTCATCTTCATATGCATCGAAGTGTGGCAATTCTGGAGTCAAACCGGCGTCTCTAGCGGCTACCAGAATCTTTGGTTTGCCTTTGTTCGGTCCTTCCGTATGCAAGTCATCGATGAGGAACGGGCCTTCGCCGGGCTTGCGTTTGTCGCCATACTTCATGAGCGCGCCAGTGATTTCATCAAGCTTCGTATAGTCCTGTTCGCAAAGTTTGAATCTCGCCTTACCATCAGCGTGACGGAATTCGCCATACGGTTTTCCTCCCCAGCCTTCTTGGCCCAGGTATCGACGCGGTGTTCCTCCGGCTTTTGCGATTGCCGCCGTAGGAGCTGGCCACTGAACTCCGCGAAGCGATCGCAGTTGGTCATATGGCGATGTGCCTTCGGAGGCTTCCACTTCAAGCATCCCGCTAAGATCCGCATCCGATCCCTTACTCGAAGCGACAATGTCACGGAAGACATCCTCCGGGTCGTAGGCCATCAGCCCGTTGCCCATTTTGATGGTTTTCTTGTACGGGAATATTTCGTCCGCCTTGAGACCAAGTTTGGCAGCAAGGACCTTGCCTTTGTCGATGGCCATGTCCATGTCGGGGCGGCAGTTCTCTGGGGGATTCTTCGTCCCGTCGCAAACGTAGACCCTCCGCTCCGACTGGATGTACGTTCCACCAGTCCATTCGCCCCAAGTGGCGGCTGGAAAAATAACGTCGGCGTACAGGTTGTTGGGCGCGTGACGGTAGATCTCCTGAATGACCACGAACATCTTTGACAGCGCCGGTCGCACCAACGTATCCAGGTCCGGCATGTGGACGTGCGTCGTATACATCCAGAACATCGCGTCGAGTCCGCCCTGGAGCGCTCGCTCCATCATGCCAATAACCATCCCGGGATTTGGAAGAACGGAAGTTTGCTTCAAACGTTCCCGGGGAACACGCCATTTGTCGGCGATGTGATCTCGCCATACTTCGTTCGTGAGCGGTTGATTAAATGGCAATCGACCGGTCAGCCCGCCCATCAAGCGTTCACTCATCGCGTTGGGTTGTCCGGTTTGTGAGTGACTACCGCAACCGGGACGGCCAACGTTACCGGTCAACAAATGCAGATTGATGATACTGATCGTGTTGTGCTGACCGTGGAGCATCTGGTTGTAACCGATTCCCCAGAAACTCAGCACGCCGCCACGGCCGCGTTTGCGACCCTTGATCGAAGCTTCTGCCCATGCGCGGGCGACATTCTCAATTGTTTCGACTGTGACCCTGCCCTTGTCCAGCCGGGCCAACCGCTCGATGACTTGTTCAGGTGAGTAACGCTCCAACACACCTTTTTTGTAAGCTTCCCAATTCGTTGTGTGCTTTTCCAACCACTCATCTGGCATACACGCTTCCGGGTACTTCTTCATCAAGACGTGAGCGATCGCATTGAGATAACTGATGTCCCCGTTGAGCGTTTGAATGTGATAACTGTTGCGCGGATTGATGTCTTCGAGGCCGATCACTGTTCCGGTCTTGCGCGGATCGGCGACGCTGGTAGGAATGTCGTGCTTGGTCTTGTGGTCGGCGACACGCCAGAACAGAATCGGATGAGCCTCACGAGCATTGTGGCCCCAGAACGTAATGAAGTCCGCTTCCTCGATATCCTCGTAACTGGTCGGGGGTGCATCGGACCCGTAGGAATGAAAGTAACCAGTAACGGCTGAGGTCATGCACATTCTGGCATTGGCTTCGATCGAATTGCTGCCGATGACGCCTTTCATCAGTAAGTTTTCGATCCACTGAGCCTCCATCGTCAGTTGCCCGGAACCATTCAGCCCGACTGCATTTGGCCCTTTCTCCTTGATAATCTCGGCGATGCGCTCTGCAACCAACTCCTCGGCTTCTTCGTAGGTCATCTCTTGGAAGACATCATCGTCGAACCGCCCCTTTGTTGCAGACACGTGGCCACGCAAGGGGTCGCTCATGTCGCGACGTACAAGAACCTTGGTCAAACGATCAATGTAAATGGGCTCGTGTGCGTTGAGACCCTTGATGCACTGGATGCCCCGATTTGTCGGATGCTTTTTGTCGGGCACCATGCCAACAACTTTGCCGTTTTCGACCTTAATCAGTGTGCCACACCCAACGCCGCAATACGGGCAAGCAGCCTGCAGGAGTTGCATCCCTTTGTCGATTTGCGTGCCCGCATTGGCAGCGGCAGTTGCTTCGACGAACTCGCCCGGCAAGAGACTACTCATCGTCACGGCTGCGCCAGTCCCAGCCGCCATCTTCATGAACTCGCGGCGATCAAATGGATGGCTGTGTTTAACACGACGGTGGACGGTGCACGGAGTCGGCGAATCGTCAGAATCAAGAACCTTCAGGCTGTGATTGTCCATCTGTCAGTCTCCTTTAGTGCGCAAGTGTCGCCACCGTTGGTGTGTGATTCGGTTGATCGGTCGACGCCGAAGCCTTCGATGCGTGTTCGCCGGGTGCGTCCAATGATCGTTCTTCCAGCGTCTGTGTGTCTGATTCAAGGGAACGTTCGGCGGGCAATGTCATGGGGGAAGGCGTTTGCGCGGACCATTGGCGCATGTACGCAACGATATCGTCGACGTCTTGCGGCGACAAATCCGTCACACCGTGCGTACCCTTGCCAAACGATCGCATGGCCGTCCCGCGTCGACCACGAACAATTGTTGCCTGCAGCATGCCATCGGTGGCCGCCGCCAAGAATCCCTCGTTATTAAGTTCCGGTGCCCACGAACCCTTACCCCCGGTCCCATGACACCCGGCGCAGTTTGAATCAAAGAGTTCGTGTCCGCGTTTCAAATCCCATGGAACGACGAAACGATGCGGAATCTCTGCGCCATCGGGCGATTCGAATGGGGATGCGTACTCCCATGAACGCAGATACGCCACGACATCATTGACCTCGTCGCTGGATAGTCCCAAGATCGATTGAGGACTTCGCTTGACCGGTCGCATCTCCGTCCCGCTGCGCCCAAGCGCCATGGTCGCCATCAAGAAACCATCCGACGCAAACCGCAGGAAATTCGGATTGGAAAGTGCCGGACCGCTGGCCCCTTCGCCGCGATCGCCATGGCAACCCACGCAGTTGACCGCATAAATTCGTGCCCCGTTTTGAGGCCGCCCATGCGGTGACTTTGCCACCCTGGCAATTTCACCCTCACCGGCGCGCTCAAGCAGTCGTAGGTATGAAATAATGTCTTCGATCTGACGGGCGGTCAGTTCCCCAACACCTTGACCGCCCTTGCGAAAACCGCGCATCTCGGTGCCTTCTTTGCCATGGGTAATCCACGCGCGAAGCATCACGTCGGTAGCGCTTCCTAGAAATACGGGGTTGTTTAATTGTGGACCCGTCGCGCCTTCGCCATCGGTACCGTGGCACCCTGCACACTGACCCAGGAACAAATGACGACCTGCATCCCAGTCGCCACGGTCTACGGTTTGCTCATGCCACTCGGCTGACATCGAGGGTTCCGTTTGCCATGTTCGGATGAAGCGTACAATCGACGCCACATCTTCATTGGTGAGATGCCGCCACGACGGCATGCCCGTTCCAGGGCGTCCCGCGATCATGGTTTGCACGAGGTACGCATCGGGGACGACCGTCAGGAATGCCTGTGTATTGAGCGACGGAGCTAGGTCGCCAGACCCGTCCGCGCCATGGCACATCACGCAGTTGGCTTTGTAAAGCGTTTGACCAATGGATGCAGAGACATCGTCCGATTCAGACCCGGCGCATAGTGCAAGCGTCGTCGCAACATCGCTGCGTGGGGTCTGCCACAACCGCATGAACGCCAGCAGGTCGCTTATTTCCTGCGTGTTGAACTTTCGCCATGCCGGCATTGCAGTGTTGGGCCGGCCATGAAGGATCGTGTCTCGCAGGAACGCATCCGACGCAACCGAAAGAAACGTCGGTGAATTCAACGAGTTTCCGATCGCGCCTTCACCCGACGGACCATGACAAGTCGCACAATTTGATCGGTAAAGAGCACCGCCCACTCTGGCATCACCGCGCGACGCCGACACTTCGCCCAACTCTGGCTCCGGTCGATTCCATCCGCTGATAAAGTCGACAAGCAATGTGATTTCGTCATGCGATAACCCGCCTTCTTTCGCCCAAGCGAGCATCTTCGTTCCGGGTCGGCCGTTGGTGATGATTGCGCGGAGGTAGTCTTCGCTTACGACGTCCAGGGTGTCGACGAGATTCAGCGAGGGGACCATGACGTCGATTCCACTGCGCTGCTCGACGACGACATCACGCCGATCCCAGTCATGACCCCAGGGATCGGCGTCGGTTGGCCAGAGACCAGCCCGCATGGTCGTACCTTCACCGTTGGCACCATGACACGCGGAACAAAACATTTGATACAGCGTCGACCCGCGAACGGCTTCCGGTTGTGAGGCCTTGGTCGGTTTTGGAATATGAGCGCTAAGGTTGGCCTTACTGTGCAGGCTCATCATATACAGCGACAGGTCGCGAGCTTGTTGGTCGCTCAGATCCATCTCCGGCATGATCGTGTCGGGCGACACTTCGCGCGGGAATTTGAAGTGCTCAAACAACCATTGCTCGACGGTGTGCTCTCCATCGACATGAGCGAAATCAAAATCGTGTTTCGTTTTGTCACCGACGTAAGTGAGATCCGGCCCAAGCGTCCCCCCTCGACCGCGGTAAGCGTGACACCCGAGACAACCGAGCTCGACAGTCAGTTGCTTGCCGTGGAGAAGCTGTTCGGCGCTGGGGAGCATCATCTTCAGTTCAGAAGCATCGATCGCCGTTCGTATTGAAACACTCTCGCCGGCACCGCCTTGCTCCGGTTTTGCAAAAAGGTCTTCGCTGCCACCATAGAAATCGACTTCCGCGTGGCATCTTCCACAACTGGTGTATACGGCTTCACCGCGAAGCATGGGTTCATCGATGTGTGGAACCGGCGCACCGTCGTCCTGCCAACCATGTGCCTCCTCTTTACGAACCGCCAAGCCACGCCCCATGTGACAAATCGTGCATCCGAATTTATCGACCGGATGATTTTCGAGGATATCTCCCGAGTGTTGCCGTAAGGGTTGTTCGGCATTTGCCATCGCGGGGTTTTCAGCCCCCAGGTGGCAGGTCGTGCATCGATCAATTCGATTCAGTTCGGGCAGATACAACTGTCTGTGCTCGGTTCCAAAC
Organism: Phycisphaerae bacterium; assembly: GCA_021604825.1. Next base: position 3,604 of record BQJS01000186.1, on the reverse strand, counting down.
GCGCCGGCTGAACGGCGAGCCCCATCGGAATCCGCATTGGCCACCAGCGCGGATTTGTAATTCCCCTGATGATCACGCCACGAGCCGCGAAAGTTCTCTTCGTATGCGGCAGCAATCAGGACCACCAACGATGCCAGCGAGCTAACGAGGAGCAGCAGTTTCATATTGCGAATGTGTTTGGGATCCATAATCGATTCTCGTCTATGTCCAAACCACAGCGTGTCAATAGAGCCAGATCAGTGAACGGGCCAACTGCTCTGCGACCAATAGAAGTCCCAGTTGGGACCTCGATGAACCGTCGCGAAGTACGTCAAGATGAGAAACCCGACCAGAAAACATGTGAACAGCGCGATAGCGCCCATGCGGGTTGAGCGCGTCCATTTCACAACGACGATTGACCAAAGCGCAAACAGTGCCACATAAACCGTTCCTGGGTTAATCGCGGTAATTACAATTTGAGGAACCTGTGCGGTGGCTTCCCAATCGCGCAGCCAACCGAACTTCACGGTGAAAGCAAGCATTCCAACCACGACGACCGTTCCGAACAACACGCTGTACATCGTGACACGCCACCCACGCTTGCCGCTGAACCACACACCAGCGTCTTCCTTCTCGCGATCGAGAAAAGGAACCAGCGCGATGCCGAGCACAACAATTGCCGGAATTCCGACGCCGCCCATGAACGCGGAATACGAAACCAACTCTTGCAAACCCAAGAAGTACCAGGGCGCTTTCGCAGGATTCTCCGGGACGGCTGGGTTGGCCATCTCTTTGAGCGGTGCATCGAACCAATACCCCAACAAGAGCATCGCAAGCACCGTGACCATCGTTGCGGCTCCGATCACGTAGAGCGCATTGGGCCATGCAGTAACCGTATTGCGAAGTTCAAGGTTGACTGCTGGCGTACGCCCCTTCATCAGCCCCATCAATCCATACGTCTTAATTGGGGCGGGCTCAGTCGATTGAACAGGTGTCGCGGGAGGTGCATCCGCCGCAGCTGGACGAACCATGCCACCGTCCTTGCGGATGCGCCAGAAGTGTACGCCGATAAGGATCGTGGTAATCACCGGAAGAACGATGACGTGCAGTACGTAGAACCGAGTCAGTGCTTCTTGACCGACCATGTGGGCACCAAGCAGCAGTTCCTTTTGCATGCCACCGACATCAACCATGCTGGTGACACCCATCGCGTCGGTCACTTCGCGCGGCGATTGAGCAATGTTTGCCCCAATCGTAACGGCCCAGTACGCGAGTTGATCCCACGGTAGTAGGTAACCTGTGAAACTGAGGGCGAGTGTCAACACAAACAATCCCATGCCCACGACCCAATTGAATTGTCGCGGTTTCTTGTAGGCAGCAGTGTAGAACGCGCGGGCCATGTGGAGGAACACGCATGCAACCATCGCATGCGCCGACCAACGATGCACATTGCGAATAAACCGACCCGTCGGAACAACGTGCATGATGTCCAGCATTGAGCCGTAGGCTTGGTCAACTGCCGGCTTGTAGTAAACCATCAACAGAACACCGGTGAAGCACAGAATGATGAACAGTACGAACGTCGCCACGCCCAATCCGAGCGTGGTAGCCGCTTTGAGTGAATGCACGTGAACGCGAACGGGCAGAATGTGCAGAAAGAAATTTGACATGATCGTTTGAGACTTCGCTCGATCCGACGTCGGTTTACCGTGTCGAACGATCGAGTCGCGGAACTCTCGTGGCGTTGAGACAAGGTTGGAACCGAATTCGCGAAGAGGGCTGTCGTTGTTCTCGCGAGTCGGGGGCGTCTCCAACGTTGAATTCGAACTGTTCTTTTGGACTGCCATTGAGACACTCCTGGGTGTCTATGTGGTTAACGCGAAGTCAGAGCACGCGATCATTAATTCCGTCAGGCGTTGAGTACGGTGCCTCTCGGTACTTCCAACAAAACATCTGCCACAAGCTGACCTTCCGGCGAAATCGTCAACTCCACCGGAACAAGCCCTTTGGGAGCAGGGCCGCCGGTCAAGTTGCCATCGTCGTCAAACTTGGAGCCGTGACACGGGCAGCTGAATTCACCGCTCTCCTTGCGCTCGGCGATGCAACCCAAGTGTGGGCAAACCGATGAGAGCGCATGAAACCCATCCTCGCTGCGAAACAGCCAAAGGCGCTGTGCTGGAAAATACGTCGAGGAATTCTTTGCAAAACCGGCCGGGTGCCCCAGCTTTACGCGTGAATTCGATTCGGGAAAAACCGATGGCATCGGGAGACGAAGCGCGCCGAGCATCGCCATGACAAACGCAGCGAATGCCGACCAAACTGCAGCCAACCCAAGAAAGTCGCGCCGAGTTGCAACAGGTTTGAATCGCTCGCTGCTTTCGAGTTGCCCCGTTTTCAGTTGACTCTGCTGTTCTGGCATGGGTCTCTTCCTATTTCTCTCGCACGGCTTCTATCTCGCCGTTCATGTCTCACTGTGGCCGTTCCTGTCTTACTGTGACTGGCAGGGGGAGGCTGACCATTGTCCCGCAAAACTCATCCGCTCCATGGTGATCGCATCCACTGGGCAACGCTGCTCGCACAACGCACACCGAATGCACTTCTCCTCGTCTTTGATGATCGCCGACATTTCCGACAAGTCCGCGTCCCCGTACCGTTCACCCAACAACTCCGCGAACGCCGGTTCGCCAGTCAATCGGTCGCACGAAACCAGCTTCAAGCACAACTCGGGACAAACGTCGGCGCATCCACCACATAGGATGCACTTTTCAGAATCGAAGATCGTGTTCACGCCACAGTCGAGGCAACGGCACGCTTCCGTCATCGCTTGCGATGGGTCGTAACCACGCTCAACAACACTTGACTGTGAAGTCTTGCGCTCTGCGGCAGATGCGGTTGGTATGTCGGTGCGCGGTATTTTCTCGTAATCGCGCTCGCGACTGAAATCGGGTATGTTGAGGTGAACCAAATCGTAGCCAACCTCAAGTTGCTCGCCGGAAAGAAACGTGTGAATCGTCCGGGCGCACTTCTTTCCGCTGGCCACTGCGTCGATCAACAGACGCGGTCCATAAGCGACATCACCCGAAATGAATACGTCTTTCGCCGAAGTGCAAGTCGTGTCGTTGTCGCATTTGATCAGACCTCGCTCGGTAAACTCGATGTCACCGCCCCTGTCGATGAACGACAGATCGGCTTGCTGCCCGACCGACCAGATGACGGTGTCCACATCGATCGTCGTAATGTCGGCTTCATCAAATTGCGGTGCGAACCGGCCAGCATCATCAAAAACACTCAGGCAACGCTTGAAACGCACGCCCGTCAGTTTCCCGCTATCGTTCCGGACGATTTCAACCGGCCCCAACGAAGCGTGCAGCAGGACGCCCTCCTCGTGGCCTTCGATGATCTCGACATCGTCAGCCGGCATCTCGTCGATACTTTCGAGACAGCAGAGGTGAACCTCGCGCACGTTCGTCTGTCGCAGCACACTTCGTGAGACGTCGTATCCGACTTGTCGAATGACAGTGCGCGAGACATCGTACGCAACGTTTCCGCCACCAATCACTAGGATGCGTTCACCCAATTGCCCGAGCGTTGATTCCGGCCCGCGATTGTCGAGCGATACGTCGCG
>BQJS01000185.1 GCA_021604825.1 Phycisphaerae bacterium | reverse complement strand
CCAGCTTCATGACCGCGACGATTGCCGGCATCGTTCTTTAGCGCAGATTCAGGATCATATCGTCAGGCGGCCCCATCAATTCTCTTGCGGAAGAATCACGAACTGAGCGAAGGCGAATAGGTCTGCGTACGGTATGGGGTCGTCAGTTTGGTTCGGGAAACTTGAAAGGGAGATTGATACGACATCAATTAGTCCGCTAGATGCGCAGCGGGTCTGCGATTGTTCGGGGATCGGTACAGAAATCGTGAGCGTCGAGGGTCCGTCGGCTGGGAATCTGACCCACGGAGAGGCGGAACTGATGACCAAGCCGGTACTGGCCTCAACGACGGGATCCGTCGTGCTCAGGTGGCCAATCGAGCCGGTACTGAAGTTGCCCGAGGTGCCATCGACCATCGGCGAACCGTTGAGCAGAACCTGTCCCTGGTTATTCCTGTGACCACCGGACGACGCTGAGACTGTGAGGCGGCTCGCTGACACGCTGACCGGTTTTTTGCTGAATGCTTCGATCCCAGCCCGGTTGAGCGTAATGCTAAAGGTCAGGACGTCTCCTGCGGTGACAGTCGAGGGGACATCCAACGAAACGAATTGCGTGCTCGGCTTGTCGCTGAAACCAACAGTCTCACAAGGAAAGGGTTCGTCTTCATCTTCCTCTTCATTCTTTCCGGATACGGTTGCGCTGGCTGAACCAATGAACGTGTCGCCGTCGAAGACATCAACGCTAACCGTGGCGAGTTTTCCGTCAAAAATCGAGGCATGATCAGCGACAAAGTACTCGATGCTATTCTCGTTACTGGTGATGCTGTTTCCAGACACGGACGAGCCATCGAGATTGAATCCGAGTAACTCGCCTGTTGCGCCGGTCCTTGACCATTCGTACGTAATTGATCCGCCAGCATCAGTGGCAAGGTTGGCGGTGAAAATGGCGGAACGGTTGTCGCGCGTGATGGTGGCATTGTCGGGTGTCAGGCGCACGTTTGAGAATTCGGCGATCCATGTGCTGGCAGATCGGGCGCCGCGAAGGTCTTCCAACATGCGACCGGCATCGCCTGCCATGCCCAAGTTAATTGCCGATTGGACGCTGCCCATCTCAGCCAGTCGGGTGAAGTGCGCGTTGAGACGATTTCGACTGAAACGACTGCCGGTGTCCTCGCTGTACGCCTCAACGATGGCGTCGATGAGATTTTCCCTGAATGCGAGATTGTTGAGCGCCCGCGTGATTACGACGTTAACCGCCTCGGTATAGCCTGCCGTCGTGTCGAGTGAGATGCCCGCGCCTTCGACGACTGGAAGGATCAGTTGAGTCAGCGAGAACGTGGCGGTTGGCGTGTCTTGGAACAAGGCGAGGTTGGTTCCGAAGCTCATTGATTCGGCCAGCGGAATCATGAATTCCATGGCGAACGTTTCAGCTTGCAAATCGTCGAGTTTGGTCTGCCATTCGTCGAACAGCAGCACGTGGTCGGGATCGCTGAGAATCGCGGGGGTTGACGATTCGTCGAGCGATGGGCCGATGAGTACGAGCGTGAGTTCTGTCTTGGTTGCGCCTTCGCGCGGTGCCAACATCGCCGGTCCCGCTTGTCCGGGCGTCCAAAATGGTGCGCTGTTGCCTTCGATAACCTCATCGAAACTGGTTCCCTCCAGCACGTCCTTCATCTTGACGCCGGGTTGAATGCGTTTTGCGGCGGGGACATCGAGGGCAACTCCGATCTGTTCAACCGGCGAAATCTCGGTGCGCACACCTTCGTCATCTTCGACGGCTGATTGAAATACGTACAGGCACGCGCGACGTGCAGCCGAGTTCAGAACGTTAACGCTGGTGTCGCCTGCAGTAAGGATTCGCGCACCACTTTGATGTCGCCCTTCGTCCGGGTCGATCGTGAGGAACGAACTCGCCACCCCTTGCGTTCGAGCCAAACGCTGAATCGCCTTAGCCGTATCTGAAGCGTCCGGGTCTGGGGAAAGGAGTTCCGCAGCTGCAATTTCGAGGGCTGCGTCTATGTTCGCGTCGCCGTCTTTGAGTGCCGTCGGGTTGCTGGCGATCGCAGTTTCGATGACATCGGTCAGATCGGCGCAGGCGTCAGACGTTGAGATTTCGTGGAGCAGTTCCGGCAAACGGTTTGCAGGTAGCGTCCAGCCACCTATCGCGAAGTATAGCAGCGCAGTGGCGGTCGATTTGGCGTCGATGTCACTCGGACCGTCGTCGCCTCCGATAAAGCCCATCAAAACCGCCGTGTCATTCGCATCCACCAACATCGATAGCGTCGGTACGTTGCTGAACGTTTCCGCATCGAAGGAGCCATCAGATCCGACGGGCACCTCGCCTGCATGGGTGTCGACCCGCAGTGTGGATGCGTCGAGACCGCTTCCCGCAGGAAGTTTCGACGAACCGTTGATCGACTTCGCGTCACCGATCATCGGTTCAACTTCGGTGAACTCAATCGAGTCGTCATTGGAGTTCATGTCGCCATCGTCAGGTGCAATCTGCGGAGTGCAGCCAACCAGGGCGGCGGTAAACAAGGATATAGCAAGCGCGCAGTTCGAGATTCGGTACATCTGTTTGACCCCATCATCAGTTCAAATTCGTGGAGGATTACTCCCTACACATGGCAATTGACTCGCAGGGCAGGCAATCGGAAAAAAAATCCCCAAATGGATCAGATTTTCAAAAAGTCGAGTTAAATCGGCTGGAATGGCTCGTCATCGGCGCGGCTTACCTTGTACGAAACGCCCTTGGTCATCGCTGTCAGGCGCTTAGCGAGGTGTTTGAGCGTTGGGCGTTCGCTGCTCCAGTGACCGAGTGCGATGGCGTTGCAGGGCTTGCGCAGAATCGTCAGGGCGTCGTGGTGGCGGATCTCGCCGGTGATGATGACGTCAGACTTTCCTAGCGGAATGGAGAATGGCAGCGAGCCAGCCGCCCCGACGACGATGACGGCTCGGTTGATTTTCTGATTTGGGCGTCCGACGATGTGCGTGCTTGGGGCACCGCTGGCCTTCTTGAGATTCCTGGCGAGCGTTTCCAATGTGATGGCTCTTGGCAGTTTGCCAACGCGACCAATCCCGCGTTCGGGATGGGCTTGGGTTGGATAGACGTCGTAGGCCACCTCTTCATATGGATGCGCCTTGATCATCGCCGCCGTGACTTGCGGAATGCGATTCGTTGGACAGACGACTTCCAATCGGATTTCGTCGACGTGTTCGAGCTTGCCTGCACGACCGCCCGCCGGGTTGGTGCCTTCGGTTCCGAAAAACGTTCCCAGCCCATCGATGCGATAGCTGCACTGTTCGTAGTCGCCAATCCGGCCCGCCCCTTGTTTGAACATCGCGTTGGCGACGGCATCGACATTCTTTGCCGGGACGAACGTCACGATTTTGCATTCCGATGCGCCGGGCGTCGCGTATTCAAGCGGTTCGGTTTCGGTAATGCCACAGAGGTTGGCGATGACGTCGTTGGTTCCGCCGTCGGCTGCGTCGAGCGCGGTGTGCATGCTGTAGACGGCGATGCCGTTGGCGATGCAGCGAAAGATTGCGGCCTCGGGTCCGGCGGATTGGGCGGTCAGTCGGGCGACAGGCTTGAAGATCGGCGGGTGGTAGGCCATCACGAAATCGACGCCTGCTTTGATGGCCTCGGTTGCGACTTCCGGCGTCAGGTCGATACAGAGTAGCGCTTTGGATACGGGTCCATTGGCATCGCCGGCAAGCAACCCAACGTTGTCCCATTTTTGCGCAAGGCGTAGCGGCGCGATGGTTTCAAGTGCTCTGCAAATGTCCGAGACCAGCGACGCTTGTTGCTTTGACGACTTGGCCATGGTGTGCCTCTATCCTTGTGCCTTGCATTCCCGATCGACGAGGTCGATGTACTGTTGCCGAAGCCGCGCCGCCATCGGACCCGGCTTGCCCTCGCCGATGTCGGTCTTCTCCACGGAACATACCGGCACAACCTGCATGCTGGAATTCGTGATGAACACCTCGTCGGCACCGAGTACATCGTTGATGTTTAGTTGCTCCTCGCGATGTTCGATGCCCTCGCGCTCTGCGATTTCAAGCACGGCGCTGCGGGTGACGCTTGGCAGCACGGGCGTATCGAGCGGGGGGGTGGCGATGGCGTTGTCTTTCACGATGAATACGCTGCTGATGCACCCTTCAGCCAGATAATTTTGCGGTGTAAACCAAAGGGCCTCGCCGCAACCAAACTCGCGTGCCTTACGAAGGGCTAGAAGTCGCGGCAGGTAGTTCGTGGTCTTGTGTCCAATGAGTGGATCAGTCGTCGATTGTGTGTACGTCGTGATCATCACCTTCATCCCATGTCGAAACAGCTCCGGTGGGTAGGTGGGCAGCGACGATGCGGTCACGCAAACGGTAAGCGCCGGCCGATCTGCGGATGCATCGGAAGGGTGCATCGATCCGACTGTAACGGTCATGCGAATTCGAGCAGTGTTCAGGTTGTTTTCGGCGATGAGTTTGTCGAAATCTTCGGCTGAGGGCAGTGCGTCGAGCGCGATGGGCAATCCCAACACTTCGGCTGACGCGACCATCCGTTCTAGGTGTGGCTGCAACCGAAACACATGCCCGTGATCTGCACGCATGGTTTCAAACAAACCAGCCCCGTGAAGGAATCCGCCGTCAAAGATACTGATCGTTGCAGCCGACGCCTCGATGAACTCTCCATTGAGAAAAACGATTGGGTCCATGCCTATTGATTCCGTGTGGGGTCGATCGGTTTAATCGTAAGGTCCAGGTCGTCAATGCCAAGGGCGCGAAACATCCCTTTCGCCTTCGACAGCGATTCGTTGTACTCGTCTTCGTGCGAACTGTCAGCCGTGATCGCTCCGCCAGCGTAAACGTGGACGCGGTCATGGCGATGGATCATCGTGCGAATGGCAATGTTCATGTTCATCGATCCGTCGGCGCTGAGGTATCCGATCGCGCCACAGTAGGCTTCGCGCGGTGTGGGTTCAAGCTCGCGGATGATTTCCATCGCGCGGGTTTTCGGGCAACCGGTGATCGATCCGCCCGGAAACATCGCCCGCAACACATCGATGCCGGTCACGCCCGGGTTGGCTTGGCCCACTATGGTTCCGACCAAATGGTGAACCGTCGGATGCGTTTCGATTTGAGCGGCATCGGTCACGTCGATTGAACCGTATTGACACACGCGACCCATGTCGTTGCGGAGCAGATCGACAATCATCGTCAACTCGGCACGATCCTTTTCGCTTTTGCGCAGTTCGTCGCGCATCCGGTCATCGTCGCCAATGCGTGGTCGCGTGCCTTTGATGGGTCGGGTGATCATGGAGCCATCCGCACCCAAATGAACGAACAATTCCGGCGACGCGCTAAGGATCGCTTGGTCTTCGTAACCGAGGTACGCTGAATAGTCGGCAGGGTTGACCCGTTGAAGTTGCAGATACAAACTCAGCGGATCGACTTCGGTTGCCACGGTGAAACGTTGCGTGAGATTCACCTGATAAATATCGCCAGCCCGGATGTACTCGATGGCCCGCGCGACTTTTTCAAAGTACTCGTCATTCGACATGTTTGACTGGATGGGTGCCGCGCCAACCCGATCCTCGTCGAGATCTGATGCGATTGGTATGTCCGCCGCCTGCGCCAATCGGTCCCTCCAAGCGCGGAGTCGCTCATCCGAAGCCGATCGACTCTGAGGAAAATCGACGGCGAGGACGGTCCACTGCCTAAGCTTGTGATCGTAAATCGCAACGGAATCGTACAGTGCAAAACGCATCGCCGAGCTATGAGAAAGCGCAATTCCCACCGCTGCCTCGCCGCATTCATATGGAATGAACCCGACCCATCCACCGGCGAATGGCAAACCGCCACTTTCGATGTGCGGTACCGCAGTGACGGCTGCCTCCAACGCTGCGAATCCGTCGTGATCTTCTGGGTTCACCACGTGTTGGTAATGCTGCAAATCGTCGATGGGGTTGGCACCGACGAGGCTGTATCGACCGTAACCACCTGTGTCACAAGAACTTTCGAGGGCGAACCGGCCCGTTTCATGACGAAGCGCAGAGAGAACCTGCCCAACGGTGCAGTCAGTTTTGATGACTTCCGTCTTCGGCTGACAGTTCGGTTTGAGCGTCGTACTCGCCATGGTTGGGGAGTATAGCAAACGACGCGAAAGTCGGCAGAAACAGGCAAGCCCCGGAATCGAGAATTCGCGATCTTGCGGGAACCATTCACAAGGGAACGTAGTCGAAGATGACGTCGATTCTTCATGCCCGACACCCGCTGAATCGAGACTGGCCAGGAAGTCCAAATGTCAAAGTGGGCTGAGTTGGTCATTGACACTATGGTCGAGTGTGGATAATTTTAGGTTGTCGCAAGCGATTTTGAACCCGATGGTCGCGATTCGTGCCGCCTCGATGGGATAGGGGTGCTGGAATCTGTGGCTCGGGTCGATCGGTTGCTAACGGCTAACATTGAACGTCGATTTCAAGTAGCCAACGATGGATCGAATCAGCAGATGCCCAAAGGATTGGATATCATGTCATTTCTGCGCGCCCGTATTTGCCCCGTACTCATTGCCTCAGTAGCGTTCTCGGTCTTCGCGAACCAAGCGTACGCCGTCGAACCTTACATCGCCTCAATCACCGCGACGGAGGTGAATGTTCGCAGCGGACCCAGTACGAACTACTACATCGTCACCAAGTTGCAAGCCGGCGATCGTGTGGACGTGCGCGAGGAGGACGCTGGCTGGTTTGGCATCGTGCCCCCGCCCGGTTGCTTCAGTTTGATCTCCAAACACTACGTCGATCTGGACGGTAAAGGTGGCGGGGTGGTGAATGGAAACAACGTCCGTGTGCGGGCAGGGTCCAGTCACAGCAAGAGTCGCTACGCGGTGCAGGTGAAGCTCAGCGAAGGTGATGAAGTTGAGGTGTTGGACGATGGGCCGGAAGGCTTTCTGAAAATCAAGTCTCCCAAAGGCGCTTATGCCTGGGTGCATGGTGAGTTGGTTGCCCGCGCTTCAGAAAAATGGGTGAACCCGGATACGTTTGTTTCGAATCCCACCACGCCGTCCGCATCCGCACCGAAGCCGTCTGTCGCAGTTACAAGCACGAAGCCAAGTGTTTCGACAACACCTTCGGAACGTATCGGCGAAGCACCATCTGCGAAACAATCAGACACAAAAGTCGCTGTTCGATCGGAAGAAGTCGCGCCAAGACAGGCACCGGAGTCCACCGATCGCGTGGCCGTCTACACTTGGACCGGTGAATCTGGTGGTACGATCAAACGGACTGAGACGAACGCCAGCCCGCCAAAAACCAATGCCACGACGACGGCCAAGCCGAACATGACATCGCAGTCGATGCCACCCGACAATCAAAAGTCTGTCGCAATGGTTGCGCCGAAAAAAGCAACATCGACGCCGCAACCAACAACGCATCAATCCGCTAGCGCGGAGCATGTTCAGCAAACAAGCTCAATCCCGCAATCCACATCGACCGCCCCGCAGGCTTCAGTTGATTCGACCGGACAGGTCGCGATCATCAAGTGGGACGACGCAACACAGTCGGTTAAGACCTCTGATAATCCGGCGCGAACAAGCCAGCCAGCCACAAGCGACACAGAAAACATGGCGACCCGATCGACAATCACGTCGCCTAATCCACAGCCTATAAGTAGCACGAACGCAATGACGACGCAGCCAATGATTGTCCAGCCGAATTCCAGTTCGTCCCGTTCAGATTCGTCGGTTGCGAACGTGACGACCGGTTCCATAACGCAGCATCACACGCAAGCGTCGACGGTCACCAGCACCGCTCCGACCCCGGTGCAAACCAACACTGTTTCGGTGATTCCATACACCGGTGTCGATCCGCGGGCCGACCTGAAGTTGCTCCATGATCAGGTGGTCCGTGAATTGGATAAGCCTCTGGAGCAGCGCCAGTTCGGCGAGTTGATGGCCCGGTACCGCGGCATCATGGAAGCCGACGTGGACGAAGCGTCGAAATTGTATGCCGAGCGGCGAATCCACCAGTTGGAAGTCTTGTCGATTCGGATCGGTGCCGTCGGGCAAATCAACAACCTGGTCACCGAAGTTGTCGAAACGCGTCAGTCTGCATCGCAGCAGCGTTCGACGATTACGACGACCACCACGACCGAGCGACCCAGCGTCGGATTCGCAGCCACCGGCGAACTGCGCGAGAGCATGGTGTTCTCGTCACCCGTGGGGCCACGTCGCTATCGTCTCATCGATCCGAATGAATCTGTCCCGCGCACGCTTTGCTATGTTGAAATTCCCCGCGACTCGACGATCGATGTCAGCCAATACCTCGGTCGAATTGTGGGGGTGAGGGCGTCACGCGATTTTGTCGAAACCGGCAATGTCGATCCGATTTCGGTGTTGGTGGCTAGTTCGATCGAACCCGTCAGTAGCAATACCAGTGCTTCGGTATCCAAAAGCGCTTCGCGAGGCACAACGCCAATGGGTGAAACCACAACTAACGACAAATCGAAAGACGCTGATCAGATCGCCATCCGCCCAATGGTGCCTGCGTACAATCCGTGATAAGCTCCGCATCGGTCCTTAAGTTTCGAGGGCAACGGGAATACTCAATCAGTGGATTGGAGTGGGCAGGCGATGAAGAGAAAGAATAATCGGAAAATGGTTAAGAAAGTCTCTGCGATTCTGTCGGCAGGTATGTTGTTGCAAGCCGGTCAGTGTTCACTTGATGAGCAAGCTCTGGTGACGAGCTTGGTTACTTCGGTTGCATCGGTGTTCGTGACCGACTACGTGTTCGATCAGTTCAACGTCGCCCAGTCCCCATTCGGGTTCTAATACATTCTCATGGTTAGATTGGCGTGCACTCCTTCGTCACTCCCGCGAACGCGGGAGTCCAGAACTGGCGATGGATAACGTGCGGGGCGTGGATTCCCGCTTTCGCGGGAATGACGGCTAAGTGGGATGAGACGACCGAGTGGGATTGACGGTGGGATCGCAAACCCGTGGCGAATCGGTAGCGCTTCTTGCAAGTTATCCGTTTTGTTGTCACACAAACCAGATCATATTTGATGCCCTCAGAATGGAAACACATCAGCGTCGTCGGTGACGGAGCGATGGGCACCGTGTGTGCGCTGATCCTGGCCGACGCCGGTTACGAGGTGACCCTCTGGAGCAATTTTCCCGAGCAAGCCGCCGACCTCCAAAACAATCGTGAGAACAAGCGGTTTCTTGCCGGATTCCAATTCCCCGACAATCTCAGCGTGACCGCCGACCCCGAAGTCGCACTGGCCAACCCCGACCTGATTGTTTCGGCGATACCGTGTCAGTTCATCCGAGAAGTTTGGCAGAAGCTGGTAAGCTCTTACAAGGCGCGAACACCCGTTGTGGCTGTGTCCAAAGGCATCGAAGTGGATACGCTTCAAGTTTCAACGCAGATCATTGAGAGCGTATTGGGTGGAGGGACTCAA
>BQJS01000184.1 GCA_021604825.1 Phycisphaerae bacterium | reverse complement strand
TCTCCAGAAGATTGGGCAGGTAGAATGGCTGACCATCCCTGATTTGCTGCACCATGTTGGCGATGGCGTTGTTTTGAAGCGGGCCAATGCGATGACTCGGATAACCCAGTGCCGCAAAATCAACACGCGTTGGCGCTGCGTCATGACATTGCTGGCATGCTCGCGGTTTGGCGATCACATTCTTGTGAATCTGGTTGTGAAGCGATCGGCGATTGGCGGCACCGTCTTTCGGCGAGAAGTACGCGTCGATGAGTGGTTTCATTTCATCGGGTGAATAACCGGTATTGTTGCGCGGTGCGATGACGGCGCCATAATCGCCTTTGGCCATCGAGGGCAACGCGGCCTGCAATCGTGCCAACGCGTGGCGATGCACTGGACTTGCCGGTTCCGATGTTTCCATTTGGAGTAACAAATGCGAAAGCACCGGGTGGGGTGGTGCCGCCGCCATCGCTTCTTTCGTTAGATCGATGATCTTGTCGCCACCTTCTGGTAGTTCGTCGCCTTGAAATTCAGAAACAAGACGTAGCAGTGCTGGCGTCGCTTGCGGTTCTCCAGTGCTTACATTCTTCCAGCCAATCTCTTCGGCGGTCGTGAGCGCGTTGCGGTGGCACATTGCGCAGTCGAGAAACGTCACGTGGAAGTTGGTCAATGCACGCGTCGCTTTATCGGTTTCGTGGGGCAGGATTGTATGGCAGCCGCTCGTTAAGCAGCCCGTTTGAAACCTGCCAAATGAAAGTTCACCGACACCGTGGTAGTGATTCAGCGGCGCGGTGTCGCCTTCATTGACCGCTTCGGATGGATCGTTGCCGCCGAGTGTGACGAGGTCGAGTTGCAACGGCCGATTGGTGAATCGGTCCGGCGTCAACTTCGGTGAGAACACTGAACTGAACAGAAACGCGAATGCGCAATACGATATCCACGTCACGGCGATGAGCAGCCCCAGCGAGTACAGCCGAATGATCAGGCCTTTGAAGGCACCGTGGTGATGTGTGGTTGTGTGCCCTTGGTCGGTCACTTCGATTCTCCGTCACTGATGTCGAGTTCGCTCTTCGCTTGCTTGAGCATGCCGGCATGGGCGTCGGCCATCTCAGCCGCTGGCGTTTCTCCCGTGAACATGGCCTTGTGTAGCGGGAACACGTGAGGCGATAGCATGACCCCGATCATGTGGAACACGAACACGTGCAGGATCGCAAGGTAGGCTTCCAGCGTGTGAATCAGGTTGGACACGGTGAGCATTCGCCCAGTGACATAGTGACTCGTCCAGGCATTCGCCCACATCACGATTCCGGTCACGCCGAGCAGGGTGCACCCCCAAAACACGCCGAAGTATTCAAACTTCTCTTTCAGGCCAAAACGCCCGGGCGACGGGCGCGTTCGCCTCATGAAGAACAAGAATCCAAGCAAATGCAGTAGTTCTTTCACGTCAGCAGGGGTGATCACCAAAGGCAGGTCCAGAACGGCCCGCGTCCAACTTACGTTGCGTCTTCGCTTGTCTTGAACCAGGCAGTACAGCACATAGAGAATGTGATAGGCCGCTCCAACCACAAGGATCAGTCCGGAATAGCGATGAATCCGTCGGGCCATCGTCAGTCCGCCAAAGGCATCGATGAGCCACCTTGCCCAGCCATCTCCTGCAAACTTGATGGGAAAGCCCGTCAAGACGAGCGCCGTGAAACAGATTGCGAGGATCCAATGCTGAACGCGCTGGTGCACGCTGAATCGCGAAAGTTTCGCAACGCCCTCGGGCTTCTTTTTGATTTGATCGTTGAGTTCGATGTATTCGAAATGGCGAAGGTTATGTCGCCCCAGCACCAGTTGGAGTAGTTCCAACAATTGAAGCAATGCAGAAGGTCCGAATGTACACATGATCAGCACGACGAACATGGCGGCGATCATGAACTCAATCGACCAAATCGAACGCTTGTCTTGGGTTGTTGCTGCGACCGCATCGACATCACCTGTCGAAGCAGATGACTCATATCGGCTGGGCGTGATCTCCATGTGGACAGCCGCGTCCGTCACCAATGCCCCCGACGCCGGATGACAGGCGTCGCTGCGGCAGGTGTCTGGCAGCTTCCCTTCGTGGGTCGATGATTCCGGGGTGTCGTGCGGTTTCATCATGTGCACGTTTTGCATTTCGCCCACATGGCAGTCGAGGCAGCCAGCCGTCTCTTCGCTGCCCAAGAGCACTGCCTTGCCATGGAAACTGGCGAGGTAACTGGCAATGGCGTCAGGCATTTCGAAATGTCGCCGGACGGCGGCGTTGCTATGACAGAGGGCACAACTGCGGGCGAGTTGCTCGTGGGTCCTTGCGGGGCGACTCCGGGCGACGACATGCTTGAAGGCGAACGTGGTGTCCTGGGGTAACCGTTCACCGTGACACACATCGCAGCGGTTTGTCGATGCCTCCCCGAACGTGGGCCGCTTTCCATCGCGTTGGAACGTGGGCTCGTCGTGACACAGTAGGCAGGTGGACTGATCCGGTCGAAGTGGCGCTCCCAGCAACTTGTTGCTTTTACGGAGTACCTCGGTCGTGTGGGCCGAGTGTTCCAACATGTCGGCAATTTGGTCGTGAGCAAAAAGTTGCGGTAGGCGATCGGGAGACACCAGGTGGCAAGCGTTTGTGCAGTCGACCGGGGTCACCGCTTGATGGGGAACCACGCCAACTTCATCGCGCGGATGGCAGTCGGTGCATTTGAGTCGGGCGTGCGGTCCCAACTCGCGATCGTAGTACATCGGATCGACGTGAAACAACCGTACCGAATTACCGTCGTCGTCGATTCGGCCAAGACCCTGATAGCGGTGGCACATCAGGCAGTTTTCAGGATCGGCTGCCAGCGCCATCAAGGGCGCGCAAGCCATGCACGCGACCACGAGTCCCCAAATCGAGCGTTGATGTGTCTTACTGTTCATGACATGCACCGCAAATGTTGTTGCCATACCCTCGCATTTTCATCGCGTCGGATTGATCAAAATCGGCCTGCGCGCCGCGGGCCAGCGTACTGTTTGGCGCGAACCATCCCGCCCCGTGGGGATTGTGGCAAGTTGAACACGTGATCGTCTGCTTCTTGGTGAGTGGCAAATCGGTCACCCGCTTCTGCATAGACTTGTCCATCTTTGTACCCTGATGGCCCGGTTCAAAAAAATCCACGTGACGCGTGTGACATCCCAGGCAGATCGACGTTTCGTCATCGATCAATGCCGATTGGTGTGTCCGCCGACCCGATCGATCCATCGACACTTTTTCGTTGTGACAATATAAGCACGCGTCTCTGCGCACTTCGCCAGCCTCATCAATCATGTCGTGGGGGTTGTGCCGCTTGTGGCTGCTGTTGTCGATATGACAGTTCGCGCAAAACGCCACGGGGTCGTCCGTGATTTGGCCGCGGAGGAATGCGGGGTTCTTCGATGGGCGTGACCGCGTGTTGTTGCACGCCAACAACACATCGTGGCATGTCAGACAACCAAGCACGTTGTCCGGGGCGGGCCAACCTTCGGGCTTGTGGATCGCTTGAATGTCATACGGTCGGTTGGCAGGATGCTTTTCGGAACTGGCCCGTTCGCCATCGTGACAAGTCAGGCATCCGGCGGTGATGTCGCGATGATTGGTGGCCTTCTTGGGTTGGCCTGACGCGTGACACTGCGCACATCCATTCGGTGTCCAGTGCGGATTGGTGACCGTTGGCTCGTCGGCTTGCAGGAACCCGATTGGGTATGCGATGCCCACCAGCAAGACGATGCCAGCGAAGATGGCGAATGACCGCGATGCACTCGACAGAAATGTCTTATTCGTCACCAACTGCATCCCTCGTTTCTGTGTCTTCGGGTCCAGGTGCAACTGCGCCACCGACCATGTCGTCGACGCCAATCAGGACCAATGGCGGTGCGCCCAGCGAATCGGACACCACCAGCCAATCGTTCGCGTCCGCGTGTTTCGAGAAATTCGGATTGCGATTCAAGTCGAACAACCCGCCGTCACCCAGAGTTGAAATTCCCATCGGCAGCGTTAATCCACCCCAATCTTTGGCGCGTTCGTGCAATTCGACAAGAAACGCGCCCGAGCGGTCAAACACCAGGATGGATTGTCGTGCGGCATCGGTGATGCAAATCAAACCACTGCGTGTCACACAGGCCTGCTTGGGTCGAACAAATTCGCCCGCACCACGACCACGACGCCCCAGCGGCGCCATCGAACTGCCATCCTGCGCAAATCGGAACACAGTCCCAGCCACCGCGTCCGCGACGATCAACGTGTCATCTTGTGTGACAGCAATTCCCGTGGGTGCAATCATCTTTGGATTCTGGCCAACTTGTCCTATCGGGGTTGCCCATCGTGATTCGTCAAGGTTCCAGCGGCGAACGGAATGACCAGCGAGGTCGCCGACGTAAAGCGTTCCATTGTGTGCCAGCACACCGCCAGGTCGAAACTCGTTGCCCGGGGCGATCTGGTTCAAGTATCGCCCATCTGTGGTGTACGCGAGAACGACTTTTAGCGTTGTGTCGGAAACGTAAACGTTGCCAGATTCGTCAGCGGTGATGTCAACAGGGCAGCGCGGGCGACGGGATGGATCGTCGATCCACGACCGAACGCGACCGGTCAAAAGATCGATCGCCACAATGTCGGGTCGCCCTTGATCGCAAACGAGCAGATGATCGCCGACCCGCACCATGCCTTGAGCATTGCGAAGGATCGGTGGCGGTGTGTCGGCTGGCCCGTATAGAAAATCTTCGAGCGTTGATGACTTGCGATAGTTGGGTAGGACTTCCGTGAGATCGCCCATGACGGTCAATGACGGCGCGCCTCCCGGCGCGGCAAACGTCTGCGGAACGAACCACTGGGGCGTTCGCGATAACGGCGAGCACGCGCCGCACATCAGCGCGCACGCAATACCGGACAGCACCACCAGCCTGCATCCGAGTTTGTTCACCAAGCCTGAGATCAAAACGCAATCATCCGATCTACTTCACGTGGCCGATCTACTTCACGTGGCATGTCAAACACAACGCGCTTCTCCGATTCGACTTCACCAGCATCTTGTCGATCCCCGCGCTGTTGTGCGGATCGTGACATGAGATGCATTCCATCCGACCTTCCGGCAGCCGCACCTTTCCCTCAGCCGTAACGAACGACTCGGGCCGATAATCGCGATTGTTTCTTGGATACGGGACGCCGATCGGATGATCGCGCCATGCATATCCTTCGGGCACCGAGAATCCTTCACGAACGCCGGCCAACATCGCGTGGGCCGAACCGATGGTTGACGATGCCACCGTCCCATCGTGGCACCCCAGGCAGATCAAGCTGGTCGGTCCGGGGGTGTAGCGGTCGGGCACGAATGTTTGCCGCTGCCCTTGAATGCGAAACAGCTCGACGGCAGGCTCAACGTCCTGGTCGATGGCATCGCGTTTGGTTGATTCGCCATCTTGGCCAGCGTTCTTTTCAGTAGTCGGTCGCGTGCGGACAGCCTGCACATGTGGAATGTGGCAAGCCGAGCAAGCATCGCCAGGCCGCCTCGATTCATCGGAAAAGTCGTGAACGCTGCCCACCGTACCCTTCATGTAGTTTACTTTCGTGCGCGCACCGTCGGGCTCGGTCGTTTCAGAAACGGCTTTTGAATCCGGTGCGGTCTTGGTTTCGTCTTGATCCAGCGCAAGAAACGCGACCAGGCACATCGATAGTATTGCAAGGCTCTTCATGGTTAGCGTCCGTATTCAAACCGTACGTGTGTCACGCCGTGGCACACGAGTGTGCAACTGCCGCTGTATCGTCCCAGATCTTCGTATTCGACTCGCGAACCCAACGCGCCGCTGGCCGGCTGAACGATCGAGCGGTCGAAGTTAATCAGGTTGCTGTGGTTGCGACTGCTCGCCCGCATGCGGTTGATGCCGTGTGCATCGTGGCACGCCGAGCAAGACGCCCGCCCCTGTGACACGTGCAGGTTGTGCAGCGGGAAGCTTTCGTCGCCCAAAATGCTGGATCGATCGTGGCATTGGTAGCACAACGCAAATGACCGCGGGCTTTCGGTGACAAACTCACCCGTCGAATAATTCGCTTTAAGGAGCGGGCGGTAGATCGAACCGTGTGGACCATTCACGCCAATCGCCGAGCCTTGGCCCGAGGTGTCAGAGTTGTGGCAATCCGTGCAACGCATCACTGAACCAACCCGCCACGGTGATATCAAACTGACCACGTCATTGTTGCTGCGCGGTGCAATGATCGGATGATACGACGGGTTGCTCGGTTGAAACTGCATCCGCGTGTTGATTTCCGTCACGTCGCGCGAAATCGTCGGGCGGGTGTTTCGAGATCCGCTGTCGGCATGACACTTGAAGCAGACTTCATACTCAAATCGCGAGTTTTCGATGGGTCGCCCCGATCGATCGATGCCGGATACAAACTTCATCGTCGCGCTAACCTGGCCGAGGCTCGGGCGATCAACCTGGTTAACGATCTGCGATTGACTCGCGTGCGGGTTGTGGCAATCGGCGCATTCCACGTGTTGCTTAACGAGTCGCGGATCTTCGTCCGGATCGTGGCGGCCAATATATCGCTGAACCGGATGGGCGCTGGGCTTTCGGATTTCGCTGTCGATGTTTTTCGCCGCGATGCTGCCGTTATGACAGTTGAGGCAGTTGTCTTCCTCGCGCCGGAAGCGCAGCAACCTCTCCGGCTTGGCGGCTGAGTGAATCTTGTGGCAGTTTGTACAGGCGTTGTCGGCGACGGTGTGGTAGGGGAGACGTTCGCGCGGATCAACGCTTCGACCGCTGACCGTCTTGGGGCTCAGTGCGTGACTGCTCGACTCCCACCCGTTTAGATCGTGGCACGAAAGACAGATCGCCGACCGTCGATCCGGAATCCGCAGGAAGTCGCCGAGGCTGTTGTCGTGGGGATCGTGGCACGTTGTGCAATGCACTTCGTTGTGGGCGCCCATCGGCAGTTCTTTGCTGACGAGGTCGGGATTGTTCAGTTGACCATCCTTGTTAAATAGTGCCCGATCGAAGCGAAACCCAATGGGGTGATCGTCGGACAGGTCTTGCGTGAGGTCGGCTGGTCCTGGCGGCATCGTGCGACGGCTCATCACGATCGGTTCATTGACAGGCCGGCTGGCGACGAGCCCGAGTGCGAGCGCGCCGTCGTGACAACTCAAGCACATCTTTGACGGACCGCTGGGTTGGTCGATGCGGGCGTCGGTGGTGCTGCTGCGGTAGATGCGGTAATGCGCGGGTGGCATCTCGCGATTCCACAGCGGCGTTTGTCCGGTCGCGTTGTGTGGCGCGTGGCAGAAAATGCAGACCTGCTCTTCAAAGAGGGCATGGGCGTCGCCCGGTCCGCTGACGCTTAGATCATGCGGCGAACCCACCACGCTTCGCTGAGCAAAGAGACGCGGCGACCACAAGAGCAAAACCACCAATATTAAAATGTTGCCGATTCGTTTTTTCATCACAGCAATTGAAACACCTGCACCCGTCGATTGTAACTATCCGCCACCCAGAGTCTTTGCATTTGATCGATGAACACGCCCGCCGGCAACCAAAACTCGCCGACGTTTTTGCCTTCCTGGCCAAACGCCATGAGCAATTCACCTTGTTTGTTAAACGCCTGCATATTTTCAAAATGCGCGTCCGCCACCCAGATGTTACCCGCCGCGTCGAACGCGACACCCTTGGGCAGTGCAAGGTCGCCAGCTGCATCTCCCTTTCGACCGAACACGCCTTGTGGTGTGCCATCGAGCGAAAATTTCTGCACACGAAAATTAAGCGAGTCGGCGACGGCCAACGTATCGCCTGAATCCACCGCGATGTGTGAAGGATAGTTGAATTGGCCTTTGCCTGCGCCCTGAGAACCGAATTCGCGGGTGACGCGACCGCCTCGATCAAACGCGACGACTTTGTGGGCGGCTGAATCCACGACGTAACACAATTGGTTTGAGGCGCAATACGCCAGCGATGCCGGGCGCTTCAGCAATTCCTTGCCGACGACACGACCGCCACCAGCCAACTTGATGATCGCGATCGCACCGAGTTTGCTGTCGGCAACCCATAGGTCATCGCCAACCCACGCCACCGCCACCGGCGATTCCAACTTTCCGCTTTCGGACCAACGATCCAATCGGCGATGCTTCTTCGCAGCCAGATCAAACACGTGGACACAGTGGTCGTTGACGTCCGCCACCGCGACCTTTGAACCATTAGCGCTGACGCAGACACCTATCGGTGTCACCATTTTAATGGGAGGCGTGGGGCCATGAATGAGTTCGCTCAAGAATGATTTTGAGGCGTCATGCCCGAAGTCATCCGCCCCGGTCAACACACCGATGTAGCGCACGCGCGACTGTGCGGGTCGCTTGGGCCAAGCAGCCCCTGTCACGCTGCCGGCCAACGGATCCAGCGTCTGCTGCGAACACGCGCCGACAAATGGAATCGCCATGAGTGCCGTGCAGCAAAGCGCGAGTTTTGATGTTCTGCGAACCTGAGTCATCGCAGCCTCCGACGATTTGAAAACAGATGTCCCAGATCGCGGCGCACACGAACGAAAACACCCAGCCCTTCGTCCATGCTGCGGTCAATCTCGAGAAGATCGTACTCCATCACCAATTCGAGTGACATATAGTTGCGGGTGTAGGCCAGGGCGACTTCAACATCCACGCCGTCGGTGATGCCGTCGATCGAATCGTCCTCTCGATGATACGTCGCCGACGTGTTTAGCGAGGTGTACGGGTTCAACTGCCAGCGATCGGTCACGCTCAAGTCCAACCACCAGACCTGCCGCTTGTCGATTCCGCCTTCAAAACGGTAGTAAGAAAGCTCGCCGTTGAAATCGAGCGTGTGATCCGCACTTCGAATGGCATTCCATCGGCCCGTCAGGTGCAACGAGTCATAGGGTTCAATCGTGTCGTCGAATATTTCGAATTCCGTTCCCATGCCCCAGCGATCTTTTTCATACCGCACACCGATGCGATGGCGGTGCATGTTGTCGCGGAGCAAGGGTATATCGTCGCTGCCATTGGCGTCTTGCGTGCGACTTTCAAAGTAATAGTAGGGCGTGATTCCTGATTTGAACGGGTGCTCGATGAGCAGGTCGGCGCGGTAGGTGTCGATCTTGGCGCTGGTCGAGATGCGATAGCTGTAGTCGACATACACGACTTCGCCTTGGGCGATGCGGCCATTCTGGATGCGGCGAATCAGCACGCGCCCACCGATCAATACGAGCTGATAGTCGCTGCCCAGGACGTACAATCGCGAACGCGTGAGATTGTGAATCAACACGCTGCCCAAATCGACCGGACCTTGCCGAAGTACGACGGGCCGGACGTCGTCGAGGGCGTGGGCTTCGTCGCGCACGATGCGCCGACCGGAACCACTGGAACTGCGCGATTGATCGTATCCCAAGGCGAAGTTGACCGTCAGTTCGCCAGCGTCGGTGGGCTTGCGATAAGCGAC
>BQJS01000183.1 GCA_021604825.1 Phycisphaerae bacterium | reverse complement strand
CAAGAATCTGACTTCGAGAGGTTCAGGTCAGCCTCGCGAATCGGTTTCAAATCCAGGCAGTCGGTCGGACGAATCCTCCGCGATCGATTTTCGCTGGATGGTGACTTCCGTTGTCGCCCTGATCGGATGCCTGATGATCCTGGGAGCACCCGAGATTTTCGAATTCGTCCACCAAATCAAAGCCGCCATCGTGCGGCAGTTCTTGTGGGCAAGAATTTCAGTTTCGATCCTTGAGGGTGTGGTCTTGTTTGTCATAGCGGCTGCACCGTTTTCGTTCTTGGGCTTGCTAGTGCGATGTGTGCATCAGGTTTCAGATTGCGATGGGCGCTGGCGGGTGGCTTCGGGAGCGTGGCTCCTTTTTGGTGCGGCTTTGGGATGCGTGGCGTTCTCTTTGATTGGGCAAGTTCTTAGCGACAAATACTTGGTGATGCGATTGGCCTGCGGTCCGTTGGTGTTGGCTGCATTGATTTCAACGTCGCAGGTTTCCAAGAAGAACCCAACGCCGAAGCAGTCCGACGGGGACGATCTTGCGGAACCAGAATTCGGTCAGCGTTGGCCGACGATTTTACGCTTGGCGGTGGCTGTGTTGTTGGCGTCGGCCGTGTGTGCAGGTCTTGTTTGGGTTTACGTCGCCAACACCGTTCGACCGGATCAAAACGTCTCGATGATCGCGTGTTCAGGGTTAATCGCTTCTGCCGCCGTCGGAATGTTCCTGGCAAGCCGACGGGCCCGTGATGGAAGCGAGTTGGTCAGCGTATTTGGTCAGAGCTCCGTGGCGGCTGGTATCGTTCTCGCCGCGACGGTTGCTGGTTTTAATTTGGTGCTGCGTGAATGTGATGCGCCTTTCGTGCAGTCGCCTGGATTTGTGTTGCTTTGGGGCGTGTGTGGATGCGCTCCCGTGTTGTTTGCGAGTTATGCGATTGGTGTGGGCTCGATTTCGCTCTTGAGGCGTTATGCATATCGAGGTCATCAAGGGGCGACGCTCCTTTGGATGAGTTTCGCGGTTGTGGCTTTGGTGTTGTTGTTCGTCGCGCCCAATCTCATGAGAAGCTTGGGGAGTTTTGCGACCTTGACGGCGGCTGCTCTGTGCATGGTTGCGACGGGCGGCATCCTCATTATCCATGGACCCGCTGATAGGCAAGGACTTCATCGGGCTCGGTTGCTGGGCGTATTCGCGGTTGTACTCACCATGATGTGGACGATGCCGCATCTGGGGCGTGGTTGGCTTTCGGATCAGCAGCATTCCCGCGAACTCATCGCTGAATCGACGTGGATGTCGTATTACTTTGATCCATCGGGACGCAAGAGACCCATTCACGCCAACGACGATTCATCGAAGTACAGGCGTCACGCGACGCGCTCGTTCTCACTTCGGGGGGCTGACCGCGCAAGAGAAGCCAGGGTTGGCGTCCTCGACTTGACCGGTGTCGGTTTCGAGTTTCTGCCTCCCAGTTTGTCAGACAATGTGGATACCTATTCATTTGACCTGCATCTGCGCGAACGAATTACCGGTCACCGAGATTTTTCTATGCCCGTGATGTCGTGGCCGCAATTGCGTTCGACCTCTGACGCTTACGATTTGCTGGTCGTTTCGCTTTCTGAGCTGCCTCCCCGAGCGCTGCGAAAAATCGTCCATCGCGGGTTCCTCGAAACAACGGTCGCAAGACTGAGCAGCGACGGCGTGTTGATGCTTGTACTCCCGCTGGATGAAGCCGAAATTCTGAGTCGATTCGGTGTCTTGGCGGAATCGTTCGGGGACGCGAATTGCTTTTGCGGCGTGTCGGCGGTCGAGGCCCAAGGAAGAACCATGGTCTCTATTTTCTTAGGCCGGGGCGCAAACGCTGAGGCCAACGTTCGAGAACTTTCTCCGAGTCCGGTCCACGGTCCGCAAGTGCTTGTCGATTTCGGTTCGGATCGAAGTGCCCGACTTTCTGGCTCGAGTGAGATGAGCACAGTTGTTTCGAGGTTTGCCATTGCTGAATAGTCCGTCAAACGAACCCGTCAGGTAGATTTGAGCGACCAATCCAATTCTAGTAACACCTCATGTCAGATTAGACTGAACCAATTCGACAACATCCCTTGTCTACAAGACCGTCCTGCCAGCCAACAGGCTGCCGTTGCGCACGTTGGCTCTCCAATAAATTCTCTTAAAGGTGATCGTCAAGTTTGTTCGAGCCCGTTCCGATACTTGAATCAGTGCCGGAGATGTATCACATGCACGGTTTGCGAAGGTGAACTGTTCAGGGAAATTGAAGAATTCTAGGAGAGTACCGAATGTCCAGACTACGAACCAAGGCCAAGGGATTTACGTTGGTCGAAGTCTTGATCGTTGTGATTGTTCTTGGAATCCTTGCCGCGATCGTTGTCCCGCAGTTTTCGACAGCGTCCGGTGATGCCAACCTCAGTGCGCTCACCACGAACTTGCAGACGATCCGTGCCCAGATCGAACTGTATCGATTGCAGCATAACGATACCTATCCGGCGCTGGCGAGTTTTGTCGCTCAGATGACAGCGGGCACGCAGGTAGATGGAACGGCAGGGACAGATTTTGGCCCTTATCTTCTGTCAATCCCACCGAATCCGTTTAGCGGTGTGAACACCGTGACCAACACGGGTACACCGGCTTCGACACTGGGTTGGTTCTACAACGAGACGACAGGGCAGTTCGCCGCGAACGACTCAGTCGCCCACAAAGCGCTGTAAGTTTCGACTTGCGCTTCATCAAACATTGTGCCGCAGCCAACCCGGCGCTTCCTCGACCAGGATAGCGCACAGTTGGCGGCGGCATTTTTTATCAACTGATGGGCGTGCGCTTCGGTGAAATTCTTTGCTCGCCTCGGAGCAAGCCTGTCATCGTGCGGACACGGTTCATTCATGATGTGAGAGGTTTTTGTCATGGCAAATCAAACGCATCGCAAGAGTCGGCGATATTTGCGCGTTCTTCTTGGGGCAGTTCTTATTGCGACATGTGTGAAGGTCTGGTTGGGGCCGGCAGCGACGGTGCCGGTTGCTGAAGCCCAGATTCCCAATGCCGGGAATCAGCGCCTCCAGTTGGTCAATGAAATCCGCAAATCCAACGAATTATTGGCCCAAATCGCCCTGATCCTGAAATCACAGACTCTCAAAGTCCAGGTTCAAGGTACCGATAATACCAAAGTGGGGCGTTCACGCAGACCGATGGGGCAACGCCCATAGTGCGCCGCAATAGCACGGAGCGCGTGCATGATTGAGAGGGAATTGTATTGAGAGGCCGGAGTTACAGTTCGGGTCCGATTGGATTGGATATAGGTGCGCGCGCTATCCGCGCCGTGCAGCTCAAGCGCACCCGCAGCGGATTTGATCTCATCGCCCATGCGCAAATCGACGTGACGCCTGTCGAAATGGATGACGAGGATCGCGTTTTTGATCAAGTGAAGTCGATCCTTAGCAAACGAGATTTTGTGGGCAGGAAGGTTGCGATATGCATCCCTGATCGTGCGCTCGAAATCAAAAACATGCGGATGCCCCAGATGCCCGAATCGGAGTTGGCGGAGGCTGCGCTTTTTGAAGCCCGAGAGCGATTTGTGAATCTGCGAAACGATTACATGATTCGCACGCTGCCTGCAGGTCTTGTCGGATCTGACGCCAATGCCCAACAAGAGCTGATCGTTCTTGCTGCGGCTGAGCATGCCGTCGAGGCGCGACTCCAAACGATGATGAAGTTGGGCGTACAGGTCACAAGCATTGAACCGTCGGCCATGGCATTCTTTCGCCCCTACGAGCAATTCTTGCGGCGCAGTTCGGATGCCAACGTTCCCAACGCATTTGTTGACGTTGGAGAATGGAGTACACGAATTCTGATTTCGTGCGGTGACGACATCGCCTTCTTGAAAGTTTGTCCGATCGGTGGAAAGCACCTCGACACTGCGATCGCAAAAGATCTGGTGCTACCGGCTGCTGACGCGACCAAGGCAAGGCAACAACTCGTCGCGTGCAGCGAAACGCAAAGTGCGGACCCTGCGACCCAGGCCACGAAGGCGGCGATCAAATCGGTGGTCGAGCAATTGGCGAAAGAGATTGCACTGTGCTTGCGGTATTACTCCGTGACATTTCGAGCGGAACGCCCTGAGCATTTGACACTCGCTGGCGAGGCAGCGAATCCGGTTGTCGCGGAACTGGCCTCGGAGTCGCTACACCTTCCCGTACACGTGGGGAAAGCCTTCAGTGCTGGTTCCTGCGCAGGGGCTATTGAATCGCCAGAAACGGGCACGGGGCTGCCCCAGTGGACGACGGCGCTTGGCCTGGCGATGAATGATGACCGCCTGGAAGCAAGCAAGAAGGTGGCGTCATGAGGTCCGTCGATTTTACACCGCAGTGGTACCTGGACGTTCGTCACGAGCACCGCTCGTCGCGGAGCCGCGTCATTGGGCTGCTTGTTGTGTTGGCATTGTTGATTACCTGCAGTGTGTTAGCCGACTCCGACTCCCGGGCTGCGAGGGCTGATTTGACGGTGTTGCGTCAAAGCTACCACGCCCAAGCCGGTCTGGTTGAGCGGCTTGACGAGTTGGATCGAAAGCACTCAGTGAGCGCCCATCAGTCGGATTTGCTTGATGATGCGGGTGGCGGCGTGACCGTGGCGCAGATCTTTCGAGAACTCGCTCAATTGATGCCTGAAGAGTTGAGCATCAGACGCGTGGTTTTAAATAGGTCATTGCGTTTCGAGCTTAAGCCGGAACAGTTGGCGGAAGCACCGAAAGACATCGACCCGCCCCCGGACCTGACGCGGCTGGAGATTTCGGGGTTCTCGCAAAAAGGTCGCGACATTGGAAGCCTGGTCAGCCAGATGAGTCGATCGCCTTTGTTCTTCGACGTTCAGTTGAGGTACGAGCGGTCGAACAGCGAGTACGGCGTGGAAGTCGTGGAGTTTGTCGTCGATTGCAAGATGCCGGTGTTTGAATGACGAAGCGTGTCCGAATGATGTGCACGCGTTCGAGTGATTAAACAATGAAGCTAGTTGGAAAGCCTATTCATATTGCTTTGGGAACGATTGCATTCGCGGCAGTCTTTGCTGCCGGGGTCGTGGCGCCGCACATGCGCTACATGAAATCGGTCAAGCAGGGCGTCGCAAGCGTGCAGGCTGACTTGGGCTTGCTGGGGTCACGCATTGATCGAGCTCGGAGGGTGTTTGAGTCAACGCGAGACAAGCAAAAAGCACTCGAATCTTTTGACGCGGCGATTCCCGATCGCGTTCAGCTGGGTGAATTTCTAGAAGCCGTCGATCGATTGGCGCAGGAAGCGGGCGTGGCGGACAAGAACGTTACGCCGTCAGAGGCGATCGTTCAGGAGGACCTGGGATGTCTTCCGATTCAGATCAGATTCACCGGCAAGTTTGCTTCGGTGTACGAGTTTCTGGACAAAGTCGAAAGACTGCCCCGGGTGGCCCGTATTCATCATTTGGAGTTGAGCGCCGATGACGATGTGCCAGACGAGCTTGTTTCGACCATGACGCTGCATGTTTACTTTAGAAACAGTTAGGCGAGAGAGCGCGTGGCCAACGCTGGCGGAAATCTAAAAGCAGTCGTGATGAGCAACCTGAAGGCCTCGCCCGCGAAGTCGGCGATCCTGCTGTTGGGGTTTGCTGTGCTGGTGGTGCTCATCGTCAGGCAGGTGTGGGGCGGGCCCGACGAGGCGGTTGCGGGTGTTCCAACGACGGAACTTGCGTCGGTTGATCCCGATGCAGTGGAAGGCGAGACGACGACCGTCAAACCAGTTGTACGCGTGCCGCGCCCGCGTATCGTTGAGACGCTGTCACGCGACCCGTTTGCGATGGACTGGTTGGACATCAGCGGAATCGTGAGTGGTGAAGGGGATACGGAGATTGAAGACGATGTGCTTCAGTTGCAGTTGACGTTGACGGGGAAGGATGAAGCCGGGCAAGCGACGGCGGTGGTGTCTGGAACTGTCGTGCATGTGGGTGACCAAATTGCTGGATTTGTGATTGATCGAATAAACAAGCGCTCCGTGGTGCTGCGTAAGGGCTCGGAGAAACTCAAGTTGCGAATGCCGTAAGTGCCGAGGGGCGGGTTTGGCCCCGAATCGCGAATGGACGTCGCGAACATTCAGTAAGGAGACGAACCGATGGCAACAAGACATCGGTGGTTTTGGAACGGATTCCTGACCGTGATTGGCATGTCGATCTTGATGGTCGATCTTGTCAGCGCCGAAGAACCTCAGGACCCGATTGCCCAAACCGTCAAAAAATTGATGGAATCAAGGCAGGCTGCAGACGGATCGGATGGCAGCGATCCCGCAGGCGGGCGTTCGGTGACGGATGATCCGGAGCCCAACCCGGCTGCTCAGCCCATCGACGTGTCGGCGGCTGAAGTGTCGGTGTCTGAGTCTGGCACGGTGACGCTGAACATCGTGGATCTGCCGCTCAACACGGTGCTGCGGGTGCTGTCGCTGGAGACGAATCGCAACATCATTGCAACGCCATCGGTGCAGGGCACAGTCAACGCCAGTCTGCACAATGTCACGTTCGAGGATGCGCTCGATGCGATCCTGGCAATGAACCAGGCATCGTTTCGTGCCCAGGGCAACTTCATCTACGTCTACACCCAAGACGAGTTGGCCGAGATCATCGCTTCGGAAAACCCACCGATATCGCGGGTGTTCCGACTCAACTATGCACGAGCCGTGGACATTGAACCGGCAATCTCGTCGCTGCTTTCGCCTGTTGGAACACTTTCAGCGTCGGCTGAGTCCGAGACTGGAATTGGCACCGACAGTGACAATGCCGGCGCGATGTCACTTGCGACAACGGACTACATCGTTGTTCACGATCGCCAGGAAAACATAGATCGCATCGCCCAAGTGATTCGTGAGCTCGATATTCGCCCTCGTCAGGTGTTGATTGAGACGACGATTCTTAGCGCCGAACTCAGCGACGACAATGCGCTCGGCATCGACTTTGCAGCCGTCGGCGGCGTGGATCTCGAATTGCTCGGATCGACTTCGGTGGCGGTGCAAGACATCAACATCGGTGCGCTTCCCACGGATCGTTTTGAACAATTCAACGCGAACATCTCGACGGATCTGACCGGAAACGTGCCCAACGGCGGACTGTCGATCGGTGTCATTAAGGATCACGTCGCTGTCTTCGTGCGGGCACTCGAGCAGATCACCGACACGACCGTGATTGCGAATCCAAAGGTGCTGGCCCTCAACAAGCAAAAGGGTTCGGTGGTTGTCGGTCGCCGCGATGGATACATCACGACGACGGTAACAGAAACGCAGGCGATTCAAACGGTCGAGTTTCTCGTGACCGGTACGCAGCTTCGCTTCCGTCCGTTCATCGGAAACGATGGATTCGTGCGGATGGAACTTCACCCCGAAGACAGTACCGGTGGACTCAACGCAGCCAACCTACCTTTCGAGCAGACAACGGAAGTCACCACAAACGTCATTGTTCAGGACGGGCAGACGATTCTAATCGGTGGCTTGTTCCGCGAGACCGATTCGGACACGCGATCGCAATTGCCAGGCTTGGGAGACATTCCCGGCGTTGGTGAGTTGTTCAAATCGCGTTCCGATTCGATGACGCGGCAGGAAGTCATCGTGTTGTTGACGGTCAAGATCGTTAAGGACTTCGATGCTTATGCCCGCCAAAGTTGGGAACAGGCTGAAGACATTGAGCGACTTCGTGTCGGAATTCGCGAAGGGCAGATGTGGCACGGTCGCGAGCGATTAGCTCAGAACGCTTACAAGACTGCGTTGGAGTGCTTTGCGGCGGGTGACTACGACGATTCCCTCTGGCACGTGCGAATGGCGCTGCACCATTCGCCGCGCATGCTGTCAGCGATCAAGCTTCAAGAAGAGCTGCGCGGTCTGCGTGATTGGGATGACGATGGAACCGCGACCCGCAGCTTTATCCACGATGCAATCATGCGCGATCGTGGGGTGCAGGTGCCAATGTTCGATCGACCCGCGCCACCCTTCATTCGACCCGAAGCGCTCCCGGATTCGGATCAATACGAGCCAGCCGACAATCAGATGGAAGAAATGGTCATGGAGGCAACCTATGAATAGAGCGAAGCCGACAATCTACATGGCTTTGGTTGTTGCGGCTAGCGCGATGATTGTCTCAGGTGCTGGATGCACAGCCAACCATCAAAATCGCCGCGTTCAAGCCGAACAGCATTGGAATGAAGTACGCGGTAAGATCAAACTCCAGTTGGCCCGTCAGCAGTTCGAACATGGACTTGTTGACGACGCGGTGAGTTATCTCGAGGAATCGCTGGGTTGGGACACCAAGAACGTCGATGCGTTCATGTTGCTGGCCGAGTGCCGATTGTCGCAAGGACGAATCCAGGCGGCAGAGCGGGCCATTGAACATGCGTATGAATTGGACAACCAAAACGCCAAGGTGCTGTCCGTTCGGGCGATGATTGCCGAGCGGATGAAACGGTTCGCCGATGCCCTGCGAGACTATCGATTGGCTCGCGAAATCGATGACACCGAGGTCAGCTACCTGATCGCGGAAGCCGAATGCCTCGTGGCGATGAATCAGTCGAACGAAGCGTTGCGTCTGCTCGAAACGACGAAGCTCTACTACGACAACAACCCAAGTCTGCTGGCACTCTCTGGCGAAATTGCGCTGCGGTTGGGTGATCAGGATGCGGCTGAACAGGCATTTCGCGCGGTGTTGGCGGCGGGTCATTACACGCCCGTGATCGCAGAGGAGTACGCGCTGTTGGCTGTTCGTTCCCATCGGTTTGCCGAAGCGCTCACTGTGTTGCAGCCACTGTTCGACAAGCATGGTGATCAGTTGGCCCCGTCGGTTATTCGAGCGGTGGCTAAGTGCATGCTCGAATTGAATCGGCCCGAAGCGGTCAAGATGACGCTGCGCGACGTACTCAAGAATGATCCGGACGACTACGCGGCTTGGGTACTTCTGGCCAAAGCCGGAATTAAATCGGGGGACATGGGTTCGGCGCGTCGTGGTGCGAGCAACGCCGAACGGTTGGCCCCCATCGCCCCGCAAACTCTGTTGATTTCTGCATACGTCAGAATGCGAGAGAAGAACTACGCGGCGGCGGGGCGGGCGCTCAACAAACTCATCGAGCAGAACGATCGCGATGTGCTAGCCCACTGCCTTCTGGGGCTGGTGTCGTTGAAGTCGAAGGATCTTGCACAGGCGCGGGTGTCGTATGAGCGGGCGCTGGCGATTGATCCTGATTGTCATTGGGCGCGGACCGCGCTGAAGCGATTGTCAGCCACGGTTCCGGTTGAACCTCCCATTGATGCGTATGGGCAGGGCGAAGATTCGGATGACGATGGAAACGAAGTGGCGTTGGGGTTGAACATTCCCTAGATGCGGCGCCAGGTGCCAGTGGTATGAGGTTATAGCGGCATGACAAGCAGCACGATGCGCGACAACGTGTGTATCCTCGCGATCGAGGGTGAGTTGAACAAGACGACGGTCGATCAGTTCCG
>BQJS01000182.1 GCA_021604825.1 Phycisphaerae bacterium | reverse complement strand
CTCTTGGAAAGCGAACTGTTCGGACATGTGAAGGGCGCATTTACCGGTGCGATCTCCGACAAGAAGGGTATCCTCGAAGCGGCCGACGGGGGAACATTGTTTCTCGACGAGATTGGCGATATGCCGCTGAGCATGCAGGCCAAGCTGTTGCGCACGCTTGAGTCGGGCGAGGTGCAGCGGGTGGGGAGCACCGACACGCTTTTTGTGGACGTGCGTTTCGTCGCGGCGACGCATCGTGATCTGCGGGCGATGGTGGACGAGCAATCGTTTCGTGAGGACTTGTTCTATCGTTTGCATGCCCAAGGTGCGATTCGCCTGCCACCACTTCGACAGCGACGCGAAGACATCCCTATCCTGGCCAAGCACTTCGTCGAAGAATTCTGCCGCGAGAACGAATTCGAGGAGAAGGAGATCTCGACGGAAGTGATGCGCCGGCTGACAAATCACACGTGGCGCGGCAACGTCCGCGAGCTGCGCAGCGTGATCGAGCAAATGGTGATCGAATCCGAGAGCGACACGCTGGAGTCAAGCGACCTGCCCGAATCGCTGCGCACCACGACGGACATCGTCCCCGTCAACAATCCAAGTCTACTGGGCATGAGCATGGCCGACGTCGAAAGACTCCACATCCTAAATACGCTAAAGCTAACCGGTGGCAACCGCGAAAAAGCAGCGAAGATTCTGAAGATCGGGGCAAGAACGTTGTATCGGAAGCTCAAAGACTACGGCGTGACCTGACCAATTGGTTGTCGCTACTACCTGCTGAATGAGCGCTCATGTCAGAAGAGAATAAAATTGGCGAATCGCGAAAGGTTCGATTCTCGCACTTCAGCAAGCTATTCGGCATTCCGCCGCCGCCGCGAACACCCCAAGGTTTCTGGGAATTTGCGAGTGATGCACGAAGAAAGACTAAGATTGTTGCATGGGGCATGCTGATTGCAACTGCGTCATTGCTCATATCGGTGTCGACTTATCCATGGGCAGCCTTGGCTGCGCCCCCTGCAGTAATATTTGGCTATGGTGCGCTTGTTATTGTTAGTAGTTGGTTGAGTTTGGCTACAATCCGTCGATCCATGAGGCGATTTTCGGATCACCTGATTGAACGAAAGTTCATGGTCTGCTTCGGCTGTGGTTATGATCTGCGCAATCTCCCATCTGATCGTTGTCCGGAGTGTGGCAACGGATACGATCACGAGAAGCTGCGTTCGTTGTGGCAGGATTGGTTGAATCGAAACAAGATTGGGAAATCAAGTTAGATCTCGATGCCACTCCGCACGACCGAGGACCATTTCGCAGTGGACGCGAATCATAAGGCGAGATACTCTGGTCGCTACATATCTCGCAAAGCAGACAGCAGTGTTTCAAATTCCTCTTTGCATTCGCCGCAGATGTCGAGATGGTCTTCGATGGCTTTGAGGCTTTCGGGTATGGACTTGCCTTCTAGGTGCGTTTCGGCGAACTCGGCCATTGCGGCTAGACACTCTTCGCAGGTTGCTTCGTTGTCTTTGGTCTGCTTCAGGAAACCGAGCAGGGCGTCTACGTTTTCTTTCGAGAGGTCCATGGTTGCCTTTAGTTCGCGTTTAGGTCTTCTTGCGAGTAGCCGCGTGACTCCAGTTCCTTTTTCAGCTTCTTGCGGGCGTCGTATGTCAGCTTGTAGATGGCGTTTCGATTGCTGTCCATGCGGCGGCCGATCTCTTCCTGCGGCATTCCTTTGAGTTCGGCGAGCAGTACCTCGCGCTGCTTTGGCGTTAGCTTCTCGTTGATGATGGTGTGGATATCGTCAACGAGTTGCTTGCGGGCGGCAGATGCGACCGGTTCGTTTTGTGAATCGGTTCTGCCGGCATCGATCGCGTCGGTGCCACCGGTTACTTGATCTAGCGAGACGTCTTTCCAACGCAAGCGTCGCAGCTCGGTGTATCCCACGCGCACCGCAATGGTCAGCGCCCAGGTCGTAAACTTGCTGCGTCCTTCGAACGCATCGAGGCTGCTGTGGATTTTCAAGAGCGCGTCCTGGGTAATGTCTTCAACGAAGTCGTCCCCTGAAGATGCAAACGCGTGGCGCAGTTTCGCGCGCAGCAACTCGCGCAGGTCGGCGAGCGCCGCATCACGGGTGGACGGTTCACCCTGAAGCCTTTCAATCCAATCCGTTTCAACAGCCAACGCCGACGACTCCTGATCCTCGACACCCATTGGATGCGATCAACCCACAAAACCTTACGACGTTACCTTCGAATTGTCGATGATGGCTCCCCAAGTCGCGATTTGGCCGCTTTCGATTTTTTATTTTCCTTCGAGGTAAGAGATGCTCGACCCGCCGCGTCTCAACAAGCGAACGGGCGTCGCCGTGTTGGCGATGCAGTCAGACGAATCGGATGGAAGTGACTTGTTTTAAGGAGCAAAAAGATGAAGCAGCGAATCGTGGCCACCGGATTTCTCACAGCATTGAGTGCGGTCTTTGCGGTTTCGGCGTTCGCAGACAAACCCGCAACCGAAATGCGCCAAGCCTCAAGGGCATACCTGCACAGCTACAATCTGCCCAGCACCGGCGTGGCCCTCGAAGGATACTGCCCGGTGGCGTACTTCGCCGTGAACAAACCGGTCAAAGGCAAGCCAGAGTTTGCTTCGACGCACAATGGCGTGACCTACTACTTCGTGTCAGCCGACGCCAAGAAGTTGTTCGAGAAGAGCCCGCAAAAATACCTGCCCGCATACGGCGGATGGTGTGCCCTCGGGATGGCAATCGAAGACAAGCTGCCGGTTGATCCGACCAGTTTCAAGATCGTCGACGGCCGCCTCTTCCTGTTCTTGCAGAACCCGAGCGTCGACGCGCTGAAGGTCTGGAACGAAGGCAACGAAGCCGAGTTCATCGCCAAAGCCGACGCCCACTGGAAAAAAGTCTCCAAGTAAAATCCCCCTCCTCCAATTGACCCGGTGCCACGAGCGGCAGGCTTGAATCGTTCAAGCCTGTCGCGGCCCGGGCCGAAGTCGTTTCGTTGAATGCAGAAAACATTCAGCATCCACCAAATCTGCCAGCAAACCAAAAGGAAGAAAACCATGTGTGCGTGCGAAGTTCAAGAAGCGTCAGGCGGTTGCGAAACGGAAGCGGTTGGTGGGGAGGCGACGACGGCTTGCCCGGCTGCGTGTGATGTTGACTCGCCTCGCGCGACTTCAGAGTTGGCGAGTGAATTGGATCGTGTGGGTCGCTGGGCGCTGCGGTACGGGTTGGTGCTGGTGATTGGTTGGATCGGAGCAATGAAGTTTACCGCCTACGAAGCGGAGGGTATTTCCGGATTCGTTGAGAACAGCCCGCTGCTCGGGTGGGTGTACAAAGTTGTAAATATAAGGCAATTCTCAGCCGCGTTGGGTATCGTTGAACTGGCCATCGCTGCACTGATTGTGCTTGGATCGTTTCGACCGAAACTCGGAATCGTCGGGTCAGTGGGTGCGATCGGAATGTTCGCGACGACGCTGAGCTTCATGTTCACAACGCCCGGGGTTGTCGAAGAGTCGGCAGGCGGGTTTCCAGCGATCTCGGCGATGCCCGGTCAGTTCTTGATCAAGGATGTCGTCTTGCTCGCGGTGGGCATCTATCTGCTTGCAACCGCGGTGAAAGCAAACACCGCGCGAATAAATGAGTGAACCATTGGTAGGTCGATGACCCGACCTACGGGGCCCGTTGGATTTCGCAAAGGAGAATCGCATGAAACGTTCCGCAGTTGTCTCGACCGTGTTGCTTTTGGCGGCTTGTGTTGGTGTTACGATCAATGCCGCGATGGGCGATACGGAAAAGTCCGAAGTGCAAGCCGTCGAGCGGGCGGTGCTTGATTACTGCGAGGCGTTCTACGACGTCAAACCCAAACTCGTCGAACGCAGCGTGCATCGCGATCTCAACAAGTTTGGATTCTGGCGACTAAACAAAGGCGACGACTATCGCCGCATTCCCATGAACTATGAGCAGTTGGTTGGGTTGGCCAATGTCTGGAACGCCAATGGCGACAAGGTGACGGCTGACACGCCAAAGAAGGTCGAAGTCTTCGACGTCCTCGACAAGACCGCCAGCGCCAAGCTCACCGCCCAATGGGGCATCGACTACATGTTGCTCGTCAAGTACGAAGGCAAATGGATGATCGAACGCGTGGTCTGGCAGTCGCATCCGAAATAGTTCACGAGGTGTATTGGGTCAATACTCCGGGAGGTAATTGGGAAGCAACTCCGGATAAAGGATCGGGTCTTTCGGAAGTGACGGGCGTTCGTCGTCCAGGTAGATCACGAACCCGTCGGGAAGTGCCAGCTGTGCCCATGTTGCCACCCGGCTTTCCTCTCGGAACTGAAAACGAAACTGGTGCTGTGCCTCGTTAAGCGTTTTCGTGATTGTGAGCCGCTCTAGTCCTCCAAGCACCAGCTCATAGGCGTAACCAGGAGCGGCGGGGAATTCATACCATTCGTCGCAACCCTGCAAAAACCGCAGCTCCTTGTTGCAAAGCGTTCGGAAGAGGGCGTTGTCCTCGTCGTGAAAGGCATAGATGGTATCTGCTCGGTTGATCAAGGCCTCAGCCATCAAGGTGCAGAGTAGACGTTTGACGTTTTTATGGGTCATAGAACCTTTTCCGTCTTCCACGTCTATTTCGATGCGATTCATTTGATTCGCGAGATGCATGACGTCGAGTTCGTGTCGCCACAATGTCGTCAACGAACGGATCATCAGAAGGTTCTCCCAATCGTTGCAGCGGTATCAGGTCAGTCATCGATTGTAGCGGAGCCGTGCGGGCCGATTCTACATCGAAGCAACCTAATTAAGCTTTTCACTCAAGCGGAAATGCAGTCGTCCAGCCCGGGACTTGCATCTCGGGGTTGGCGAAGGCCGGGAGTTTGGATTGCCTGGCGGCGTTGCAGGCTTTTTTGGAGCCTAGTTTGCAGGCTTTTTGGAGGAGTTTGCGGGCGCGGGCTTGGTCTTGGGTGACACCTTTGCCGGCTTGGTGCATGTACGCGAGGTACCAGCAGCTTTCGGCGTCGTTGAAGTTGGTGGCTCGTTTTAGGAGTGGTGCCAGTTCGCCGAGGTCGTATGTTGAGCTCGCATCCGCGAGGGTGATACGGGCGATGCCTTTGACGGCATAGAGGTTTTCGGTCCCGCTGCGTTCGTAGAGTTCGATGGCCCGCTGTGGGTCCGCAGGTCGCCCCCGCCCGGTTTCGTACGCCGAGCCGAGTAGAAAACACGACGGCGATCCGACCTTCGCGTCGCACGATTCCTCGAGTTGTTCGAACGCGTAGTTCACGTCTTCGTCGGACAAACGTTGTCGCAGGTATAGGAATTGAATTGCCACGTTGGCGCATCCATCCATGCTGCCCAGTTCGCACGCCTTATCGAAATTCTTGAGCGCCTTGGCTTCGTTGCGTTGGACTTCGGGGACGCTGCCATCGATGCAGATCAGCCCAAGTTCGTTGTAGGCGTCGGCTGACCCGCTTCCTTCCGCGAGTGCCCCGACGGCCATCACGAGGCTGTGACCGGCATTGGGTTTGCCTTCGGCGAGTGCCCGCTTCCAAAAGAGAATCGTATTGCCGGGGTGCGGCGCTTGAATGAACCCAGCCACCCACATGCCCGCGAAGAGGGCCATCCATACGGTCATGTGTATGAGGTTTGTGCGGTGTGCTGTGAGCCATGTTTCCCATTTGTGATTCATGCGGCCGACGAGTCCGGCGCGGCATATTCGATCGATCATAGGCACGCACAGGTTCAGGATCGGCACGGGCAGTAGCTTGTCCCAGAAGACTGCGAGTTCAAATGAATCGAGAAGTCGAAACAGCAGGCAGAACCCCAGCCCATAAAGCGAACCGAACAGCACGCGGCCAACATTGGTTCGTGGCGAGGTGGCTGGGTCTGTGACGAGCAGGTGCAAGCCGAGGAAGATTGGCGCGACGATGTTGGCGGTGACGAAGTAATAGACGCCGGTGACTTCGGTATAGGCGAGGTTAAAGAGCAGCAGTGTCGCGGTGGCGGCCAACGTCATGAGCGTGACGTGGAACAGATATTGCACGAGGAGCCCGCCGAGAAAAATCACTAGAAGCATGTATGGCGTTTCGAATGACGCGGCGATTTCGCGACCCCAGGTGAGCTCGTTCGACATGCCGGTGGCAATGAGCACGACGGCGAACACCGATTGCGCGAATGCCGACGGGTTGAAGATGTGGCGGCGCTGCCCTTCGCGGTTCCAGGTGATGAACTGCTTGGCGAGCGCACCAGTGGTGAGTAGCGCGAATTGCAGGAAGTACCAGTCGTGCTTGAACCAGAGCAGCAGGTTGGTGCTGATGACGATGGGCAGCGGCCCAAAACCAAGCCGCCATGTCCGCCCGCGCGACCACGCGAGCAGCGCGTCGAGTGCGTAGAAGAAAAACAACTGAGCAAAGATAAGCGGAATCTCGGCGTAGGCCCGTGTCCAATACCAACCCCAATAAGCCAGGATGACAATCTGCACCGCGGCTTGGACGTAATGCGGTTTGGCGATGGCGACTTCGACCCTAAACGCGCCGGCAGATCGACGCCGGGTTGCAAAGACAATCGCCCACCAAATACCCAATCCGCCAGCCGCACCAACGATTGAATAGCAAAGCTGCGCATTCGCGCGGGCGGCA
Source organism: Phycisphaerae bacterium (assembly GCA_021604825.1). The sequence goes on along the minus strand of BQJS01000182.1, from coordinate 3,072 downwards.
GGTAGAAACGCAAACCCAAACAGCCCCGCAATGCAAAGCGCCGGAAGCATCGACAGACGTGAACTACCGGTAGCTGCGCTTGGGTCATTCGAGCGCGATGGATTGTCGTGGGCTGACCCCGCCATTTGCGATTCCGAAATCAATGAGCAGCAATGCCCATGTTATCGCCGAAGGGGCCCACGTTCGCAAAGTTGGAGTGTGAGAATTCAACACAAGAGCAGTGCTCGATGTCTGCCGGTCTCCCTCACCGATTCACCCAAGCAGGAGAACCTTGGCAATTGGACGTCTCGAATTCGTTTTTTCCGCTATTCTAGGCATGTTGACGATCAGCCATGTGAAATAGGCGGACTTTTGTTTGTCGAGTCTTCTTCTCAAACGCGAAGTCCAGTTTAGACTAAATGGAAATGAGCGAACGCTTCTCAATTCAGACAATCACCGCGCTTACTCAAGTTGTGACTGGGGGCCCGGGTGGCAGCACAGAGCCATCTATTGGGTTGTATCGATCAGGGCCTCAACTGACGCAGTTTTTCGGCAATCTAGGGCTTGAAATCTTCATAGGCTCGAGAGTCCCTTCTGTGCGAGACTTACTCATCGAAACAAATCAGACTCCGCCGGGAAGAGCCAAGCTAATCGAAGTAATCGAGGCAGCTACCGATCCGCGAGACTTCATAGATGAACAGGAGAAGTTGGAAAGTGTTATTGAATACCTAAACAAGAGACTCTTGCTTGATGGCTATCAATTGAAGAGGGTCGGGGCTCGTCACAAAGTTGTGGCTGCTGGCGCCAATGTGATTGCGGCAGCGTCACTTAAGAAAGCGGTCGGGAAGTTCAGCCTCGAATCGGTTGAGATTGATTTTGAACAGGCGCTACAGCAGGCTGAAACCAATCCTGAAGGTTCTATTACTTCTGCGTGTTCGACAGTCGAAAGTGTTTGCAAATGTCTGCTGGATGAAATGAATATGCCGTATCCAGCTAAGCAAGACATAAAAGGACTCGTCACCGAAGTGGGAAAGCAACTAAACCTCTCTCCGGCTAGGAAGGATCTACCGACAGAATGCGAGAATGACATTCGACAGATTCTGAGTGGGCTCATAAGCGTAACAAGCGGAATCGGTTCGCTTCGTACTCATGCGGGCGATGCCCATGGACGTGGTAAATATCGAGTCTTAACTGACGCGCGCATAGCTCGATTGGCGATCCACTCGGCTAGTACAGTCTCGCTGTTCTTCATTGAAACGTGGCAGAGAATGAATCAGCGGAACCAATAGTCGAAAGCGAAGGGCTCCCAGCCGACAGGCTCCTTTGCAATGTTGGCTCACGCACTTGCTATGCGCCGGCGGTCATGCCGACTTGGGCGTTCATGAACGACTCGAGGTCTTCTTCGTTGACTAGTGGTTCGCCTGGGCTGACGTTTCCTAGTTTGCCTGTTGGCATCCAGCGTTCTAGCTCGTCGATTTGTTCGAAGAGGTGATCGAATGAGTCGACGATGAATAGGAGCGGCTGATAGTGGTCGATCTCGAAGTATTGGTTGACGACCCACTCTAGTTGGAACGGGTAGCGCTGCACGCGGGGCGATTCGATGCAGAATTCGATCTCACCGTGCGAGCTTAGTAAACCGCTGCCGTAGACGCACAGGTCGTTCTTGCCGCCGCCGGGCTTTCGCATCAATCCGAATTCGATTGTAAACCAGAAGAAGCGGGCCATCGCTTTGATGACGCTTTCGAGCTTTTGAATGCGCTCGTCGTGATCTTTGATTTCCGCCGCAAAGCCTGCAGCTGACCTGGCTACTTCACCGAAGCGCACCAACACGTCGGCGAACTGTTTGTCCGTGTGCATTGGCACGTGGCCGGCCACATCGTGAAAGATGTCGGGCTCGGGCAGGTAGTCGAGTTTGCTGCCGTCGCGAATTGTTATTGTCGTCGGGAAGGCCCGCTCGCGCAGTGAATCGAAGAAATGATACGCCGGCACATATCCTGAAACGGCCCGAGCGCTGAATCCGCTCAGCGGTTCGAGAAAGCGGTTGATCTCATCGAGACGGGGAACGTGATCGGCAGGCAGAGCAAGTTTCTGCACACCCTCTAAAAACTTTGGATGCGAATACTTGTCCCAACTCGGTCGAATGCGTTTGTAGAGTTGCCGCCACGTTTCCTGATTGGCTTCGCTGTAGAGCTCGTACGGTTGATCGATGAAACGCTTGCCGGCATTGCGGGCTTCTTCGATGAACGGAGCTTGCGTCGTGGTCAGACCTTCGCCAGGCGTGGACATTTGGCGTTACCTTTCGGATGTTGAAACGTTTGGGTGCGTTTGGGCGCTCATCGTCGAAGCGGCCATGTTCAACTACCAAATCATATCTTGATTTGGGGCCGCGGCAAATCGAAGCGGTTGGTCGTTGTTGCGTATGAGTTTCGACCCAACCGCCCGACGGTTTGCAGTTTCTCTGGATCGATCGCGCCGTCGTCGGCAATAAATTCATCCCTCGCATGAATTGCGACAACTCGGCCAAAGATGACCGCGCCGGCACCGGGCTCGTCGCCGAACTCGATGATTCGATCGAGCTTGCATTCGCAATTGACAGGCGACTCTGTCACCAATGGCGGTTTAACGATGCTCGCGGGCGTTGGCGTCAGATCGCACTTTTCGAATTCATCGACTTCGGGTGCGTAAGGTGCGCTGCTGTCGTTCATGGCCGTAGCGATCGAATGCGTGACCGTAGCCACGACGAATTCGCCGGTGGCTTCGATGTTGACGAGAGTGTCTTTCTTGCTGCGGTCGCGTTTGCGCGATGGGCAGACCATCAGCATCGGTGGGTTGGCTGACACGAAGTTGTAGAAGCTAAATGGTGCGAGGTTCCGCACGCCGTCGGCAGAGATGGAGGACACCAGAGCGATGGGTCGAGGATTCACAAACGTGACGATGAGCTTGTAGATGTCCTGCCAGGATTTTTCGGTGTTGCCTAGATCAATGTACATGTTGCACGTTGTCTCGTGGACGTTTCGCTGTGCCACTGCTCTGTGAGCAGTGTGGTCTTGTTTAGCATTTTCGTATACGGCACTGCTCACAGAGCAGTGGCAC
>BQJS01000181.1 GCA_021604825.1 Phycisphaerae bacterium | reverse complement strand
GTCGATGACACGTACAGCACGGTTTACATTCCGATGTATTGCGGGATCAGCCGCGTGCCGCATTCGTTCGCCGTGGGGACGGGTTCGTTTCAAGAGTTCACCTGGGACTCGGCGTTTTGGGTGTTCAACCACGTGTCGAATTATTCGTACTTGCGCTACAGCGACATGATCAAGGACGTGCAGATTGTGCAGCGCGAATTGGAAGGTCGCTTTCTCGCCGACCAGCCCGCCATCGATGCAGCCGCCAAGGCGCTGTATGAAGAATCGCCACGGTTGGCCGTCGATTACCTGACGGAGTATTCGTGCAATGCTGGCGACGCCACGGTCAAACGCTGGCGGAAATTGGGCGAGGAACTGCTGTTCAAATATCTCGACGGGAACGTCAAAGACGAACACGGCAACGTGACCCATCCTGGGTATCCCGATTCGTGGTACGAGCGGGTGGCTAAGGCGACGGGTGGCCATCTGGTGATGAAAAAGCTCAAAGCCGAGGAGGAGGCCAAAGCCGCCCAGGATCAAGCCGACGAGATGAAACGAACCAGCATCGCCGACGGGGTGCTCACGCTGCTGAAGGGTCGCGGTTTTAACGTGGATTCGGCGACTTCGGAGAAAATCCGTAGTTGCAAAGACCTTAAGCAGCTTGAAACGTGGCTTGTGGAAGCCGCCATCGCCGATGGGCCGGAGAGCCTGTTCGCTGAGAAATAGCGATTCCTGACGCCGGATCGTGTTGCAAGGTGATGGCGTTTAGGGCGTCATTCCCGCGAAAGCGGGAATCCAGAAGAGAACGAGTCGCCGCACCTGGATTCCCGCGTGTGCGGGAATGACGGATGGGGCCGCAAAACACTGATTTCTGACCACCGCAGGGTCTGTTGAACCTTTTTTTGAGGTCTGTATGATACCCGTCCACCTCTTAAGGCCTAGGGGTGTGCACGTGTGATGAGGGGTTCGCCCCCGTATGGCCTGACTGACCTGATTTGGAAGGACGTTTCTCGACATGGGTAATTACACAGGACCGAAGGTGCGGTTGACGCGCCGAGTTGGCGTGCCGATCTGTGAGACGGCAAAGCACCTCAACCCCAACAAAGCCAATCGACCGGGCATGCACGGTTTCCGCCGCGGACGTCCCAGCCTGTATGGCACGCAACTCATCGAGAAGCAGAAGATCGCCTTCTATTACAACATTCGCGACGGCCAATTCCGCAAGTACATGGCAAAAGCCTCGTCCTCAAAACGTGGTACGCTAACCGCGATTCAGCAATTGCTGGAAACCCGCTTGGATAATACGGTTCGCCGTTTGGGTTGGGCACGCACCATTTGGCAGGCCCGCCAAGCCGTTGCACACGGACATTTTCTCATCAACGGCCGCCGTGCAGATCGTCCCTCGCAGCACGTCAAACCTGGCGACGTCATCACCGTTCGTGATCGCAGCCAGAAATTTGTCAAAGATTGTGCCGAGACGTGCGAAGGCCCGTTGCCTCCCGAGTGGTTGGCCGTCGAAGAAGGCAAGCTCGAAGGACGCGTCGTGCGTCTGCCAATGCCCGAAGACGTCCGCCTTCCGTTCGAGGTCGAATTCGGTTCGATCATTGAATATTACACCCGCTAATGGGTGATAGATTCTGTTTGCCCGTTACCTGAATCGCCCAAGCCGAATATCTTGAACCATTGCGCAATCGGTTCGTCCGCACGTTGAGTCCCTTCCGCTGGATTCACTGGCGTTTTGTGCGTGTCATTGTGCGTCCGTCCCCCACCCTGAAGGGCGGGGCACCCGTCAGGTTTTGGTCCATTCAATCACTTTGAAATCATTCTTTTCTTGACCGAGTGATCCCTTTGCGCGCAACATACGGATTGCGGCGCATTTTTTCGAGCATCTCTTTTAAGTGAGATTTGCATCATGGGATACGACACAATTATCAAGGGCGGTACGGTTTTCACCGCGACGGGCCCTAAGAAAGTCGACGTTGGGATTAAGGGGCAGAAGATTGCGGCTGTTCGCAAGGGACTGGCGACCAACGGCAGTTCAACCAAGGGCGGACGCAGCACGGCGAAGGTTGTCGATGCTACGGGGCAATATGTAATCCCGGGCGGGCTGGACGTTCACGTGCATCTGGAGTTGCCTTTCTGCGGTACGGTTTCGAGCGACGATTTCGATTCCGGGACGAAGGCGGCTGCCCGTGGCGGCGTGACGAGTGTCATCGACTTTGCGATTCCGTACGGTAAAGAATCGATGACGACCGCTTACAACAACTGGCGCAAGAAAGCCGACCCCAAGACATGCATCGATTATTGCTTTCACATGGCCATCACCAATTGGGACCGACACGGACCCGAGATGGCCAAGATGGTCAAGAAGGGTTGCCCGACGTTTAAGGAATTCATGATTTACGAGTCCGAAGGTTGGCAGTCGGACGACCGGGCGATCTTCGGCGCGTTGGAGAACTGTAAGAAACTGGGCGCAATGCTTTTGATTCATGCGGAGTCGAGTCGCGTGCTTGACGAGTTAATTGAGCGTCACCACACCAAGGCGCTGATGAAGAAACTTGGTGCGCAGCTTCATGGCATTACACGCCCAAATTACATCGAAGCCGAAGCGATTCAGCGTGCCGTCAAATGGTGCGAAGTGACTGGCGGGACGTTGTACATCGTGCACATGTCAACAGGCGAAGGCGCCGACATCATCAACGAAGCCCGCAAAAAGAAGATTCCGGTCCACGCGGAAACGTGCGCGCAGTACTTGGTGCTCGACGATTCGGAGTTCGCCAAGAAAGACGGGCACCTCTTTGCGTGTTGTCCGCAGATTAAAAAGAAAGCCGACCAGAAGCGCTTGTGGCAGGGCTTGAAGCAGGACGACGTGTGCGTGGTTTCGACGGATACGTGTTCGTTTACGCGTAAGCAGAAGGCAATGTGGAAAGGCGATTGGACGAAGATTCCGATGGGCATGCCGGGATTGGAAACGCTTTTGCCGATTGTCTACACGCACGGCGTATTGAAGAAGCGCCTGACCATGAAGCAATTCGTCGAGAAGTGCTGCGCCAATCCGGCGAAGGTCATGGGGTTGTATCCGAAGAAGGGTGTGATCGCGCCGGGTAGCGATGCCGACATCGCCATCTTCGATCCGAAGAAACGTATCAAGGTCGATCATGCCAAGATGGAAACCAATACCGATTGGAGTCCGTTCCAGGGTTGGTCGCTTGCAGGCTTTGCGCGCAATACGTTTAGTCGGGGTCGCATGATTGTTGATGATTACAAATTCTGCGGCAAGAACGGTTGGGGCAAGTGGTTGTCGCGCAAGAGCGCCGGAAAACTCTAGTCAACGTTGTTGCAAATTCGTTAATCCATCGAGGTAATGATATGGCCCGCGCGGGTGACATCTTAAGTACGGAAACGCTCAAGCAGAATTTCGCCGACATGCCGCCGCCGCTGGTGCAGGATGAGGCGTTGATGGAGTCGGCAAAGTGTTTGTTTTGTTTCGACGCACCCTGCACTCGTGCTTGCCCGACGCACATCGACATTCCGAAATTCATCCGGCAGATCATGCATCGCAACCCGATCGGTGCGGCTCACACGATTCTCGAAGACAACATTCTTGGCGGGAGTTGTGCCCGTGCGTGTCCTACGGAGGTGTTGTGCGAAGGTGCTTGTGTGGACAACACACTGCTCAAGTCGCCTGTTCAGATTGGTCGCTTGCAGCGATTCGCGTGTGATGCCGCCAGTGCGAAGGGTGTTGAGTTCTTTGAAGCCGGGCCGGCTACTGGAAAGCGGGTGGCTGTGATTGGTTCGGGGCCATCGGGTCTGTCCTGTGCGCACGAACTGCGGAAGGCTGGCCATGATGTGACGGTGTTCGAGGCCCGCGATATTCCGGGCGGACTGAATACACTGGGGATTTCGGCGTACAAGATTTCGACCGAGTTTGCCATGACCGAGGTGGAGTTGGTCAAGCAGATCGGCGTGGACATTCGTTTGAATCATCACGTCGATGCGCCGTCGCTACTTAAAATGGTTGATGAATACGACGCGGTGTTTTTGGGTATTGGCCTTGGTCGCACGTCACCACTGGGTATCGACAACGAAGACGCACCCGGTGCATGGGAAGCGCTCGACTTTATTTTTCAAACGCACACCAAACCGTTTGATGATTGCGAAATCGGCGAGCACGTGCTGGTGATCGGTGCGGGCAATACGGCTGCCGACGTTGCGACCGAAGCGACGCGACTGGGTGCGAAGAAGGTTACGGTGGCCTATCGTCGCGGCGAAGAAGCGATGCCCGCATTTGCATATGAATACGAATACATGAAAGCCGAGGGCGTTCAATTCGAATGGCACGCTCAGCCGACGCGCGTTGTCGTTGCCAATGGCATCGCGACGGGCGTCGAATTTGTTCGCACGAAGCTCGACGATCCGTCGTCGCGCAAGGGAAAGCTTTCAACGATCGCGGGCAGCGAATTTGTCATCAACGCCGACATGATCGTCAAAGCGCTTGGCCAGGTCCCGCTGCTTGATTTGCTCAAGGCGATGCCCGACTTAAAGGTTAGCGACGGCAAGGTCGTAATCGACGCGAAGACCGGCGCGACGAGCATTGCGAAACTCTTTGCTGGTGGCGATTGCACGAGCAAAGGGGCTGAGATTGTTGACGCCGTTCAGGAAGGCAAAGTTGCAGCGTGGGGCATCAATGCGTCGCTGGCCAGCTGAGTGCCAATTTGTGACACACGAATGCCCAAAAAAGAAATGAGGGTTTAGTCATGCCACTACCGGATCTGAAAACCGAATTCTGCGGCGTCAAAGCCCCCAATCCTTTTTGGCTGGCGTCGGCACCCCCGACGAATTCGGGGTATCAGGTTCGTAGGGCCTATGAAGCCGGGTGGGGCGGGGTGGTCTGGAAAACCCTCAATCACGAACCCATCGTCAATGTGTCCTCCCGATACGGGGCCGTGGACTACGACGGCCGTAAAGTGTTGGGGCTTAACAACATAGAACTCATCACCGACCGTACGCTGGAGGTCAATCTCCGCGAAATCGCCGAGGTTAAGCGGGATTTCCCTGATCACGCCCTGTTTGTCTCATTGATGGTTGAGACGGAGCGCGAGACCTGGCACGACATCGTCAAGCAGACTCAGGACACCGGGGCTGACGGTATCGAACTGAACTTCGGATGCCCGCACGGGATGAGCGAGCGAGGCATGGGAGCCGCAGTCGGACAGGTGCCCGAGTACACCAAGATGATTACGGAGTGGGTCAAGGAAGTCGCGACGATTCCGGTGATCGTCAAACTCACGCCGAACGTTACCAACGTGGCGACGGTTGGTCGTGCGGCCGCAGAAGCTGGCGCCGATGCGATTTCACTGATCAACACGATCAACTCGATTATCGGAATTGATTTGAACACACTCGCGCCAAAACCATCGGTGCGCGGCAAGGGAAGTCACGGTGGTTATTGCGGACCAGCCGTCAAACCGATCGCATTGAACATGGTGGCTGAATGTGCCCGCGACGAAAACATCAACATTCCGATCAGCGGCATTGGCGGCATTCAATCATGGCAGGACGCGGTGGAGTTCATGTTGCTCGGATCAGGAAGTGTGCAAGTGTGCACAGCTGTCATGCATTACGGATTCCGAATTGTCGAGCACCTCATCAGCGGCATGCAGGGTTGGATGTTGGAAAACAATTTCACGAAGGTATCGGACTTTGTTGGAAAATCGGTGCCGCGCATCAAGCACTGGGGCGATTTGGATTTAAATTACAAAGTCGTCGCCGAGATCGATCAAGAGAAGTGCGTTCATTGCGGGCTGTGTTACATCGCTTGCGAAGACGGTTGCCATCAGTCGATCAAAATCGAAAAGCAATCGGTCAACGAGTTTCTGTCCCATAACGGACACCGCGCCGACGTACTCAAGAGCGGCGGCATCACGGTCGTCCCTGGCGCGGGCGAGGACTACGTCAACATCCTCACCATCAATCAGGACACGTGTGTCGGCTGCAACATGTGTTCGCTGGTTTGTCCGGTCGATCGGTGCATCACCATGCAGGAAGTGGACACCGGTCGCGCGCCGATGAGTTGGTCCGAATATCAGGAAGGGTTGGCCGCCGGAACGATCGACAAGATTCAACCGCCCGAACACGTCTAGCCAAACCCATTGGTGCGCCGAGCAAAAAGTCCCCCCAAACCTCGGGGGTGTTCCCCAAGTGCGTGGGGCTCATGCATTCCGCAACCAAAGTCCGAATAACAAAGGGGCGGAAGCGGTGCAATTCACTGGCGCGATTGCCAAACCCTGCTCATCTTCGCCAGAATTATCAGTCCGACCTCGAGAATGTGTACTCTAAGTTGACATGGATTTTTCGAATGCTTACGATCTGACGTCATGGGGAGCTTCCGCCTCGAAGCCTTTGGTTTCGTTGTGGAGGCAGATTGACTTTGTTGGTTCGTCTCTTGGGGAAGAGGCGAATGACGGGAATCGGGTTAGCACGGATGCCGAAATCCCGCTGATGGGGTAAAGCGTAGTGCTGGGGTGCATATCCGCTTTGGGCCAAGACGGCGACCTATCAGAGTCTTGCAGTTTCGTTTGGTGGGGACGTTTCAGTAATCGAAATGTCCGAACCATAACGAAATGCATTGCACCTGTCTCGTGTAAGGTAAAAGCAAGTTCCCATATTGTGCTTAATCAAAACCGTGTGTGTCTCGGATAGGCTGGGTCACTATCACACGAAGTTTAATACGGCCACTTTTCTCTTGAGGAAGAAAAGGAGCGAGAGCTTATGAAAGCTAAGGGTTGGAGTAAAACGCGACAGAAACTAACGGGTGCGGTCGTAGCTGCCGCACTGTTCGTCGCGCCGGCTGGCGGTCTGATGATGACCGGTTGCGTCGGAGGCAGCAACGGTTTGTTTGGCGTGCAAGACTGGGTACGCGATCTCTTCGGGATCGGTGCTTTGGCGTTGCAATTGTTCGGTCCGCAACAAGGTGGACAAGCCGGTCCCGCTGGTCCGCAAGGTGAGCCCGGTGCACAGGGTGAACCTGGTGCAGACGGAGCGCCCGGTCAAGATGGTCAGTCACTTCCCGGTACCGAAGGCGCAGACGGAGCAGACGGAGCAGATGGCGCAGACGGTGCGGAAGGCCCACAAGGTCCGGCAGGTCCCGCAGGCCCGCGTGGTTCGAGCGGTTCACCCGGTTCCAACGGTGAAGATGGTGCCGACGGTGAAGATGGCATCAGCGTTTGGGACATCAACGAAAACCACACCAAGGACTTCTGTCATCCGCTTCTTCAGGATGAGTTTGGCAACTGCCTCGACTTTTATCCGTGCGACGAAGAGATTGACGAAGTTTCCGAGCAGACCGCCCGCGTCCGTGGCATTGGTGAAGGCATCTGCTTCTGCCCAGACGAAGTTGAGCCTTCAATCGATCCGGAAGACATTTGCGGTTACAGCGAAGACGTGAACACCGACGGTGTGATTGACGTCCTCGATGGTCGTGGTCCCGAAGGACCGCAAGGTCCAGCAGGTCCCCAGGGTCCGGCTGGTCCCGTGGGATCCAACGGTCTCGATGGCGAAGATGGTGCAGACGGAGCCCCAGGCCCCGCCGGCAGCAATGGTCTCGACGGTGAAGATGGCGAAGACGGTGCTCCAGGCCCCTCACTCTTCAACAGCGTGTTTATCGACCAGTTCTTTACGGTCCCCGGTGGTTCGTACGCAGCATTCAACCAAATGCAGGGTGAAGCTTTTGAACCTGTGAATACGTTCGAGCCTTCATTGGGTCCGTGTGGTGTTGGAACCGTTGCATACCGTGCAGCCGTCCCGAACCGCTACGACCTCGGTGGCACCGACAACCCGATCACCATGCGTATGTTCATCTGGCGTGAAGGTGGCCAAGGAATCTGTTCGGTCCTTCGTTTGGACAGCTTCCTCGGAAAGGCTGGCGATGATCGCGGCACGATTCAGGGCACGCAGAACACCCGCTACATCAGCGTCGGTCCTGCTCCAGGAATCGGCGGATCGCTCTTGATCGTGGATCTTCCGCTCAACGCTGCTGGTCTGAACCTCGACTTCTTCAACAGTATCGCAGCCCGCGACTTGATGGCCTTTGAAGTCAACCGTCTTGGTGGAGGTGAAGATGAACTCGACCAGTTTGATGATGGCGGTTGCTACACGTTCCTCGGTGTCGACTTCTTCGAGTCAGCCACCGGTGATGCCTCGGTCATGACGGTCGGTGCAGCGGTATACGAGTCGGCAGATGCGTTGCTCGAAAACCCACCAGACTGTGGTGTTGTTGATCTCTGCCCGTTCCGCGATGACTTTGATCGTCCCGACAGCAACACCGTCGGTAATGGCTGGATCGAATTTGAAGATACCCAGCAGGGTGGCAATCCGGATGACAACGCCTCGATCGTGGATGAGAGACTGCGTCTTCAGGACGATCAGTTCAACATCATCCCGGTCTTCGAGCAGGAGACCAAGGTCGTCCAGGAAGGTATCAACGTCGCCGGTTACGTCGGATTGTTCATTCGATTCGAGTGGGCTTCGTTGTTCGAGTCGGACAATGATTTGTTCATCGTCGAGTGGCGTCCTTGTGGCGGTGGCGAGGGCGATTGGGTCGTGGGAGATACACTCAACATTCCTGACCTGGCGCCCAACGTGTTCGTCGAAGAAACGGCTGACATTTCAGCAGCCGACGGAGAATCATGCATCGACATCCGTCTGCGAACGGAGACCAGTCAAGCCGAAGAAGGCGTGCTCCTTGAGTACATCGAGGTTTGCGGTGAAGACTTTGGTGAGGTTGATCCTCAGTAGAGTTTGAATCAGAAGTTCTTCCTGACATTTACGGCCCCGGTGGCGAATATCGCTACCGGGGTCTTTTTTTGTTTGGCTATCTCCATACTCTGTTTCCTGGTTATGGGCGTATTTCCACGAGCCTCCCTCCCACGCAGTTCGTCGTTGTTTCTCGGACGTTTCGCGTCCTGATTGCCTGAACAAATCGAACCCGACTTGATCTTCATTGCGCCCACCTTCGGCGAATCGTACGTTCGTCTGGAGGGTCAAACATGCCACGAGCGACAGAAGCGTTGCTCCCGTGCGGTATGGTTTGGCCACCACAGGGGAGAGGGGTTATGGAGCAATATTGGAGGGGCAGGAGCGTCTGGCTGACCGCGATCCTGTGCTGTGTCGCCGGATGCGATGCGGGCAAGGTGATTGGTACGCCTGATGCCGATCCGATTGGTGACACGCCGTCTGGCGACGTTGATCCGGACGACAATAGAGACGTGTTATTCTCGACGCTGGATGACGCGGACGGCGATGGTGTCATCGATGCCGACGACACGTGCGATGATACGCCTGCGGACGAAACCGCAGACGAATTCGGATGCTCGTGTTCGCAGATCGACTCGGATGCCGACGGTGTGAACGACTGTGACGACGGATGTCCGAACAACTCGCGCAAAATAAAAGCCGGCGCTGCGATCGCGTGCGACGTATCGTTCGACGATCTCACGCGCGAGTATTCGAGTTACTATCCGGCCATCGAGCGCAACTTGGTTGCCGCGTGTGATGCGTGGGCGAAACACTTGGTCGCCCTGCGCGATGTTTCCATCGAGGTTGAAGTGCGCTTCGCCGATATTTCGACGGCGGTCGCATCGAGCAAGACGGTGGCTCGCGTTCGAAGTGACAATGGTGTGGACACGTATGAGCAGGGGGCGGTCTCGGAAATTCGAACCGGCATCGATCCCAACGATGACGTTGCCGATGCGGT
>BQJS01000180.1 GCA_021604825.1 Phycisphaerae bacterium | reverse complement strand
GCCGAGTCAACGAACTTACGAAACGGTTAAATAAGCTTGAGTGCGCAGCAGACGATTAGCCGAACAGTCGAGCTTGAAGGACGGGGTCTGTTCACGGGCAAGCCGGTCATGCTCCGGATGCATCCCGCCAAGCCCAACACTGGAATTTGGTTCGTGCGAAGCGACCAAAGTCGTCCTGTGCGCATACCCGCATTGGTCGATGCCGTCACCAAGCGCGCACGTCGCACCGCCCTGGAAAACGGTACGGTGTCGATCGAAACCGTTGAGCACTGTCTCGGCGCGTGCTCCGGTTTGGGCATCGATAACATTGAAATCGAGCTGACCAATTCCGAACTCCCCGCGTGCGACGGCAGCAGCATGCCGTTCGTCAAAATGCTTCAAGATGCCGGCATCTGCGAACAGGATGCGGTCCGCGACCCACTCGTCATCGACAGCATCATTCGCGTGTCCGACGGCGACATGGAACTGGTCGCTCTCGAACCCATTGGCGACAACACCGACACGCTCGAAATCCTTTACGAACTCGACTACGGACCTGAGTCGCCCATCGGTCGTCAGGTTCATTCCTTTCGCGTCACGCCCAAGGGCTTCATCGAGGAAATCGCTTCGGCGCGAACGTTCGTCTTAAAGAGTGAAGCCGACGCGTTGCAAGGCGCTGGACTCGGCACGCATCTGACTTACAAAGACATCGTCGTCTTTGGCGAAGACGGACCGATCGACAACAAACTCCGCTATCCCAACGAATGCGTACGTCACAAGATTCTCGATCTGTTGGGCGACCTGATGCTCTTGGGGCGCTTCGTTGTTGGCCGTATCCATGCGCGAAAATCTGGTCACGCGCTCAATCACGCGCTCGTCCGCGCCCTTCGCGATCGCCAGTTGGAAGCCGAAGTTCGCACGCTCACGACCAAAACCCCGCACATGGACATCCACAAAGTGCGGCGCATTCTCCCCCACCGCTATCCGTTTCTCTTGGTCGATCGATTGGTCGAACTGGAAGGAACCAAGCGAGCCGTCGGGTTGAAAAACGTCACCATCAATGAAGAATTCTTTCAGGGGCACTATCCCGGTCATCCGATCATGCCAGGCGTGTTGGTCCTCGAGGCGATGGCCCAATTGGGCGGTATCTTGCTCGCCCAGGACCTCGAACATACTGGTAAAGTTGCTATCCTGTTCAGTCTCGACAAAGTTCGATTCCGCCGCCCCGTGACGCCAGGCGATCAATTATTACTCGAAGCGACGTCGGTCCGAGCCCGTGGAAACATCGGCCATGTCCGGGCAGCCGCCCGCGTGGGCACCGAGTTGGCCGCAGAAGCGGATATCAAATTCATGTTGACCGATGCAGACGAAGAGTGACCCCGCTCGCGAGCGCAGTTGAATTCACCAGATTGGGAGATTGAACTTGGGATGGAAGCGACCAATCGAAACGCTATTGAGATGAACGTAAACGCCTTGAATGAAACCTTGATGCAACAGCCAACCAACATTCATCCGATGGCCGTTATTCACCCCTCTGCCACCGTTGGTAAAGACGTCCGCATTGGCCCGTTCTGCGTGGTCGATGAACACGTGACACTGGGCGACGGGTGCCATCTTCATAACAACGTCACCATCACAGGGCACACAACCGTCGGCGAAGGTTCGTCGTTCTTTCCCGGCTGCATCATCGGTGCCGCACCGCAAGATCTCAAATACCGCGGTGGGCCCACCACCCTCGAAATCGGCAAGCACAACATCTTTCGCGAATACGTCACCGCCCATCCGGGAACCGAAGTGGGTGGCGGCGTGACGCGGATCGGCGATCGCAATTTGTTCATGGGTGCGATCCACATTGGCCACGATGTCATCATTGGTAACCACTGCATTCTGGCGAACGAAGTATTGTTGGCCGGTCATGTTGTGATCGAAGACCACGTCACGATTGGTGGCCACACGGGTGTTCACCACTTCACATCGATCGGCAAACACGCCATGGTCGGCGGCATGACCAAAGTCACGTCGGACGTTCCCCCGTTTCTAACTGTCGCGTCGACCCGTTCGACGCGTCAGGAAGTGCGTGCGGTCAATGGCGTCGGATTGAAGCGAAACAAATTCAGCGAGGCCGAGATCCTTCGACTCAAACAGGCGTACATGCGAATGTTTTCTCGTCGGGCCCGCTCGAGTGGTGTGCCCATCACCGACACCATCCAAAGCATTCTGGCTGAGACGAGCGACGAAAATATCAAGTATTTGTGCAATTTCCTGCTGCGTTCGTTCGAGTGTGGCCGGCGCGGGCGGTACCTTGAATCGCTTCGCAACAGCGAGTCCAAGAATCCTCCACCCCGCGGCACCTAAGCGTAGACGTCTCGCACTTGGTTGCCCAGGTGTGCGGCGATCTTGAGGTTTGCAATGAGCGAAAAACTTCGAGCTGCTGTCATTGGTGTCGGCCACATGGGACGCCACCATGCCAGGATCTACGGCGAATTGCCCGACTGCGATTTGGTGGCGGTCGTCGATTCCGACTTGGATCGGGCGACAAAAATCACCGAGCAACATGGCGGCAAGCCCTTCAAAGATGTCTCCGAGATTGTCGGACTCGTCGATGTCGCCAGTGTGGCTGTGCCAACCGTGTATCACCACACCATCGCCAAGCCACTCATCGATGCGAAGATTTCGGTCCTGATCGAAAAGCCAATCGCCCAGGATTCGACAACCGCCGCAGAAATGCTCGAATGGGCTGAGGCGTCGGGTAGTATCATCGCGGTGGGTCATTCCGAACGATTCAACCCGGTGGTGTTGGCATTGAAGCGCTTGGAGATTGCCCCAAAGTTTATCGAAACGCACCGCATCAGCCCGTTTACGTTTCGCAGTGCCGACATCGGCGTCGTGCATGACATGATGATCCACGACATCGATATCATTCTGCACCTGGTCAAAGACCGCGAGTACCGCGTGACGGCAGCCGGCTTTCCGGTGCTGGGCAAACACGAAGACGTCGCCAACGCCCGCGTGCTGTTTTCCAATGGCTGCGTCGCCAACATGACCGCATCAAGGCTGGCCACCAAGACCGAACGCAAAATCCGCGTGTTCAATCCCGACGCCTATCTATCAATGGACTATGGCAAGAAGACGGGCATCGTCATCACGAAAGACGCCAACCTCGACTTGTTGAAGCTCGCCCGCGAAACCGATTTCAACGACATCTCGCAGATGGCCCACTTCGACTTCGCTGGCATGGTCAACATCGAACCGCTCGACGTCGATGACAACGTCGAACCGCTAAGAGCCGAAATCGAATCATTCCTAAACGCCGTCCGCACCGGAACTGAACCAGCCGTCACAGGCAAAGACGGCGCCGAAGCCGTCAAACTAGCCGAGCGAATCGTCCAATCCCTACAAGAGCACAACTGGAACCCGCAGAGCTAGATCTTCGTTCTCGTGTGCGGTTTATCATCTTGATAGCAACGGCAGGCATCCTATACCAATTGCAATGGCTGCTATGACGATCGATCTCAACGATCGTGCAAAACTCACCTTCAATACAATGGTCAAAAAAATCAAGGCGATACCGCTGTATAGGTTTCCGTACTTTGATTCGACCTGAAAAAACCTATTGACGTTCAGGCACGAGCCCAACCAAAACAGCATTATGTAGAAAATAGCCGTCAGTACTGCGAAGTTGTGGACGGTGGCCCGCCACGCTCCTGCACTCTTGGGAAATAGATTCATCAGAATGCTCGCAACACAATTAAATAGCGCCGTTCGCTAAACGATCTTAGGCACGCCAACGTT
The DNA here is from genome assembly GCA_021604825.1 of Phycisphaerae bacterium. The sequence goes on along the minus strand of BQJS01000180.1, from coordinate 6,041 downwards.
CTCCGTAAATCACTTCTTGAAATAGGTTTAGAGGCAAAGCCTTCTCAAAGGCGAGATCACCTTAAAATCTGGCTTGACATCGCCTGTGCTTTTATGTAACCTTTTACTTACTTATGAAATCGGACTCGATGGATGCGGTGTTTGTGGCGTTGGCCAATCCTGTGCGGCGGCGGATGCTGGACATCCTTAAAGACAACCCGGGATTTTGCGTCAACGACGTTTGTGCGTTTTTTGAAATGAGTCGCATCGGCGTGATGAAGCACTTGCAGGTTCTGGAGGCAGCGAAGCTGGTCGTCTCGCGCAAGAACGGGCGGACGCGACACCTGTTCCACAACGCTGTGCCGATTCGCATGATCTACGATCGCTGGACCACGGAATACAGCGCCGTCTGGGCTAAGAAGATGACGCAGATCAAATACAAAATCGAAGCTGGTATGCCGGCTGAAGGCGAACGCGATGAGCGGCAGTCAAAGCGCAGACCCGCACGATCGGCGAAGATCGGCGCACCAAAACGTATCAATCAGCAAGACAACGCATCAGAGAAATCGGAGTAACCCAATGGCCAACACGATTCGATCGGTCTCGACCGTCACCATCAACGGCACGCTGGAACAGGTGTGGCGCGAAATTACCAAGACCGATGAAGTGCAAAAGTGCATGTTCGATATGCGGCTTCATACATCAGGCCTCAAACCGGGCGCGAAGATTTTCATGCGGTCGGCCAACGGGAAGTACACCGGGGTGGTCGGTGAAGTCGTTGATTTCGATCCGCCCCACCTTTATTCGCACACATTCCAATTCACCAATATCGACGATCCACCCTGCAAGGTGATCTACGAATTGAAGGACCTCGGCGGACAGGTTGAATTCTCGCTCATCATCGAAGACCTTGTCGAAGGCACCAAGTCGGCGAAGCAAATGGTCAGCGGTGCGAAGATGATCACGGGCACGCTCAAGTCGATCGTCGAAACAGGCAAGCCATCGTTTGGTGTCCGTATGTTGTATGTGCTGTTCAAGTTGATGGCCCCGCTCAATCCTAAGCGGACCCGCAGCGAGCATTGGCAAGAATAACGAAACTTCTTGGAGAATCACCGTGGCATTGTCGTCTCAAGAAATGGAACAAAAAATCATCGACGCGATGAAGAATGAAACCGGCGCGACGCTCAAAACCTGGTCGACGCGATTGAAAAAGTGCGGCGTCGAAAAGCGCAACGACATGATCAAGTGGCTCAAGACCGAGCATGGCCTCAAGCACAATTACGCCAGCGTCGCAGTCGGCGTTCACCTCAACGGTGGCAAGCCGGTCTATGCCGACGCGGGAAACCTGCTCGACAACCAGCTTGCGGGCAAAGAGGCGATGCGACCGCTATACGAAGCCGTCGAGAAAGCCGTCCTCAAATGGAACCCCAAGGTCGAAGTCCACCCGACCAAGACCTACGTCTCGTTTCGAGGCAAGCGTGAGTTCGCCGTCGCGACGATTAAGTCCAAAGAAATCCGCGTTGGGTTCGACATGGGCGATGCGCCGTTCGCAGGCAAACTCGAAAAAGCGAAATCGCTCGGAGCGATGCCACGCATCGGCCACATGCTGGTCGTCAAAGAAAAAGCAGACATCGGCGCCGAACTTACCAAATCACTCAAAGCCGCGTGGAAGCGCATCGAGGGTTAAAGCAAGAGGGCGTATCTTGAATCGCCTGTGTCACTGCTTTGTGAGCAGTGCCGACAGATCGAGGGGCGTGGGAAACGCACTGCTCACAGAGCAGTGGCACGGCTAGAAATATCACCAATTCAGCATTGTGATTACCTGTATCATTTTCCTCTGTGGGAGTAACAAAAATGGGTCGCTACATTCTTTCCGTCGTGATCGGATTCATCATCTGGACGGCTTTGTGGCTGGGTAGCAATGCCGCCCTGCAAGCGTCGATGCCAAATGCATTCGAAGCCAGTGGTACGACGTCGAACACGTCCATACTCGTCGGCATTCTGGGCATCGCGATTCTGGTGTCGCTGGTATCGGGCTACATCACGATGATCGTGGCGGCGGGAAAATCAATGACACCAGTTGCCGTTCTCGGCGTCGTCCTGCTCGCAGTTGGCGTGTTCGTGCAGATGCAATACTGGAACATCATGCCCATCTGGTACCACTTGTCGTTTCTCGCCGCATTGTTGCCATGCAGCGTCATCGGTGGGTTGATGCGATTGCGTATGCGACAAGAATAGCCATTCACCTCGCACGCAGGGTGGGCCGTGCCCACCAATTCGCGAAACAATGACTAGGACCAGCGACGCACTAATCGCAATCCTGCCAATCGTCCTTGAGCAAACGGGCCAGCGATCGATCCGACAGTTTCTTGCCGCCTGTCTGACACGTCGGGCAGTAATTTGTTTCGCGATCCTTGTACCGAATGCGCTGCACCGTCGCACCACACTTGAGGCAGGGCTTGCCGAATCGGTTGTGCACCGCAAAGTCTTCGCGATGGGCAGTAATCTCCCCTTTGTCCGGAAACCGTTCGCCGAATTGTTCCCGCAATCGATCGGTCCATTCAATCAACACCGATCGCACGGCATCATGCAATCGTTTGATTTGATCGTCGTCCAGCCGCGATGTCCAAAGCATCGGTGACAGCTTCGCCGCATGAAGAATCTCGTCGCTATACGCGTTGCCAATTCCCGAAAGCAGCTTTGGGTCGGTCAGCGCTCTCTTGATCGTGTGATTCTGACTGCGCAATCGGCTCGCGAATTCTTCAATGGACGATTCGATTACTTCCAGTCCGCCCGGATCATGCGTGCTAAGCGCTTCGCGGCCGCATGCGACGTGGATCGATGCCCGCCGCTTGGTACCAGCTTCGGTGAGAATCAACGACCCGTGTTCAAAATCCAACGCCAGCAAGCCAATCTTGGCTGGAACCTTCGCCTTGGGCCCCCGCCACAGCAACCGCCCGGCGATCATCAGGTGGATCACGACGAACAAGTCACCTTCGACAGCCAAAACGATCCGCTTGCCGAAGCGCTCAACGTCTTCGATCGATTTTCCAACGATGGCGTCGAGCGGTGGATCGACGGTGCGAACAAGGAACGGGTTACGAATGCGAACGTCGAGTACCTTCGCACCTACCACATGGCGTCGGAGTGCTTCAACGTAGATTGTAACGTCCGGCAATTCAGGCATATCCGTGTCATCTTACGTCCGACCCAACCAACGTATCAAACCGTTTGCCCATTTAGCCACACGACATACGATACTCCGATGCCAGAGCTGCCCGAAGCCGAAACCATCACCCGCCACCTGCGCCGCGAATTACAGGGCAAGCATTTTTCCAAGGTGCTCCATTGCCGGCGCGACGTGATTCGGCACGGGTCCTATCGCAGTCTGCAACGCATGCTGAACGCCTCGATTACGGACGTCGATCGACGGGGCAAGCGTCCTTTTCTCGAAATCGAAGGCGGCAGCGGTATTGTCTTTTTCTTAGGCATGACCGGACGACTCAGCATTTGCGACACGGCAATTCCAGTTGAGAAGCACACGCATCTGCGCATTCGACTCGGCGATGGCCAACGGGAATTGCGCTTCAACGACGCCCGACGATTCGGCGGATTCGGATTCTTCAAACGTGAAAACGGATGCGAGCCTGTGGGGATTGACGGCTTGGGACCGGAGCCGACAGACGTCACGCCGGCGCAGTTTCGCAAAATCTGCGAGCGGAACCGTCAGATCAAGGCGCTATTGTTGGATCAGAAGTACATCGCAGGATTAGGCAACATTTACGCGGACGAATCGCTCTTTCGGGCTGGCATCCACCCGCTGACGTCAGCTGCCGATCTCGACGCGAAACAGGTTGGGCGGCTACTGCGTGCAATCAAGCGCGTGCTTTCCGAAGCCATCGAATATGAAGGCACGACCATCATCAACTACCTGCATCCCGATGGACCTGGCAACTTTCAAAGTCGGCTCCGCGTCTACGGGCACGAGGGCGAGAATTGCCGAACGTGCAAAGTGCCCATCCAAAGAATGCAAGCCGCGGGCAGAAGCAGTTTCGTTTGCCCCATGTGTCAGCCGCCGGTCGCCTGACGGCGTGGCAATTTGAATCCTAGAACGCGGTTGCCATCGTGCACGACGATTGTGTCGCCTATCATCGTCGCCTCATTGAAGTCGGGAAACGACGGCAGGAAGTAGTGCTTATCGCTGCGGTTCTTGCTTGCTTTGCCCGACAACCCCAAGACTTCAAGCCGCCACATCGACTCTTTGCGTATCGGTTTGACCAATGCGTAGAGCGTTTCGTTCAACAGGCCCGTGACGTGGATTCGCTCGCGCCCCAAACACTCAACACGTCCGATGTGCATGCCATTTGTCGAATCAAGCACCTGCAAGAAACCGCCGCTGCGAACGAGAATGAACCGGTTGTTGACGGACATGGTGACGCGGGCCGGTGGGTTGACACCAATTCCCTCAAATCGCCAAACGCGCTCGCCGGTTTCGCGTGAAAACTTGACGACCTGCTGACCGTCGACGCTGGCGTAAATGCCGCTGGAGTCGGCGACGGCGTGCCCTTCGGACAATCGCGACTGCCCACCGATGCGCCACGATTGCTGACCCATTTGCGAATGAATTCCGATGAATCCGTCGGCTGTCTGAAGCACGGTCGTCGCTTCGCCTGGAAATTGATCCAGAACTGCGTCACCTCTTGGCAGATTATATGCGGATCGCCGTTTACCCGTCGCCGAATCGAATACGTGGATCGATTCGCCTTGCTTGCTGCGGGCGAGATACGTCATCGTGGTGCCGTCGAGGGAAACTCCGCCGGCTGGCTTGGGTTCTAGGGTCTGCTCCCATACACGCGAGTCAGTGGAACCATGCAATCGCTGAATATGTCCGTTGTCGAACAGCACAATCACATCGTCGTCGAGAGTAATAGTCTGCCGAATCGGGTTGTTGTTCTCAGGGTCGGGGTCGCTGCGTCGATTTGATTTGGTGATCGTCCACGTCAACGGTTCGCCCTTGAGTCGATGCCCCCTGATTTCAAACAGGGACGCCAATATGAATCGATCTTCGTCACCGCCAATCCAACGCGGCGTATTCGGATATTGATTCGAAGTCGCGTGCATCAACGAACCATCGCGCGCTGAATGAACGCCAATTTTTGAATCGGAATGCACCAAGAAACGGTCACCGCCTATCGGAGAACCGGGTTGCGGAACGAGCAGGCTGCCGTCGATTTGAATTTCAAAATTCGGGGAAAGTGGTGAAGCGGTATGCTGAGATGCTGGAGCAGCACCGCAATGGCATGAGAATACAACGATCAGCCAAAACAATTCCCGATGTGTCATCGCGCTCATTGGGTTTGATTACTCAAAGTACCGGCCAACCAGCGGTTTGAGCTTTTTTACCAGCGACGGATCGACCTTGTTCTTGTTCGACCAAATCGCCAATTCGAGAGCGTTTTGGCAGTGGCAATTCGGTGCGTCTGCGTTTGCCAGGTTGTTAACTGTCTGCTCAATCAGCGCGAATGCACTGTCAGCCGCCTTGTTGAGATGCCCAATGATTTCGTTGAGCAGCGCGTGTTTGTCGGTCACCGGCCCGGACTCGCGCCAGCAATCATAGTCGGTGGCCATCGCGACGAGGGCGTAACACATTTCGGCTTCGCGGGCGAGTTTGGCTTCCGGGCAACAGGTCATGCCGATGAGATCACCGCCCCACGCGCGGTGCATGTGCGATTCGGCACGGGTTGAAAACTGCGGGCCCTCCATCACCACGTACGTACCGCGCTCGTGGACGGTCGCACCGTCGGGTCGTGCGGCCAGCAATGACTGACGCATTGTCGGGCAAAATGGTTCAGCCCACTCAACGTGTACGGCCATGCCCTTGTCGAAGAAGCTGCCGACGCGTTGATGCGTTTTGTCGATGACCTGGTCGCAAATCACCAGATGCGTCGGTTCGATCTCCTCGCGCAAACTTCCGACCGCCCCACTCGCGATGATCCGAGTGACGCCGACCGACTTGAGCGCGAAAATATTCGCACGATACGGAACTGCCGACGGTGGAAGCG
>BQJS01000179.1 GCA_021604825.1 Phycisphaerae bacterium | reverse complement strand
ATTGCGTTTGAAACAGTCAGAAATGCTGCTACAAATCCCATCGACCGAAGGCATACTACTATCGGTCACGCCGTTGGCAATAGAAAACTCGCCCTAAAACTGAAACCAATCGATCTGATCTTCGACGGGACTGCGCGCGACCTGATGCATATGGATAATCTCCCCCTGTTCGTCTGGATGATACTCAGCCGAGTGAGTGTACATCGCCGCCGAATTCCACCGCAGTCTATCCATATTCACATTAAAGTTGGTTAGTTGCGCAAACTAAATCAGACTTAGACATGGCTGCAAAGAACGTGGTGATTGCGAGAATCACTCAACGCTCTCGGAATTCTTCCCGATGCCTCGGCGTCGACTTGCGCCGATCCCGCGTTTACTCTCGGCCATGATGAATTGCAGAAAACGTTCGCCTGCTTTTGTTTTGGTCGTTCCCGCCATCTCTTGAGCTGCCCGATGAAGATGGGCTGTCTCGCGAAAGACCTTGCGATGAAGGTGCCGAACCTCGTCGATCGATTCTCGATCAAAACCACCGCGCCGCATACCGACTCGATTAACGCCGTGGCAAAAACAACGATCGGAATACGTGAGAAATGGAGCGGCATCGCGGGTCATCAACGTCGCGCCGCTGATCATTGTGTACTCACCAATGCGACCGAACTGTTGAACCATCGCCGCCCCACCGAGGACCGCGTGGTGACACAGTGTGACATGACCCGCCAACAACACACCGCTCGACATGACGACATGATCCTCGATGGCACAATCATGGGCGACGTGCGAATTTGACATGAGCATGCAGTCGTTGCCAACCTGAGTGATGGATCCTTCAGATGTTCCTCGGTGGATGGTCACGCCTTCGCGAACGATCGTCCGATCGCCAACGCGGCAGAGACTTCTCGCACCGTCGTAGGCGAGATCTTGCGGTGGTCCTCCAACACACGCGAATGGGTGAATCACACACTCGCGCCCGATGACCGTGTCGCCCTCGACATGGGCATGCGCGCAGACCCGCGTGCCTTCACCAATGCGTACCGGTCCGTCAATCACGGCGTAAGGTCCAACCTCAACACCTTCTTCCAGGATGGCCTGCGTATCAATCACGGCGCTCGGGTGAATCATGTGCGGTTTTCCAATCGCTTCTGGTTCAACTTGAGGTCGGCACTAAAACTGCCGCCTCTGCGAATTTTGAATCACGTGGTTAGCTACTTTGAATACCATTTTATGCCAGCACAAGTCGCCTGACGAGGAGAACGGTATGGTCCGGCGGAAAATTGGCCTCTGGCCGAGAATCACTCTGCGCACAGGCCGCAACCCCACAAGATACATTTACGACACATTTCGGCGAGAGCTGTGCTGGTCGGATGAGTCGCGAGAACGTCCTCTGCCAGTTAATAGCCGCAAGATTAGGGTTATTCCAAAGCGAGACAACTTCGAGGGAGATTTTCTCCAGCGCATTGACAGGTGACCGGCCAAACAGAACCCACTTGACTTCCGCCGCCAGCGTTCCGATACTAATAGATGGTGTGTACGTCATTCGATTGCGGGGCGGGGCAGTTGTGCGCCGGGATCGTGCTTGCGTCAATCTTCGAGCATCGAATATCCCAATGAAAACAGTGACGGAAACGAACAAAAAGGCCAGTGGTCTACGTCGGCGTATTTGGCGTCCGACACCGGAGAATACATTGATGAAGAGTAGAATCAAATCAAACAGAAAGCGCGACAGAGGTTTCACGTTGGTCGAGTTGTTGGTTGTGGTCTCGATTATCGCGCTCCTGGTGGCGATTCTTTTGCCCTCATTGAACAAAGCTCGTCAACAAGCTAAACGATTGACATGCTTGGCGAACATCAGGGGGATATCTCAAGCTGCACTGACTTATGCGGCCGACGACCGGAACGAAAAGGTAATCCCAATCGGAACTGGGGATGGAAAATACCCCAAAGCCCACTTGGCGTACGCAGGCTTTGGAGGCAAGAGTGGTCTTGGGGCAACGGGATCTGCCAATCAGTCTAACTGGAGTGGCAAGAACGGCGTGGAAATTGGTTCTCCGCACCGTCCGCTTAACTATGTTCTATACAAGGGAATCAACCAATTGAGCGGACCGTTTGTCGATTGGGGTAAGGATGCGAAAGTTGAAATGCCAAACTTCAAGTGCCCGTCTGATAAAGGGTTCAGCGGAATGCATATGAAGGGGTGGCGGGACAGCAAGCTTTCCGGTTATGACTATTTTGGAACTTCCTATTTTGCCAATCCGCTCTTCGTCGCAGCTCCAAGTGAAGCCGCATGGAAGTCAAATTCAATGTATCAGCGCTCGCTTTCCCAAGTACCCAATCCGGGCAATACGATTATGTATACAGAATTGGCGACGCGCTACGCGATCTTCGCGACCAATAATGAAGAATATGATCAGAGCATATCTGGGTGCTATTGGCCGTACAGTTCGGGTGACTTCACTGCCAAGGGATTTCACAAGAAAGACTTTCATTTCAATGTCTCATTTGGGGACGGACACGCATCTTGGATAAAGCTAAAAGGATATGGAAAAGTTGACATTCCGCAGCACAACATGCCTCCCGAATGCCCCAATGGAGTATGCGTCTGCATTCTGGTAAGAGGTTTGGGATGGCAGCTCGATACATTGCCGGCTGACTTGGTGAAAACGAATAAATCGAAGAATTCGTCATCGGTCATCGCAACCACAGATGGCGACGCGCCAAACGAATTTGAAGTTGTGAATTTCTAACGATTCCTGGAATACGTGCGTTCTTGGCGACAATTTCAGTCGACAAGTCAATGAATTCAAGGGCTACCTTGCTTGATCGCAAGGTGGCCTTTTTGATTGGAAATTAACTCGACTCATTGCAGAGAGCAAGATCCGCCCACTGATGGGTCCTGTGGCCAACGCTGTTCAAAGCGTTAGAATCTTCCGAATGTCCGTTGTCTTACAAGTCCAGGATCTTCGAAAGACGTTTCGCCTTGGTGCGGAGTCCGTCCATGCGCTCGACGGTGTTTCGCTTGAGGTGCCTGCCGGTGAATTTCTCGTCATCATGGGGGCTAGCGGATCAGGCAAGAGCACTCTTTTGCACTTGATCGGCGGACTTGACCTGCCATCGGCGGGCGAAATCCTCATCGAAGGGCAAGATATCGCTTCGATGTCGGACCGAAGGCGGACCCTGCTGCGTCGAGCGCGGCTGGGCGTTGTGTTTCAGAATTTCAATCTGCTCCCCACACTAACCGCTGTCGAGAACGTGGCATTGCCTTCGCTCATCGGAAGCGTCAGCAATGGTTCTGCTCAGGCGGTGGCGAAGGACTTGCTCGAATCGGTGGACATGGGACACCGTATGCAGCATCGCCCTCAAGCGTTATCCGGTGGCGAGCAGCAACGGGTGGCGATTGCTCGAGCCCTCCTGAATGATCCCGCCCTGCTCCTTGCGGACGAACCGACGGGCAATCTCGATTCGCACCATGCCGAATCCATATGGACACTGCTTCGCAAGCTCGTCGACGAGCAGCAGCGCACGGTGATCGCGGTCACCCACGAACCCATCGGTGCCCGATTTGCAGATCGCATCGTCGTCCTCAAAGACGGCAAGATCGTCGGGACCATCAACGATTCGAGGAGCCTGGATGCGACACTGGTTGCAACTCGCTACACGGAACTGGCGCGCTAAGCCTGGCCCGACGATCGCCATCGTTTTGGCTGTCATGCTCGGTGTCGGTACGGTGGTGGCTGTCTCGAGCCTCTACGCCTCCGTCGAAGCGACGATCTCAGAGCAGATCGTCGACAATTGGCTGGGGCATAGTCACATCAGTATCCAATCACCAAGCGGACATTGGGGAAGCATCGACGAAAATATCGCCGACGAGGTCGCAAAGATCGACGGCGTCACCCGGGTCACGTCTCGCTACAAAACGCGGATGCACCTGATCTCACCGGTCGATGCGCCCGCACCGGGCGAAGAAATCGACCAAACGAACGCCCGCAAGGATGCGATCGATGTCGTAGGCATCGACCCCGCACAGGAATCGGAATTTCGCAAACAGAAAGACATGGTCGGGGATGGCATCCAACCTTCCGATCGTGATGTCATCGTTCTCGAAGCGCGGTTGGCATCAGAGTTGAAGATCGACTTGGGCGATACGGTCTATGTCGAAGGGCTGATGAATACCCCCGTTCGCCCCGTCAAAGTTTGCGGTATTGTCTCGGGACGGCGGGTTGCGTTTTTTCAAAAACCAACTGTATTCATGCACCTGCGCGATGTTCAAGAGATGCGACGTGAGAAGAATCGCGTCTCGGTCATCGACTGCATGGTCGCCACCGATACACCGGAGTTTATCGCCGCCAAAGCAGAAGAAATCCGCAGCCTGATCCACCAACAGGGTCAAGGGTATCTTGTCTCCACTGCCGGCGCAAAAATCAATCAGCTCCAAGAGGCTCGAAGTGCATCGCATCTTGTCCTGCTCCTATTCACATTTGTCACGCTGCTCACTTCATTCTTCATCATCATCTCCACGATGAGCATGGGAATGATGCAGCGCATACGCATCCTCGGTGCGATACGTTGCCTGGGCATGACCCGGAGGCAGTTGGCGGCCTTGGTCTATGCTGAAGTTGTGCCACTGGGTGTCATCGGGGTGTTGCTCGGCGTGCCGTGCGGCATGCTCATGACCCATGCGGCTGTCGCTTGGGTTCCACATGTTGAAGACATCGTCCACTCGGTTCGATTTGGAGCGTGGGGCATCAGCGTCGCCGTCATCGGTGGCCTCATCACGACGATCCTCGGCGCTACCGCGCTGCTTGCACAAGGCGCGATGGTATCACCGTTGGAAGCCGTTAACTCGCAAGCCAAACCACACCGACGAAGCACCATCGTCATCGCTGCACTTTCCGGGGCAACATTGATCGGTGTGCATCACCTGTTGATCGCCGTGCTCGATTCGACGTTATGGCTGCAACCCGTCACGCTCTTTGTCGGTATCGCAACGCTTTACGGCGGATACATGCTGCTTGCCCCGGCGCTTGTACTACTCGCTGGACGACTTGCCCTGCTGATTACCGCGCCCATCTTTGGCGTTGATCGACGGTTGGCTGCCGACCAGATTGCCCGGGCACCTTGGCGTGCGGCAGGCGTTTGCTGGACACTCATGGTCGGCCTCTCACTGGTGGTCTATGTTTTCGTCCGGGGGGAAAGCTTCGTTCAAGCGTGGGACTTTCCCACCAAGTTAGCCGGCACCTTCGTTTGGACCACCAATCCATTTGATGCCGATCTGCTCGACGAGGTGGACATCATCAACGGCGTATCCAAAACGACACCGCTCAACGACGTACCGTGTCGCATTCAATCACGCCGCACATCGCTGCTGAGTTTGTTCACGTCTGAGAGTATATTCGCAGCCGGCGATCCCGAGACGTTTCTGTCGATGGCCAAACTTGAATTCCTGCAGGGTGATTCCGAAGACGCCCGCGAAAAACTGATGCGCGGCGGATTCATCCTGTTGCCGCCGGAAGCAGCGCATTCGTTTGGTTACAATCTGGGCGACAAGATGCCGATCACGATCGCAAACAAGACGGTCGACTTTGAGGTGGCTGGCGTGGTGCGATCGCCTGCGATGGACATCGCCGTTCAATACTTCCAAGCAGACAGCTACATGATGCTCGCTTCCAGTAGTTCTGTGCTCGGAACGCTTGACGATTTGGAAAAGCATTTCGGCATCGATAGACTCTCGATGTTTATGATGAACATCGATCTTGAAGCATCCGCGCCTCCGAAAGCATTCGACGAGCAATCCGCCCCGCCACAATCGCGCACTTGGTGGTGGGAGCGCATCGAAACCTGGTTACCATTGCTGCCGATCAATGTTGCAGACCGCGACACTTTGCATCAAGAAATTGCCGAGATGGGCGATGACGAGCGCGTCTTTTGGGGGCCGAATCTTCGACAGGCGTTTCGTCAACACGTTGCTGCAATCGAATTTCTTCGCGACCAATGGGTGGAATTGACACCGGCAGCGCGATGGGAAATCTATCGCGAGCGCATCGTGTTGGAACAAGTCAAGGGTTTGATCAAACGACCGTACGCACAAACGGGAACGCTGCGACGCATCAAACAGGAAATCGATCGCGACATTCGCATCGCAACGATGGGCATCTCAGCCGTTCCCATGATCTCGCTCTTGGTCGCCACGTTAGGGGTGGCCAACCTGATGATGGTCAACGTGACGAGCCGCTCGCGCCAAATTGCGGTCCTCCGTTCGGTGGGTGCGACGCAATCACTAATCGCCCGCCTCGTCATCGTCGAAGCGATGGTGCTGGGATTGCTGGGATCACTGATTGGCGTCGGGCTCGGTTTGCACGCAGCGTTTGCGGGCAACATTCTGATCACGTCATTGGTTGGCATCGAAATTCCGTGGGTGGTTCCGGTCGGGCGGGTCATGTTTGCCGTCGGGCTGACCTGGTTCGTTTGCCTGATCGCGGGCATCAGACCAGCCCTTCGTGCTGCTCGCAGCGACGTGATTTCTGCAATGTCTGCCGCATGATTAGCGATTCTGTAACCTATTATTTTACATATATTTACAACACCCCACGAGATCTATGAGTGCTTGAAGTCCCGCGATTCTTGATTCGCAGCAGGGTCACCGCAAATAACTCCCCTTTGAACCCGAATTAAAAGGTGCATACGTTGGGTTTGTTTTGATTCGAGGAATCGTCCATGTTTCGCGGTTTACTACATGCCAGGCTCAAGGCGGCTGACCGGGCGATTGCCTCGGGACGCCTCGACGATGCATTGCGCATCACGACCGAGCCAGATATCGCCGCCGATGCGAAAGGTGCGAAGTTGCGTGCCCGACTGGCTGGCGCGTTCATCGAGCGTGCCCGCGAGCATTATCGAGCCGATCGCTTCACCGAAGCATTCCTGGCGCTTGGAAAGGCCGATCGCTGCGATGGTTCGCAGGAAAAAATCGATGAGTTGCGCAAGCAGGTAGCCGCAGTTGCGGATGAAGTTTCACGGCAACGGACCGAGCGGCGCCATCAGGTTGAGTTGGCCAAGCACCGCATTCACGCGGGATCGTTGGCGGCTGGCCGACGCATTCTCGAGAACGCACCCGATGGTGAAGAAGAATTCGATCATCTGAAACGCGAGTTGGAGTCACGCGAGAAGCGCGGTGCGGAACTGTTGGCCCAAGCCAAGAAGCGTTTTGCGGATAAGCAGATCGGATCGGCGATCGATCGATTGGCCCGTTCACTCAAGATCAACGCGCACGATGAACAAGCGATCCAGTTGGAGCGCGACATCGTTGCCACGGTTATCAAAAATGCCCGCAGCGCATTCGTCGATGGTCGACTGGCGCAGATGCAGCAGGATTTGGGTTTGCTCGATCCATTGGCGTCGGCGCAAGCTGCAAAACGCGAATTGGGTGAGTGTCTCACATTGGCACAACACGCCTCGAAGGCCATCCAGATTGGCGACTTCGACGAAGCCCGCCGATTGACGCAGCGGATGGCATCACTCGTTCCGCAAGCCAAGTGGATCAAGCGGGCCACTGACTTACTCGTCAAAGTGGACGAAAACCTGCTGCAACTGGGCAGTGGACCACTGGGCGATTTCAATCTGAAGTCGTTGACAAATACGGTGACAGCTGCCTACGCCAAAATGCCTGCACGACCATTGGCCACTGCACATACCGCGGGCGCAAATGCTGCGGGCGTAGGTTCGACTTCGCTCGATGCCTTGCATCTGCTGGTTGACGGGGGCGGCAGTTATCTGATTCTGCGCAATTCGCACGCAACGATCGGACGGGCGGCGTCGGCTGACCCGGCACAGATACCGATCTTCTCCGATCTCGGTGAGCGTCACGCGGAAATCGCCCGGGTAGAGGATGACTACTTCTTGATGAGTCCGCACGAAGTCGAAGTGGGCGGACGGCGCGGACGACAGCAACTCTTGCGCGACGGTGATCGCGTAGTACTGGCGCGACGGGCAAAGTTCACGTTTCGGTTGCCCAATCGCCGAAGCGGCAGCGCCCTGCTCGACATCAGCGACACGTCGAAAATGCCCAAGGATGTGCGTAACGTAATCTTGATGAAAGACACAGTCATGCTGGGGGCGGGCCCATCGAATCATGTGGTGTGTCCCGCTCAAGGCGCGAATTTGATACTGTTTGAGCGCGGTGGAAGGCTTTGGGTTCGCGGGATGGGTCGAAAAGACCCAGCAAACACCGTGGATTTGGGGACGCCGCAGGAGATATCGGGCACCAGTTTCACAGTTCAACCTTGGACGATGCGCACGATTTAGTCGCATTGGTAGATTGCATTGGATTGACGAATACCGATCCAGTCGGTGTGGTAAACTAAAACTGGCTAGAAAGACGGGAAAGCACCTCGTGGCATACACTTTCAAACATGGAGATCGACCGCTGGAAGGGTTCGCGATCCAGCGTGCAGTCGGGCGCGGCGGATTCGGCGAAGTCTATTACGCCGTCAGCGATGGTGGGCGCGAGGTCGCACTCAAGTATCTTCGCGAAAACCCGCAAGTCGAATTGCGCGGCGTGGCCCATTGCATCAATCTCAAAAGCCCGCACCTCGTTTCGATTTTCGACGTCAAAAAGAACGAAGATGGCGACTACTTCGTCATCATGGAGTACGTCTCGGGCCCGAGTTTGCGCGATTTGCTGATCGCAGAGCCGAACGGAGTCGGTCCACAGAAAACCGCTTACTTCATCCGCGAAATTGCCAAGGGGCTCGGATACCTGCACGATCGGGGCATCGTCCATCGCGACCTCAAGCCGGGTAATATTTTCTACGACGAGGGGTACGTCAAGATTGGCGACTATGGCCTCAGTAAGTTCATCTCCGTCTCGCGACACAGCGCTCAAACAGCCAGCGTGGGCACGGTTCACTACATGGCCCCCGAGGTTGGCTCGGGCAATTACACGCGCGGTATCGACATCTATGCCCTTGGCGTGATGCTCTACGAAATGCTGCTGGGCAGGGTCCCGTTCGAAGGCAGCAGCATGGGCGAGGTGCTCATGAAGCATCTCACCGAGCAGCCGGAAGTCGACAACCTGCCCCAACCGTTCGGCAAGATCATCCACAAGGCATTGCAGAAGGACCCGAACGATCGCTATCAAAGCGTATACGAAATGATCGACGACCTGATGGAAGTCGACGACGTGCGGACGTCGCTTGCGGGATTCAACCCGGTCAGTCTGAGCGGTGCGACACGGCGTCTACCGGCGGGCGAGGATTCACCTGTGCCTTCACCGAATCCCGCCCCCCGCCAAATTCCGCCACCCGTTCCTCCGCTTGTTCGCCAGGAAAGGGGTCGGGCATTTAGTCTCGATGCCGGAAACCTGCCGCCAGAGATGGCCCGGAAAGTCCAAAAGACCAGCAGCAAGGTTGAGAAACGCCTTCGCAAACTGGACTCAAAGCACGGCGTCAAGAAGCGTCCGCCGACCAACGAGCCACCCCGAAGGGCACGCACCGAATTCGCCTACGATCCACCGGCTACGAAACGCGAGATTCTGCAGCGGGCACTGTTGGCAATGTTGATGTCCGTCTGCCTTGGATTCGGCGTGGCGATGGTTAATGAGGTCCGCGAAGAAGGATACATCACAGCCATCATGATGATTGCGGGAACGGCTGGCGGATTGGCGATAGGGATTCGCGCATTTGCTCAAGCATCGCGAAACCGCGCCCAGCCACCATGGGTTGAGCGCATCTTCTTGACCATCCCGGTGGCGATGCTTGCTGGAATGGGCTCCATCCCGCTGATGAGTTGCCGGCGTGAGGAACTTGTTCTGCCAATTCTTGCCTCGATGGTCTTGCTGGCGATGTTCGGCAAGTGGCGAAAGCGCATCGAATCAGGTGCGCGCGGGAAGCTGTCGATCGTGCACGCAATCACCGCGGGCTTTTCGGCGATGATCATTACCGTAA
>BQJS01000178.1 GCA_021604825.1 Phycisphaerae bacterium | reverse complement strand
CTGCACAATGACATCGCCAGCCCGCATCCCCCCGGCATGGGCAGGCCCGTTCTCCTTAACGCCCTTAAGCAAAACGCCCTCAACGCGAGCGCGATAGTCCGGCTCGGTGCCAAGATAAGGCCGACCCTTCGCGGCATCGGCACGCTTGGTGATTGGTGTGAAAACGGGCGCCTTTGGTTGTACGGCTAATCTTTCAAGAATGCGCGATACGAATTCAACAGGTTTTAGATCAGGAGTACTGGAATGCCCATTTCGCAAAGGCTGTTGACCGCCATCTGAAACCGGCAAGATCGATAGGACAGGTATCTCGTTTTCATACAGGAGAAATACGGCCGATTCCGGGCTGGGGGCAGCATCGATCGCAAGCGATAGCCCGATGGGAAGATTGGCACGCTCAACCAGACGAGGCCACAACTGGCTCGTACCGGTTCCTTCGATCAAGAGTCTGCTCGGTTTGTTCGGTAGTCCATCAAATGACGTAAACAATGCGGCAGAACAGTTGGAGTCTTTGATCGCTTGGTCAATCATGCGCCTCCTTGTATTGATGCCTGCACTTGAATTGGTGAACGCGACAACGATACGGAGAGGCCGCACCAGTGAGCTTTCCGCATGTTGCGTTTGATGTGCGAAAAACTGCGCGAACTCGATAAGGGCGGCTAGATCACGGATGCTGCGTCGCAACCATTCGCTATTCCCTCTAGCCTTAATCTCCAAGAACAACAAGACGACTTCACTGTCCCTGGGGTTGCCAAATGTTGAGTCCACACTCACTGAGACATTCCCTTCTGGATCCTCAAAAATTTTCGGAGGCGAGAATCCGAGTTCCTTCATGAATTCTGTGTATGCGACAAATAGCCCAAACGCTCGTTTACTAGGGTCTACCTCAGCTTCGATAACCGATTCCCTTAAATGATGGTCCATCTGTGTGATTGCGGGAGAAGTGGCCTCGTGTATGAGCGCGCGATTTCGTGCATGACCTTCCAAAGAATCGCTGGGCCTTGCTATTTCAAGCGAATCCTGGGCTTGTCTATGATCAAAATCCGCAAAATAAATCTGCCCCTTCTTGTTTCCCGTGCGGTTGGCAGTCCAGGCGATGCGTTTGCCGTCTGGGAAGAACACTGGCAGTCCATCGAAGCCGGGCAGGTTGCTTACTCTTACGGGTTCGTGTTTGCCTTCGACGTCTACGATGTAGAGTTCGAAGTTGCTGCGGCCGTTGATATCGGTGGTGAAGATCAGGTAGTCGCCGGACGGGTGGTAGTAGGGTGCCCAGGACATGCCACCCAGTTTGGTGATTTGCTTTTGATCGCTGCCGTCGATGTTCATGGTCCAGATTTCGGCGATGTTGCCATCGGGCGTGAAGCGTCGCCAGCAGATGCGTTTGCTGTCCGGGCTGAAGAACGGGCCACCGTCGTAACCGGGTACGTTCGTAAGGCGTTTCACATCGCTGCCGTCGGCGCGCATGATGTAGATGTCGAGAAAATACTTGGCGTCGTTGGTCAGGAGCTGTTGGTCTTCGGCTGAAAGCTTGTCGGTGTAGGCGTGGCGATTCGATGCAAACGCCACCCACTTGCCATCGGATGAATACGACCCTTCCGCATCATAGCCGCGCGTCTTGGTCAGGTTCGTGTACTTATTTGACCCGAGTTCGGTGGCGTAGATTTCATAGTGTTCGTCGTAGTCCCATGAGTAGCGTTTGGTCTTGCCCGAAGCGCGCAATTCCAATTCTGCCTTCTGCAAGGCGAGTGAGTTGGGGTCGTCGTGGGTCGATGCGAAAAGCGCGCCTTTGCCATTGGGATGAAGCCATGCGCAGGTGGTCTTTCCCATTCCCGGTGAGACGGGTGTTGTGTCTCCGGTGTTCAAATCGAGCACGAAGATTTGATAGAAGGGGTTGGCTGGGTCGCGCTCACTTTGGAAGATCATCTTTGATCCGTCGGCGCTGAAGTAGCCTTCACCGCTTCGCCGGCCTTCAAACGTAACCTGTCGAATATTGCTAAGAAAACCCGACCCGGGTTTTTCCTTTGCCGCTTCCTGCGCGACGGCACTTGATGCCATCGTTGCGAACATCACAAGGCAGGTGGCTACGATCTTGTCCGACGCCCGAATACTGTCGCGACTACTTCCCCAAATCATTGTCCACAGTCCTTTGGTCAAAAAAGAAAGCCTCGCGCGAGTGTATCGCACGAGGCTGAAACATGTTTGGTTTGAGCTTGTCGACATTGCTGCAACGTGTCAAGCGAAAGCGGTTTACCCATGGTACGGGTGTCAATGTCTATAAGAAGAATAGCAGCAGCATCACAAAAAGTAGAGCGAAATTCAGCGCCCAGAATGTAATGCGAATTTCGGACCAAGGTCGGAAATACGGTCGGTCTGGATCGTCGGCGTAGATCTCATTCATCAATCGGGTCTGGCGCCGAGCGCACTTGTAGATGAATCCAGAAATGGCCATCACCGAGATAAAGAGAACGATGCTGACCACCTTGGGATACACCTCGCGAATATCGATGTTGCCCATGTTCCCGATCGGAGGAAAGGTTTTTGTCTGGACCAGCGTGTATTCGCTCACCCATTCTTGTTCCACTTCGACCCAAACAAATCGAACGGGTTCGAGCATTGATGCACCAACCTTGAATGGGGCGAACTTGGGGCCAATCGTTAATGACAGTATTGCCATAACGGCCACCAGCGCGATCATTCCAGTAATCTGTGCGTCGATCCGAGAACGGTGGTAAATATGGTCGAGTTGCTTGTCTATTTGTGACACGCCGTGCCTCCGCGGGTTTTCACCGATATGGGTTGACATCAGGTTTTGCGAATCAAATTGCTCAAAACGTGGGCCACAGTTTACCTGTTCGGATTCGAATCACCAAGGAAACAATCGACGCTGGCACTCTTTCCAGCCAAAAATTGTAACAATGGCGAAGACCGGGCATCTGTAACGTTCACATTGGGCGTACCTTCGGTGCAGATGAGCGAGGCATTCTTAGCCCATGTTCTTTTCCGCCAACTCGACCAATTCCTTGACGTGTGACACGCTGGAGTCGAACAGCTTGCGCTCATCGGAATCGAGATCGACCTCGATGACTTTCTCGACGCCGTTTGCACCAAGCATGCAAGGCACACCGACGAAGTATCCGCCCACACCAAATTCCTTGTCGCAATACGCGGCGCACGGAAAGATGCGGCGCTTGTCGCGTACGATCGCTTCGGCCATATCCACCGACCCCGCTGCCGGAGCGTAGTACGCGCTGGTGCCCATCAACTTGACGAGTTCACCGCCACCGACCTTCGCCCGGCCGATGATCTCGTTCAAACGCGCTTCGGGAATGAGCTGCGTCACCGGGATGCCCGCAACCGAAGTGTAGCGCGGAAGCGGAACCATGTCGTCGCCGTGTCCACCCATCAAGAGCGCCGTAATGTCCTCGACGCTGCAATCGAGCTCCATCGCGATGAACGTGCGATAGCGTGCGATGTCAAGACAGCCAGCCTGTCCAACGACGCGCTGCGTGGGGAAGCCGCTTTGCTTCCACGCGGTATACACCATCGCGTCGAGCGGGTTGGACACGATGATCAGTACGGCATCGGGGGCGACCTCAGCCACCTTCTTGCTGACGCTTCCTACAATCTTGACGTTGGTTGCAACCAGGTCGTCACGGCTCATACCTGGCTTGCGAGGGATGCCAGCAGTGATGATGACCACATCGCTGCCCGCAGCAGCCGCATAATCGCTTCCGCCGGTGATCTTGCAATCGAAGCGATGCACCGGACCGCATTGGGCGAGGTCGAGGGCTTTGCCAGCCGTCTTGTCCGCGGCTTCCGGGATGTCGATGAGAACCACATCGCCGAGTTCCTTGACTGCAATCCAAAACGCACAACTGGCTCCGACGTTACCGGCACCGATGACTGATATCTTGGGACGCCTCATGGCACTATTCTCCTACTGGCAATAAGAGGACTTTGAAAATGGTTGATGTACCGGTCCGTTCTAAGAACGTTCCGGGATATTTCAAGTGGCGAGCCGCCGATTCGTGATCGATGCCGGCATCGAACCCGCATCATTGCGCGGGAATTCGGCGTCCGCATCAAGCTCGCTGAACAAGAAGCGGTGCTTGAACTGCTCGTTGGCGGGCCTGTTGCGACGCGACAACACCCGATCGTATTCCGCAAGCCAGCGATGCGGCAGTAAGTTCACCTGTACCGATCCAAGACGTCCAGACGATCGCTTGGATTTGTACTCGATATTGATTGCACAGAGTCGTTCATCCAGCGCATCGGCCAACACCTTGGCGCGGGCGGGCACCAATCCGTGGTCCGATTCCAGATGAAGCAGATAGTGCGGCAGCGGTTCCCATTTGGGAGCCAGCACGAAATTCCGCCCTTCGTATCCGAATCGATCAGCCACGTCTTCAAACGCCATCACGACCTGCTTCTCGCTGAGCTTTTCACCCGTCAAGGAACACGTGTGTTGACCTTTGTGTAAAAATTCGATCAGCGGAGCCTCGCGGTGGAATCCCGTCACGCGCACCAAGTCGCCGATGTCGTATCGATAAAATCCCGCCGACGTGGTCAGCAAGATAAAGTACTCTTGTCCGGCCTCCAATTCGCTGGCGCCGAGGACCGTCGGTTGATTGGTTCCGTACTCATCTTTCGGAATGAACTCAAAGTAGTTGTCAGCCACATCCAAGATGCCAGACGGCGAACCGTCTTCGATCGGAATCGACATGCGCCCTTCGCTCGCGAGCAAACCGATGTCACGCACTGGCACATCGCCGAAATACTCTGGGAAGTCGCGCAGGTAAAGGCCCATCGTTCCGCCGGTCCAATTCGCGAGGAACCCCAGATTCCAATAGTGCTTCGGCAGCAACCGACCCGTCGAATTCAAGATGGATTCTAGTCGGCTAGCCGCTTTCGGATCTGGGGTCAGCCGGCGCTCCAGTTTTCGGCGCACGTCGCTCGGTATCTCGAATTCTTTTGCGATCGTTCCATCGTGTACATCGCGGATCAGGCATGGCGCGTTTTCGTCGCCGACCTTGGCCAACCGAAGTTGGGTGGCTGGGCTGGCGGTGACGACGAATGCTGCGTTCGTCGTGACGGAAAATCGCAGCACGCTGTAGTATCGGGCCATCGCGTCGGCGACGTAGGCGATCTCCGATGGAACCACGTAATATCGTCGAACCAATCGTTTCTGCGTGGCGGCCATCAATCCTGAAATAGCCCCGCACGGAAAACCACCCGACGTATATTCCTCATCCATGCGGCTGGAGACTTGAACGATCGGTCGCAGGAAGCAACCCGGATGATCCATCAGCACCTTGACGCCAAATGCATTCCAGCCGCGTCGATACTCGGCGAGGAAGTGATCGGTGACGGGAAT
The DNA here is from genome assembly GCA_021604825.1 of Phycisphaerae bacterium. Next base: position 4,583 of record BQJS01000178.1, on the reverse strand, counting down.
GTATTTCGGGCTGTCGCAGGTGCCGCTGGTCTTGGCAAACATGTGAACGGTTTGCCCGGGACCGAACATCGCGCCGAGATCGCCGGCTTTGACCTTGTCGATGTATGGTTGCAGATCTTCGTACGAAGTGACGGGAATCTGTTTGCGGAAGTCGGCTTCGCTGCGAATGCTGTCGAATCCGTGGGCACGACCATATTCACTGGAAGCGTTGCGACGGACTTTTTCGAGCAGTGTTTCGGTTTGTTTTTCGCGGATGTTTTCGGTGGCGCGGAGCATCCTCGACAACATGCGGCGGGCGTGCGACTTGGCGATCGCCAACCGAAAACGATCAGCCAGCGCAAGCCGAGTGCCATGTGAACGGTAGACAGGTTGTGCGACCAGCTCGCCGCTCATCTCGATCTCGGGTGTCAGAGGAATTAACCATCGGGTCGCGGGGGGATTGGCGCCGGATCTTTCCGCACCGCATCATCCCAACGCGCCAGGGGCAGTATATAGTCATGGGCGGATGATGTCTGCAATCGATCGAGGGTCCACGCGTCGTCGATGTGAAACGGACCCACCTGAAGGCGACTCAGGCCAGTGAGGCATCCACCGCATTCCAGTTTTTCTCCCAGGTCGCGGATGACAGAACGTACATATGTTCCGCGTCCACACGCCATTTCAAAGGATACAGTGGGCCAATCGAACGCGAGAAGCCGCGTCCAGTAGATTGTGACTTTTCGCGGCTTCATTGCTGGCTGCTCACCCCGGCGGGCGAGTTTGTACGCGGGCACACCTCCAATTTTTAACGCACTGACGATCGGTGGGACTTGTTCCTGTACGCCTTCAAATGTCGCCAGGGCGGCGGCGACGTCCGATGCGTTGGGAATGCCGCCGATTTCGACTGGAATGTGCGCCGAATCGCTGTCGAGGCTTTCGCTGGTGACATCGAGGCGCGCGGTAGCCCGATACACCTTGGGGTGGTTCATCAGGCATTCAACCGTTTTGGTGGCTTTGCCGACGCAAAGGACCAGCACACCGCTGGCGGCAGGGTCGAGTGTGCCGGAGTGTCCGCTCTTGCGCATACCACTGGCCGAGCGCACCTTGTAGAGCGCCTTGGCCGAAGTGATGCCAGTCGGTTTGTTCAGATTGATGAATCCGTCAATGACGGTGGTTGGCTTCATACTCTTCGACTATTCAGCCATTCGTTCGAGCACACCGGTCATGGACTCGCCGTCGGCTTTGTGGTGCAGCTTGAGCGTCTTGCCCCACCACATTTCACCGCGATAGTCTCTGGCATCGCCGTCGCGCGGCATGATTTTGAGATTGAAGCCGTTCCATTCGTACTTGCCCGAAGTCGTGCGCGATTTCCCGCCGTATTTGACGACGGCTGAATACTTGCCGTCCGTGTCGAAATCGACCGACGAAAATGCGAACGAATCGGCTTTGTCTTCCGGATCGATCCGAACGGTTTTCCAACTGCCGGCGATGCTGCAACCGCAGAGCATCGTCAAACAGAACATTGCCATCGCGCATCGTATGTGTTTGGACATGATCGGTTACCTTTCGAAATCGAAGTCAGTTCCATGTGACCCGTCACATTCAGTATCCGACAGGGTGTACGAATGTCAACGCATGTCGGCCAGTTGGGTGCGATCCACGCTTGAAACGCGGCGGGGCGAACGGGGCCGCGATGCGTTGTTGCGGACCGTGTGGGGGGCTCATATACTGACCCACCCTGTTAATTGTGAGGACGCACCGATGCCCATTTACGAATACCAATGCCAATCGTGCCAGCACGATTTTGAGGAATTGGTGCGCAGTTCCAAAAACGCATCGCCACCATGCCCGATCTGCGGCGCAAAGAAGACGCAGCGGCAGATCAGCAAGGTCGCAACCGGTCAATCCAAATCCAGTCAGCCAGCCGTTTGTGAACCCTCACGATCCAGCGGCGGCATGCCCACGTGCGGGCGTTGCGGCGATCTTGGCCCGTGTACCGGTGGCGCGTAAGTTCATCGTATCGAGACAAAGAACCCCATGACCGCAAAGCGAAACGAACCATCTTTTGTGCGAATAGCGACAGCCGGCCTACTTGCGTGGGTGCTGCCCGGATTGGGGCATGTCTATCTCGGTGATAAGAAGCGCGGCATGATTCTGATGGTCGTGGTGGCTGCGACGTTTTGGGGTGGAGTCGCGGTGGCTGGCGTTCAATCATCCGTTCAACCGAATCGCCGAAAGGCCTGGTTCGTCGGTCAGATTTGCGCGGGCAGCCACACGCTTGCTGCGCTGGGTTGGGGGCAGCTTCGCGAGAGAAGTCACCCGAACGTGCGGGCCGGTTTTGTAGAAGAAGACGTCGCCATCATTTTCACGGGCGTTGCCGGCATGTTGAACATCTTGATCATTCTTGACGTGTTGGCGATGACCGATCCCAACTACATCCGCCGCAGCATTGGCCCACCGATGCAATCGCAACCAACTCAAACGCAAGGCTCGCCATGATCGGTCTGCTCGCAACGATAAGCACGGTCATGGGCGGTCCAATCCTGGCATGGCTAACCACCCCCAGCGTCCTGACTGGCTGGCAACACATGCTCATGCTCGTGCCGCTGTGCCTCGGCATAAGCATCGTCTACAAAACCATCAAGTGCGAAGACCTAAGAGAAGTCCCCACCGCCTCAGTAGTCCTCTGCGCCGCCATCGTAGGAAGCATGTACGCCGTAGGCGTCGGCATTTGGGTGCTGTACATCCTGATGGCGTAGTCCCGTTCCAAAACCACTAGCAGTATCCGTGCCGGGCACAATTGGGGCGTTCTATTCAAATCAAGGAGGCGTAATGAACCCACCTCCGGCACCATAAATTACAAACTTCTTTGGAATCGTCTGTAGAAATTGCCAGAACATTGGGTGTATGGCCAACTCAAGGTCGCTGGAAAGGCGCCCGGTCGGATTCGCAAAAGAAAAGACGGCAGCCTCTCTCAAAGTCGCTTGTGAAGGGACAAGCGAAAAAAATCCCAAGACTCCCGAATCAAACAAGCCTTGAAGAAAGAACTCCCAGTCGCCTTCATCTAGCGATTGGCCAGCCTGCTGGTTGTGGCCCTGCCAGATTGAACGAAGTCTTGAACCTTTAAATCGAGCACTTAAGCCGCGCAGCAATTCGACCTGCTTGCGGAGTATCGGATACTTGCCGCTGTATTCAGTTATGGCAGTCTGACTGCGTTCTCGCGTTGCCTCGCTAAGGTAGTAGACGAACTTAGTCGCATTGATTTCTTCGCTATCGCTGTCTTGGGCGACCTGTCGATTGATGAGTTGTTGCGTGAAATATAGAATGTCACGTGGACGGTAAGTTGAATGAAATTTAACCATGTCAAAGGCTCGAACTTTCGGATTTACGTAACCGACCACATGAGTGCCTAATACTTTTGCCACAACCTCTGGTGCGTACAAATCCGGGTCGCTCCTTAGCCGCCCCTCCATGTAAGGCGCTAAATACCTCGCAAGCAACTTCTCCAAATCCTGCGCTGACCACTGTATTTCTGTTGTATTCTTGGCCATTTTGTCCAAATGGCGATCGTCAAATTGGGAGAACATGTCCCGCGGAACAAAACACTTGATTCTGAACTTGTACTTCTCGCCATAGAGCCGGACCAAGTCCCGCGACATCGCAACCAATTCTTGGGCTGCAGGGACTATCATTTCATCGAACATTTCCAAACAAGGATCTAAGTCATCCACTGTAATCACCGATCCCAGGCCTTTGTCGTGGCCGAGTGCTGAGATGATACTGGATTCAAGTTGTAGGCTTTCATCGTCCAGTGGAAATTGGGCCAACGAATTGGGGTCAGTCGGCCAGTCTCGGACGTACAAAACATTCTCCAGAACGCGGTCTGGAACCACGTCAAAGGTGTCATCCTGCAGCCGGTACTTTTTAAGGAATGAAGGGACACGAGTCCTTAGAGTCTCTACACGCTTAAATAGGATTTGGTGGTTGCGTGCCGCCCGGGCAAGCCCGCAGAGAATTGTGAAACGCCAGATTCTACGAAGAAGCAGTTGCTGGGGCCGTTTTGATCTGGCTTGATCTCTAATTAGGTCATTGAGTTTTGATGGGTCAAATGACTTCATAGACATTTCAAGCCATAACTCGCGGGCCATGCCGTTTGATTCTTTCAGTCCAATGCGTGTTGCCGATTTGCCATCCCCCTTCCGCCCAACAATACAGATGCCCCCTATGTTGAGCATCGCACGGTATGCCTCGTGTTCAACAAAAGCTCCCTTTCGCAATACTGCGATTGCATCTTCCGCCTCAACCGGTAAGTCGATATCTCTTAATCGCATGGCAAGGACTCACTAGCACACAGAATTTGTATGGACATTGCTGCAATTGGCGCAGCTTGCCAGAAAAATAGCAACGGGTGAGTGTATATGTAAATGGCGATACATGTCAATCTACTAAAATCATGGTTAAATGTAGTATCGGATTTATATTTGGTCCCAGTGTCCAAGTCGTCTCAATAAGTCGAATAAGCCAGGACAGTGGGGCTGTTGAAAAACCCACCTACAAAGTGAGTCATGCAGCGTGCCGGACGATGCGCGATCGATTTATGATTC
>BQJS01000177.1 GCA_021604825.1 Phycisphaerae bacterium | reverse complement strand
CTCGACGTTATTGACCACGGTCGGTTTACCGAACGCACCTTCAATCGCGGGGAAGGGCGGTTTGATTCGTGGCCAACCACGTTTGCCTTCGAGCGATTCGATCAAACCTGTTTCTTCGCCGCAGACGTAAGCGCCCGCCCCTCGATGGATGTAGCATTCGAGGTTGTAGCCACTGTTCAAAATGTTCTTGCCGAAATACCCCGCCGCATAGGCTTCGTCGATGGCGGCTTGCATGATGTGGTACTGCTCGGCGAATTCTGCACGCATGTATAGATACGCCACAGTCGCTTGCGTTGCGTAACCGGCGATCAAAATCCCTTCGAGCAACTGGTGTGGATCTTCTTCCATCAGCACGCGGTTGCTGAACGTCGGCGGTTCGGATTCGTCGGCATTGACGCACAGATACGTGACTTCGCGATCCTTCGGCAGGAAACTCCACTTCACACCCGCAGGGAAGCCAGCCCCTCCGCGGCCCCGCAAATTTGCACGCTTCACCACGTCGATCACATCGTCGGTTGTGTGTTCGAGCGCACGCTTTGCGCCCGAATATCCGCCGCCTTCGACGTATGTCGCCAGCCGTTGCGAGTTGGGCTTGCCGACGTTTTTTAGAAGTACTGTTTCGTAGTCGCTCATTGATTCACTATGCCAACAATTCATTATGCTGGCGATTCGCTATGCCGGCGTTCGGTTCGCGCCGTCGTACAGATTGCTGCGCGGCATATCAAGGGCGTCGTTGGCGTCGTCTTCCAATAGCTTGCGGACGTCTGACGGATCGACGCGTTTGTGCATCTTTTCGTTAATCATCAAACACGGGCCGTGATCACAGGCGGCCAAACATTCTTCGGTCATCAAGCTGTACTTGCCGTCGGGCGTCGTCTCGTGATCGCCGATGCCCAACACCTTTTTGCATTCGTTCAGCACGCGGTCCGCTCCGAGCAAATCGCACGAGATACTGCGACAGGCCATCACGACCTTTTTACCCTTGGGGTGCGTCCAAAAATGGCTGTAAAACGAAACCGTGTCGAACACGTCCGATGCGGTGATTTCCAGAAGTTCAGCCACCTCTTCCATCGCCTTCCAGCCAACATACCCGTGGTCATCCTGAATCATGTGCAGCGCCGGAATCAGCACGGCTCGCTTGGTTGGATATCGATCAAAGAACCCGCGAATTTTTTCCTTTAGCGGTTCGCTCAGGCTGGGGCTTTCCTCAGCCGGTGCTCTAACTCGATCTATCGCTTTCCATGCCATGACTACATTGGCTCCTTAGCGATCCAATTCCGCCGCGATAATGTTCATCGACCCGAGCGCCGCAATCACGTCGCTGATCTGATGACCGATGACCAGTTGCGGGAAGCACTGATAGTTGATGAAACTTGGCGGCCTGCATCGGGCTCGATAGGCGCAATTGCCGCCGTCACTGACCAGATAGAACCCGAGTTCACCGTTGGCGGATTCGTTGGCACCATACGACTCGCCGACGGGCGGTTCGTGCCCGCGATTGGTCATCACCTGTTCAAAATGGTGGATCAATCCTTCGATGCTGAAGTAGATTTCACGTTTGTCGGGCAGCGTTTTCTTATCGTCAGCCAACACGTTGATCGGACCGGCTGGGATGTTATTGATGAGTTGATCGACGATCGCCAGCGATTGCCGCATCTCTTCGAGACGCACGAGATAGCGTGCATAGCAATCGCCCATTTCGCTGATCGCCACTTTGAACTGCACGCCAGAACTGTTCTTGCCATCCCAATTGTCGGCATAGCAGAGGTACGGTTCATCTTTGCGCAAGTCGCGCCGTACACCTGCCGACCGTGCGAGTGGCCCCGTCAATCCGAAGTCGATCGCATCTTCTTTACTGATGTATCCAACCCCACGCGACCGCTCGATGAATATGCGGTTCTTGGTGAGGAGTTTTTCAACTTCTTCGAGTGCGCTGGGCAGTTTCTTGCAGAAGTCGCGGACCATGGTGGGCCAGCGTTCGGATATGTCTGACATCAAACCGCCGACACGCGTGTAGCTTGTGGTGAACCGTGCGCCGCACAACTCTTCGAAAATGTCGTTGAGGTATTCGCGTTCGTTGAACCCGTACAGAAATGCCGTGAACCCACCCAAGTCGAGGGCGGCTGCCCCCACGCATAGCAGGTGGTCTTGAATGCGGGCCAACTCCGCGATGATCGTGCGGATGACCTTGCAGCGCGGCGTGATCTCAATGCCAAACAGCTTCTCGCAAGCGTGATGCCAGGCGACGTTGTTTGCGATCGGCGACACGTAATTCATGCGGTCGGTGACGACCACGTATTGGTTGTAATTCAGGTGCTCGCCAAGTTTTTCAAACCCGCTGTGCAGATAACCAATGTGCACCGTGCAACCAATGACCCGTTCGCCATCCAACTCCAACACATGGCGCAACGTGCCATGACACGCCGGGTGCTGCGGACCGAGGTTCAGCGTCCAGAGATCACCGCCGGGTTCCACCGGTGCGTAAGTCGTTGGGGCGAAGTCGGATGTCGATGCCGTTTGCGTCATTGATTCAATGGTGCCTTGCAGGACCAGAGTCCGTTCGAGCTTTTTTTGCTTATGCGCTATCGCGCGTCAGTGTCGAGTAATCTTCCCGTTCGCCAATGCCTCGCAACGGATAGTCCTTGCGAAGGGGGTGGGCACCGAAGCCATCCCACGTGACGATGCGGCGAAGATCCGGATGACCGGTAAACTTGATACCAAATAGATCCCAGACCTCACGTTCCAACCAATTTGCCCCGCGCCAAACGGAAGTCACCGAAGGCAATTCCGGAGTCGGATCGTTAACGAAACATTTCGCCCAGATGCGATGACCTTTTTCGATCGAGAGCAGTGAATATGTCACGCCATAACGATCGGTTGCATCGGGAAAATCGAGATAGTCGATGCAGGTCAAGTCACATAGCTGACTGAACTGGCAGCGATCATCGTTCTTGAAGAACGTCATCACATCGACCAGTTTCTCAGGCGCAATGACGATGCAGGTCTGCTCGTCTTCGGGATTCGGCTTTCTTATAAGCGGGCGCGGAGCGAAATCGACGGACGCAAACGCATCCTTCAATGCCGCGAGCACATTGGTCACATCAAGAGGATTCAACGTCAATGCTCCTCCGATGGGACTGAAACCTGAACCAGGTCTGCCGGTGCGGACGCCATCATTCTCATGCCTTTGCCGTCACCGCGTTCGGTGCTTGGTCTGACACCGTCCTTTTCGACGATGCGCTGGATCGCCATCACGCCTTCGAGCAGCGTTTCTGGTCGAGGTGGGCAGCCCGGGACATAAACATCGACGGGCAGAAATTGATCGATGCCCTGGACGACAGCATAGGTATCGAAAACACCGCCCGTGCTGGCACATGCGCCCATGCTGATGACCCATTTGGGCTCAGTCATTTGCATATAGATACGTTGTAGTACCGGCATCATTTTGATCGCGACGCGCCCGGCGCAAATCATCAAGTCGCATTGCCTTGGCGTGAAGCGCATGGCCTCCGCACCGAATCGGGCGATGTCGTATCGACTCGCGCCGGTGGCCATCAACTCAATGCCGCAGCATGCCGTCGCAAATGGCATGGGCCAAAGGGAATTCTTACGTGACCAGTTGACGGTCTTCTCGCGGAGCATTCCGACCAAATGGTCGAGTCGCGTAGTTAGCACGTCCTCTTTGGAGGCCATGTGCGGTGCGGTTTCTGCTTTTATTGATCCCATTGAAACACGCCTTTCCGCCATTCATAGACGTACCCAACCAGCAGCAGGGCGAAGAAGAACCCGGCACCCAGCAGCAAAAAGCCCGCACTCGGTGCAGCCACCGCAGCGTTGCCTGCGTTTTCAGCGACCGCGGTATCGTGAAATACCAACGCCCACGGCCAAAGGATGATGACTTCGACATCGAAGAGCAGAAACAGCAGGGCGACGATATAGAAGCGCACATTGAATCGTCGCCGCGCGTCAGCGACCGGCGGCATGCCCGATTCGTAGGATTCGTCTTTGCGATCGCCTTTACGCTTCGGGCCGACGACGTGGGTCAAAACGAGGATCGCACCAGCCATCACAACCGCGACGCCAACCACAAACAGGATCGATGCGTAAGGCTGCATTGCGTTTGAGATTGCGAAAATATGCATCGGGCTTCCCATTTGAAGGTAACCGACTGTCCCGGTTCAGCGCATCAGGCCAGGTTCAACGCATCAGGAGCGAAAAACACCACCTGGGCACCAAGCGCAGATCTGCCAACCATGCCGAATAAAGCAATAATTGGATGAACGCCATCGGTCGCACTTTAATTTCGGCTTTTTGCATTGCAAGAGACTAAGAGAATTTTTTCACAAAGTCTGTGAATTGACATCAAGAGATTTGGATTCCATTTCGGACAAGCCATTCTCTAAGCCTTTTTCAGGCAGTACTTTAGATCGACATTTGGTGGTGTTGCCCATATGGGGTGATTAGTCGTCATGTCCGTTGTTTGCCCCCAATCTGGCACGGAAACGGGCCGCTTCGGCTTGCTCGCTGAAGGTTCTGGCCTTTTCCTTGTCACCCAATCTTAAGTAGGCGTCTGCAAGTTCTTGGCAGACCACGCTGAGCCGTCGGTCAAGGATTCGTTCGCGCTCTCGGACGACGCGCTGGGTGACTTGCGTCGCTCGACCATATGATTCCTCCAGGAAGAGTTGGGTTGCTCGACTGACATAAGTCGCGGTCAGCAAGATCATCGTGACGGCGATAGCCCCGCCGATGTACGCCAGGTTGCGCGAACTGAATTTCCGAAATCGGTAAAACCACGAGTCAGACATGGCTGTAACCGGGGTTCCGCGTTTGAGCGCTTGGATATCTTGTAAGAGGGCTTCGACGGACTGATATCGTTCGAGATGATTCAATGCCGTGGCCTTGGTCACGATGGCCGCCAACTCCGAACCGATCTTCGGCGAAACTTGACGGATCGGTGTTGGCACAACGAGCGCCTGGTCCAAGTCGTGCTTGGCGGAATCGGTTTGATTTGAGTGACGCGCTCGCCGAAGCGAGAGTACTTCGTACATGAGGATGCCCAGCATGAAAACGTCTGTTCGTGTATCAACGGATCCGCGATCGGTAACTTGTTCGGGGGCCATGTATGCAGGCGTGCCCGCGATGCCAGCCAACGGTGAGATTGGATCGGCTGGTCCGCCTTCGATCATGCGCGCCAACCCAAAGTCGAGTACAACCGGTTCGCCCGTTGAATCCATCAACACATTGCTGGGTTTCAAATCGAGGTGCATTACTCCGCGCTTGTGGGCATGACCCACGGCGCTGCATACGTCTTCAAGTATTTTTAATCGAGCGTTTCTCGATAAATTGTTCTGTTTGACGTATTCATGCAAAGGCAGTCCGTCGATCCAAGGCGTGACGAAGTAGGCGTGTCCGAATACCTCACCTTCCGATCGAATGGGAATGACATGCGGATGCCGCAATCGGGCGAGTGATCGAATTTCCCTTGAAAACCGGACGTTTCCGCCTTCATTTAGGGGGGAGTTGTAGAACACTTTGATCGCCACTTCTTCGCCGCTGGCTTCGTGAATCGCACGGTATACTCTTGATTGGCCGCTCTCGATGAAGTCGCCGCGCAGATTGAAACCGGGAATACAAAGTTTTTCGGGAAGTTCGATGGCCTCGTTTAGTCCAGGTGATTCGTCCGCACCTTCGATGTTTCCTGCCACGGCTGATCGTATGCTTGTTGCGACTTTCTCGTCAATAAGATATCGCTTCCACTGGTCGTAACACAGTTCACACGAAAGCACATGGCGAAGTGCCTTGCGCGCATCCTCGTCGCTCAGCTCATCGCGGTATATCTGAAAAATTTCAAGCTCGGTCAGGCATCCATCCATTTGACGGGTTCTTTCTGTTGGCCTGGAAGTCTGCGATTGCACTGCTTGAGCGCCGCGCAGTGTTTCAAGAATCACGCAATAGGCTCGGCGCTATCGTTCCCATTGCGAGATGAATCGCGGGCCCATCGCCAGCAACCAGTTGGCTACCTTTCGACGTTTTTGAAAGACAGACGTCTCACTGATTTCGATGCGCTCGGCCACCGTCTTAATGGGCAACCCGCGCACCTCGACCAAAAAATAGCAGCGAAGGTCTTTGGTTCCAAAATTCTTTGACGCGACGCGCAGCAACGATGACAGACGGTGCCTGACCCAAAGCGCGTCAAACTGTTCGTCAGCCCGGAGCAGATCTTCCTCGGCATGGGGATCTTCCTGGTCCGACCAAAATCCAGTTTGAGGCTGGGGACTGGATCGTCGCGCCGCCCGACGATAATGGTTGCGGACCACGTTTCGGGCGATCCCTCCGATCCAATCCCGCAACCGACCGGATGACTTCTCAAAATGACCTTCCTTCAAACCCGTCGCCGCCCGTTGGATCGCGTCTTGGGCAAGGTCGCGTGCGACCTCTGAATTGCAGCCGGATTTCGTGAAATACCGCTGCAGCATGGGTGAGTAGCGGGCCTCGAACGTCTCCCAGGCCCGACGGTTGTTGAGCTCGGGAAGGCGGGTGACGAGAAATGAAACGGTTGTAAACATTGGTTATTGCTTTATTTATGAAAAATATGCAAAAACTGGTTTAGTTATGGGCGCCCCGGAACAACTTATAGATGTCGGCTGCAGCGTTCTGTCGGATTACTTGAGGAATCAAGACAGGATTATAGTCGGACGAATGAATGCGATCCAAACAACTTTGAACGAAGCGTTCTTGGCTGTCAGCAATCGAGGAATTCTGATTGCAATCGATCGAAGCATTCGGGAATAGGAATGGAGCTCAAGAGAGCAAAATGAGAATTAGTTAGTTGGGTTGGTGTCGTTGCCGTGTCTGGCGAGTGTCTCACATTCCAGTGTACTTGTCCGCCACCGGCAGCAGACCGACCCCTTAACGAAGTGATGCATGCGTCAAAGCGTCAATAGGTGACTTAACAGGTGAATTTGAAGGAGGTGTGCCTCTAAGGAACAAATTGAATCGAATGGACTACACAAACTGGGAACGCGATCCAGCAGCACATGGATGGCGTTCCCAGTTCTTTTTACGTGGTTTAATTCCCGTTGATTCGGGTGGGCCGATCGGGCACCCAGCGAAGTCACGGACGTCTCACACCAAATTGCACCTAAGAAATGGCGACGTGAACGTCGGTCATCAGCTCTTCAGGCGGTGTATCTTGCGGGTTGTTCAGGTACACCTCAAATGCGGGGGAATCGCGGGGTTCGTTGCCACTTGTCGGCAACCACTGCCCACACAAGCCCGCATAGGTATCAACGAGTCTCTCGTACGGTCCCTTGTGACGGGCGATGGCATAATTCCCTCCGGCGATTTCCTGAATTCCGATTTCGCCTTCACCTTGAACATCGCTCCCTATTGAAACGCATGCGTCGTAGCGAATCTTATCCGCCGGCGTGACGTCCGGGTCATCGTGGCAAAGTCCCAGGCACCTTGCGCCCGGATGAAACAGACCACGCGGGCCCGCCCACGCCATAAGTTTTTCCCAGGCTTTGCCAGCTTCCTGGTACGGACCGATGTTTCTGACGAACGCTACACGATTGGGTTCAAGCTTTTCGATTCGTACGTCCATGGATTCGGCTCCTTTCGTTTGAGGATTGAATTCTTTGATGGGCGATTCGGGTGAGAAGTGAATCCCCGATGCGCAAAGCGGTAATATGGTCTGTCGCTTTTCGGTTCGATATTCTGAGGGTGATATATCAAACATGGATCGAAACGCTCGGCTGAACGCCTCCAACGCTTCGTATCCTGCGTCGAATGCGACATGGGTGATGGCCTGGTCGGTATGCACCAAGCGTAACGCAGCCCGTTCCATGCGAAGGCGCCTGACGTGCTGCATCACCGATTCGCCCACCATTCCTTTAAATACACGGTGAAAATGATAGGGCGAGAAGCACGAGATTGATGCCAACTCTTCGAGCGAAAGGGCGTCGTCCAAAGAGCTTTGGATATGAACAAGGACGCGCAGGATTCGTGCCTGGTAGTCTTGCTGGGTCGTACGTTTCATGCCGCTCGCAATCGAAATTGGTGTTGGCAGTCTTGATATCGCCGTCTCGTTGAAATCAGCTTACCTGCGCGGGATCGCATGGGCCTGATGTTTCTTGCGGATTCTGAAATTTGCAAGGAAGTGCGCACAAAAAAAGAGCCGCCGTTGAGTGGCGACCCGGTATTGGGTTAAATCAGGATAGGATTCTGTTTAGATACACGACCTTCAGGTGCCACATCGTTAGCTCCGCAAAAGGGCTTTTCGCATTACGACAAACGCGCCGAATGCGAACATGACCAACGTGGTCGGTTCCGGAACAGTCTGGATTTCGAGTTCCGAGAAATCGGGCGCGATTCCGTTGCCGTCGTTGCTGATACCCGGTTTGGTTGCAGCGAAATGAACAACCAGTTCGCCGTCTAAAATGAAGTTGAGCGGGACGGGGACACTAACCACGCTCACAGACGAAGGACGTAACGAAATCCCCTTGAATATGGCGTCGGGTTGTTGCACGCCGTCAAAGAAGAAATCGATCGTGTCGGCGGGGAAGTTGGCGTCGAACGAATCGTGGTCGATCAGCCCGATGGTTAGTTCGGCACTGGTCGGCGCTTCGCCGGACAAGTCGAACGTGTGCGTATACGAAAACGAACCGAGACTGTCGTCGATGTTGTCGTTGCCAAAGAGCGTTCCGTCGAACGGGAATGGCTCGCCTGCACCGGCAAGGCCCATCTCGGATGCGAAGATTGGTGTTTGTCCGTCACTAAAATCTTGGAACCCAAGCAGACTGACGGTTGATCCGGCTGCGATCTGTGGACTGGCGGCGATGACGATGATCGTGACGAGAAGTGCGCCGAACAGGGCGCGCAGCGACTTGTACATTTTGGAACTCTCCCTCTTTGGATTGACTGGGCATAATTCTTCCACAGAAATACGCGCGTCGTATCCGTGTCTTATCGGCTAAGACTTGGCGCGGATCGGGGAAAGGGGCGTGGCGTTCAATTTCAATGAATGGCGGCCCTGTGACGCGGACTTGATATGTCGGGTTGCAGCCTTGCGTGTAGAATCAACATCTCGTATAGCATGGGCCTGCGGTTGACTTGGGTCTTGTGACATTGAACAAGCGTTGAGGTGAGCGGAATGATCGAATTGGCCGGAAAACGGGCGTTGGTCTGCGGCAGCACACAAGGGATGGGACGTGCCAGCGCGATCGAATTGGCGAAGCTCGGCGCGAGTGTAACGCTTGTTGCCCGCAACGCTGAATCGTTGGACGCGGCATGCAAGGAACTCGACAGTTCGCGCGGACAGCAGCACGCGACGATCTGCCAGGACTTTTCAGATCCGCAAGCGTTGGGCGAAAAGGTGGAGGCGTACGCGAAGTCTTCCGGTCCCATCCATATCCTGCTGAACAACACCGGCGGGCCAGGCGGTGGGCCGATACTCGCAGCCACCCCCGAAGAATTTGTGAAGGCGTTTTCGCAGCATTTGATTTGCAATCAACTACTCACCCAAGCCGTCGTCCCCGGCATGAAGTCGGAATCGTTTGGCCGCATCATCAACATCATCTCAACATCGGTGAAGGTGCCGATTCCGGGGCTCGGCGTCTCCAACACCACGCGCGGGGCTGTCGCGAGTTGGGCGAAAACGATGGCAGGCGAATTGGGGCAGTTTGGGATTACGGTCAATAACCTCCTGCCTGGATTCATCGATACCGCAAGGATCTACGACGTTATTAACGCAAGGGCCAAGCAGACTGGCAAGGACCCGAAAGACGTTCAGGCAATGTTCATAGGGCAGATACCAGCCGGTCGATTCGGCAGCCCGCAAGAGGTCGCCAATGTCGTAAGCTTTTTGGCATCGCCCGCCGCCTCGTACGTCAACGGGATCAATATTCCGGTAGATGGCGGTAGGACCCCGACGCTGTAGGCTGATAGGCAGTTCATGCGGCGATGC
>BQJS01000176.1 GCA_021604825.1 Phycisphaerae bacterium | reverse complement strand
TCTGGAAGCGGGCATGCCGTTGTACGGCCATGAGCTGACCGAGGATTGGGATTCGCTGACCGCCCGCCAAGGCTGGTGCGTGCATCTTGATAAGGACTTCATCGGCGCGGATGCGATGCGCAAGAAGAAGCAGGACGGCCTGACGCGCAAAATTGTCGGGCTGAAATTGGATGGACGGCGCACTGCTCGGCAGGGTTTTGAGGTGCGTTCCAACGGCGAAACGATCGGTCAGGTGACCAGTGGTGTGTTGAGTCCAACGCTTGGAAATAGCATCGCGCTGGCACTCGTTGGAATCGACCACACCAAAGAAGGCACCGAGCTTGCAGTGCAGTTCGGTGCCAAAGAAGTCGCCGCAACCGTCGTCAAGATTCCATTTTACAAATTATCGTCGTAACGAAACTGAAGCAGGTGCGGCCATCGAGCCCAGAGAGGAACTTTGATGAGCGTCCCAAACGATCGAAAATACTCCGATTCACACGAATGGTACCTGGTCGAAGGCAACGTGGTGACCATTGGCATCACTGAGTTTGCAGCCGAAGAGTTGACCGACATTACCTATGTCGAGTTGCCGGAAGTCGGCAGCGAATGTTCGGCTGGGGGAGCCGTCGGCGAGATTGAATCGGTCAAAGCCACGTCCGACCTGATCAGCGCGATCTCCGGCAAGGTGGTGGCTGTCAACAATGCGTTGGCCGAGCAGCCCGAACTGGTCAACGACGACGCCCACGAAGGCGGATGGATGGTCAAGATCGAGTCGGCAGACCTGTCCCCGCTCGACGAATTAATGGATGCAGCCGCCTACGAGGGGCATATCAGCTAGTTCTCCGCCCGTTCGCCTGTAGTTCAAACGCTCGAAGATTCCGGCTTCGAGACGCTGTAAACGCGGCCACAAGACCGTTCTGCCGCCTTGCCGATAGACATGAATGGTCCCTGTAGTCTCAACCGAACCCATATCCGCCGCCCACGAAACGCGGAAACTCTCGCAGGCGATTGCTAAGCGCCGGGCCGAGGTACGCGTGCATCGATTCATCGCGATTGGTGATGACGCGGCTGCCAGCCGATGGGATGCGTATGTCCGCAATCACGCCCAGGGTTCCCAGTTTCATTTGACGTCTTGGCTGAACTCGGTTGAGCGGACCTTCGGGCACACGGCGCGGCATCTCGTGGCGTTTTGCGGCCATGATATCGTCGGTGTGCTACCTCTCTTTGAAATCAAGAGCATGTTTGGCGGGCGGATGCTCATCAGCGTGCCGTATGCGGTGGCGGGCGGGATGCTCACCGACGATCGCGCGGCCGCCGACGCGATATGGCAGGAAGCCCGCAAACTCGGTGAAGAGGTCAACGCCAACTTTATTGATTTGCGCAGCGAGCGTGCGCAAGTCGAAGGCCTTCGCCAAGTGCAAGGCTATTCCGGGTTTCGTAAGGCGTTGCCGGCGAAGCCGTCGGACGTGCTCGGTTGGTTGCCAAGGAAAGCGCGGGCCGATGCCCGAAATGCGCGGAACAAGCATGGCTTGAAGGTCGAGTTTGATCGCAAACGAACCCGGGACGTGTGGCGGTTGTATTGTCGCAACATGCGGCGCTTGGGTTCGATCAACTATCCACTGCAATTCTTTGAACGATTGGTCGAGGCCTTTGGTGAAGATGCCATCGTGCAAGTCGTTCGCAAAGACTCGCGCATCGTCGGCGGTTTGATCAGCTTCCGATACGGGCAAACGTTTCTGCCGTATTTTGTCGGATGCGACGAGCGCTTCAATCGATGCAATACGAATCACTTTATCTACATGACAGCGATGGAGCGTGCGGTCGAGCTGGGTTGCACGGTGTTTGACTTTGGCCGCACCCGCCGCGACAACGAGGGGTCGTATAATTTTAAGCGGTTTTTTGGCTTTGAACCGACCCCGCTTGAATACCAGCGCTACGTCTTTCCGGGCAAGGCAATTCCCAATCTGACGCCATCGAACCCCAAATTCCAACTTGCCCGCCAGATTTGGAAACACCTGCCCATGTCGTTCTGCACTGCGGCGGGGGCCCGGTTGTCGCGACACTTGCCGGGGTAATCGCAGCGTGAAGGTCGATTGAACGAATGAAACTGCTCTATCTATGCCATCGCTTCCCATACCCGCCCAACAAGGGTTGCAAGATTCGTGCATTTCATACGATCGAGCATTTGGCCCGTGATCACGACGTCTGGTGCGCGACCTTCGTCGACGACCCAGCCGACATGCAGTACATCCCCGCGATGAAGGAATTCTGCCGGGAAGTCATCACTGTTCCGCTCGATCGCATGCGGGCGGCGCTGCGTGGGGCGTTCGACATGGCCATCGACGAAACCCTGACCGAAGGATTCTATCGATCCAAGCCGATGCGCGATGCGATTCGTGAGTTGACGGCGCGGGTCAAGTTCGACGGCGTGGTTGCGTTCTCGTCGAGCATGGGCCAATACGCCCGTTCGGTCGATGCCGGGACGAAGATCATCGACCTCTGTGATCTCGATAGTCAAAAGTGGGCGGCGATGGCCAAGCGCAGCAGCGCACCGCGCTCGTGGTTCTACGAAGCAGAAGCCCGCCGCCTCGCCGAGTTGGAAGCGCAGCTGTACGACGAATTCGACGCGACCCTTCTCATCAGCCAGCAGGAGGCAAACGATTGGGACGGCGACCGATCGAAACTGCACGTTATGGGCAACGGCGTGCATTGCCCCAAACAGATCCAAGCTGGCATCTGTGATTCCAAGGTGATCGGATTCGTCGGTGACATGCGCTACATGCCAAACGTCGATGCGGTATGTTGGTTTGCCGAATGCATTTTGCCGACAATTCGACAACGCGTGCCCGACGCCACGTTTCGGATCATCGGGCGTTCACCCACGCGTCGCGTGCGCAGGTTGGCCGACATTGAAGGCGTCTGCGTTACCGGCGAAGTGGACGACGTAATCGAGCACTTGAATCAATGCCAAGTCGTGGTCGCACCGCTTCGCATCGCCCGAGGGATTCAGAACAAAGTGCTCGAAGCGATGGCTGCCCGCAAAGCTGTCGTCGTCACAACACCGGTCGCCAATGCGCTTCATGCCAGTCCAGACGAGCATCTGATGGTGGGCGACACCCCGGAGTCCATCGCAGGAAGCGTCGCGCGACTCTTGATTGATCCACTTCGATGCGCCGAACTTGGTTCAGATGCCCACCGCTGGGTTTCAAGCGAATATCGGTGGTCGCGGCAGTTGCAGACATTGGACCGCATGCTGAAATCGTCGCCGGCAACGTTTTTGGCGTCGGTCTAGTCTTTCCGATCAATCCCATTCCCATAGACACCGCTCGAATGCAACGCGGCAACTTGACCGTCTGGGGTCAGTGTGGCTACGATTCGCGATCGTTCTGGACGGTTGATTTGAATGTGAATGGGGTGGTCATGGATACCTGCTTGCGAATGTTTCGTACGTTGACTTGCGCTGTGTTGGTTTTTGGCGCATGCGGATGTTTGTCTCCCGAGGATCGTTTTGTGCAAACGGGGGCTCAGGCATATAACGAAAGCGAAGGGTTCGCGGGCGTTGCGTTCGGTGCATTGCTCGATACGAAAATGCTGAGCGGCCAACAGTTTATGTTCAAGGTTCGTTTGATGGATGAGCGAGCCCGGGCGATCAAGTCGCGCAACGGAGCGTATCAAGACGAGCGCGGTAACGTTGCTGCCCAAAAAACCGTGATGATCCTCAGCGGTGGTGCGGGAACTCAGCCGGCAGAAGTTCGCATCCCTGCCCACGAATTGGAATTGCGTTCGGGCAATTTTCCGGTGTGGATTTCGTACGGATTGATTCGGCCCGACGGAACAACTTACGCAGAAGTGTTTCGGCCTCTTCCACGCAACACGCAATCCATCGTCCAGCGATTCGTCGCGGCGACCTATGGCGAGCAGCGGCCTGAACCCGCTCCTAGGCGTAGTGTGCGACGCAGGACGACCAGCCGACGATCGACATTGTGGCGGCCGAGCGCTCGCGAAGGTGGCCCTGGTTTTTGCCCACAGCACGGGGTGGCGTGTAGTTGCCCGCTGCGCCAGGATGTTCCGGCTGAGTATGTGCGTAGTCGTCCTCGAACCTCGCAACCGCGTTCAAGGGGAGCCACAAGATCAACTCGTACAAGACGTGAGTCTCGGCCCACACCCGATCGTCGCTCCAATCGTGATCCGCGATAATCAACCGTCATCATCCCAGCATTACGGGCCGTTTTCGGTGCCAAGGACGCGATCTTGCATTCCGAATCGACCCTGCCAGACCTGAAACAGCGAAATGGGGAAAGTTGCCCACGTCGTTGGTTTTTCTTCTGCGATTTTGGGTAGTTGCACGGGCCTAACAGGCTGGGAATGAACCCCAGGGGTGTTCGGCTTGATAGTTTGGGAAAAACGCGGATTTCAGGTGGTTTTTAGTGCCCCTGTGATTATCCGATCGATCAAAAAAGACCTTGTATGGATGTTGTACGATCGCCGATAACTCGGTATGTTTACGCCCCTCGTGCGCAGAATCGCCGGTTTTGACCCGGCACATGGTGCCGGAAGGAATGGTGGTTCTGGCTGGGGTGTCGGATGGTGGGAATCTGGCACTCCTGGACATGCACATTCTGTTTGGCGCTTTTTCGTCTGAGAATTCGCGTAGACGAGTGAGTCAAGCGTATGTGAGTGCGGCGAGGGATGCCGATTCTTGCGTCGTGATGATGCCCTGTCCGATTTTTTGCAGATATGCATGGCATTGGTGCGGGGTTCGGTTACGATCTTGAAAGTTTGAATTGAGGACTGATTACACGCAGGCGCGGTCGTCGGTCTCTATGCAAACGCCAGATCAGATTTAATTGCTTGCGGCAGCGTAATGGGGAAATTGCCAAGGGCGATTGTGCCAGGATCGCGTCGAATAGCGATTAGGGGCAAAAGGTCGATCGCCAAAAGTCCACTCGCTGAGAAGCCGTGGTGTTCGTTCGCACTGTTGTCCAGCTTGTTGCAGTCGAACAGCTTGGTGAGTTTACGTCGGGTGTAGATGGCATTTCGATTTCATGTAAGCGGGGTCTTAGCAGCATTGAAAATATCGTTGGCGTCAACGCGGCGCTGGTTTGATTCATTGTCTCACTGGAATACAGTTTCGTTGAAATAATTGGCAAGGGGCTTCGCCCCGTCTAAAGCCACGAAGATTGTCCCATTGGTTAAGAGGGAAAAAGGATTATGAACACGTTGAAATTCAAAACACTTATGAAGTCGGTGGTTGCGGTTGCGATCGTTGGCATGGCCGGCTGTCGTACGCACATGCCGCATGCCTTCACGTGGCCGGCGGGTGGCGACACGATTCAGACGCATCCGAAGCCTCCCGAGGGCGGGTACTACTCCAACTGGGATCCCTATGCGGTCTCGCTTGAAGTTTATCCCGAAAACGACGTTAACGCAGTTCGTACGCAGCACGTGATTGTGGCCACCGTCAAAGACAAGGACGGCAAGCCGCTCATCAACCGCCGCGTCGAGTGGATGATCGCTGAAGGCAGCGTCGGCGACATCGTCGAAGTCGATGAGAGTGGCTGGCGTGCAAGCCGCGGCTACAAAGTGGACAACCACTTCGCCGTGTCGCACACCAACAACTTCGCTCACGTCCTCGACATGGGCAACGACGATCCTTCCGACGACATTCAGTTGACGAAGGGTCAGACCTGGTGCGTGATCACCTCGCCGATCGAAGGTACCTCGAACGTCACTGTGTACGCTCCGGGCATCTACGACTGGGCCAAGCACAAAGTGTTCGTGACCAAGCACTGGTTCGACGTGAAGTGGGACTTCCCAATGCCCGCCACGAACCCGACCGGTACGACGCACGAATTCGTCACCATGGTGGCCAAGCACTCAGACGGTTCACCGCTTGAGAACTACATCGTCAACTACGAAATTCTCGACGGACCGGCTGGTGTCTTCACCAACAGTGGTTCGACCAAGGCTTCGGTCCGCACCGATGCCACGGGTGCCGCGGTTGTCACGCTCGCACAGAGCACGCCCGCCCCAGGTACGAACAACATCAAAATCGACATCGTTCGTCCGCCGAACGAAGCTTGCTGCAAGCCAGGCGTTCACATTGCCACCGGCCACACCAGCAAGACCTGGATTCCGCCCGAGATCAACATCACCAAGACCGCACCTGCTGAAGAGCGCGTCAACAACAACTTCAACTATGACATTGTTGTGACCAACCCATCATCGGTTGATGCTCAGAACGTCATGGTCACCGACGTGTTGCCTGACGGCATCTCATACGTCTCGAGTCAGCCGGCAGCCAACGTTTCGGGTCAGTCGCTTTCATGGTCGCTCGGTACGGTTGCAGGTGGTGGACAGCAAGCATTGTCCGTCACGGTCAACGGAACCCGCACCGGAACGTTCCACAACTGTGCAGACGTTCGTGCCGATCAAGGTCTGTCGGATCAGGATTGTGCCGACACCCGCATTACTGCCCCGCAGTTGGTGCTCGAGAAGACCTGCCCGGCCGAGGTCACCACGTGTGATCCGATCCCATGCACGATCGTCGTCCGCAACACCGGTGACGGTCCTGCAACCAACGTCACCATCACCGATGACCTGCCCGATGGCTTGGTCACCGACAATGGTCGTCGTACGGTTCAGTTCAACGTTGGTACGCTCAACGCAGGCGAAGCCCGTAAGGGTGACTTCGTTGCGAAGGCCGAACGCGTCGGTAGCTTCACCAACCGTGCAACCGCCACCGCAGATGACGGCTTGACCGCGTCCGCCGATTGCACCACCGTCGTCACGCAGCCAGTCCTTACGGTCAGCAAGACCGGACCGGGCATGCGATTCATCGGTCGTCCGGCTGAGTACCAGATCACGGTGACCAACACCGGTAACTCGCCAGCCGTCAGCACCGTCCTGACCGACACGCTGCCGAGCTCGACCACGTTTATCAGTGCAACTGAAGGTGGAAGTGCAAGTGGCGGAACCATCAGCTGGAACCTGGGTACGCCCGGTGCAGGCGAGTCCCGTACTGTGAATGTCACGGTCAAGGCAACCCAGGCCGGAACCATCCGCAACGTGGCCACCGCCCGTGCGGTCTGTGCCGATGCTTCAGACGAAGCCGTCATGGAAGTCAAGGGTATCCCGGCGATCCTCCTCGAGGTCATCGACGTCGAGGATCCGATCGAGGTTGGCGGAACCATCACTTACGTGATCACCGTCACCAACCAGGGTTCAGCCGTTGGTACGAACATCAAGATCTCAGCTGAGGTTCCTGGACAGCAGGACTTTGTCTCTGCTGACGGACCGACCGCTGGTGTTGCTGATGGCCGCTCAGTCACCTTTGCTCCGCTGCCCTCGTTGGCACCACGTGCGAAGGCCACTTACCGAGTTGTTGCCAAGGGTAATGCAACTGGCGACACCCGCTTCAGAGTCTCGATGATCAGTGATCAGATGGACTCGACCGTGGACGAAACGGAAAGTACGAACATCTACTAAACCGTTCGCCACAACAAGGTAGTAACCCCGGGGGGCGTCGATTGATTTCGACGCCCCCTTTTTTTGTGCTCGGATTCACAAGGGATTCGTTTAACATTTCGGTAGGTTGGATCATCGCCCCGTCTTGTGATGCCAAGACTTTGGAGTGAATCCCATGGAGCCTACATTCAAACCTGACGCTGAAAACTCCATCCCTCGTGCGATGCCTGTTGAGCAGGTCTTTCCAGCCAAAAAAAGTATCGTGGGCGGTGCATTGCTGTTTTTGATACCGGGCATGATTGTGATCGTAGGTGCGTTGGTGATGACTGTCGTGATCGCCAAGCGCATCCCGGCTACACCGGATGACAATTTTGCCCCCGGACTGAATTCGGGTTTCTTTGCTCTGATCATTCCGCCGATCTTTGGTGGGTTCCTCATCTTGCGGGGTCTTTCGCTGCTACGAATGACTAGTCGGGTTGTGCTTGATCGAGAAGGCGTACACGTCTATCGGATTGGGTCGCGCCGTGTGGTCCCGTGGTGCGACATCGAGGCCGTCGATCGCGGTACGAGCGAAGAACTTGGATTCGGCCCATCGACTCCAACCATCGAGATCCTTGACGTCGCCGGTCGAAAACTTGCCAAGGTGACCGACTCGGTTGAACGATTTGAGGAATTGGCTGACGCGCTGATTGCCGGGTCGAGCGCCGCCACTGGGCGGACCACGCATGTTCCGGAGCAGACCGAGGATCGGCGCATCGCCAAGGAGACAAAGAAGATTCGTTGGACTGCGTGGGCCTTCGTTTTCTTCACGCTGGCGATGGCGGCCGGATTCGTTTGGGGCGTCTACGAGGAATCGCACCTACGACGTTATGCGACCGAAGGTGTGAAGGTCGAGGCAAAGGTGCTGCGCACGTGGATGGTTAGCGTGACGCCATATGTCGAATACGAGTTTCAAGATAACGAGGGGAACAGGATCTCGCGAGAGGCCATGATGTATCAAGACGAGCATTGGGATCATGCCCAAGAAAGTCCGACCATCACAGTGGAGTATCTTCCATCCGCGCCGAGTTGGAATCGCATCGTCAGCGGCGAGAATCAAGGCGCACAATTCAGCGGAAAATTTCTGTTCGTGACGGGCTTCGGCATTCTGTTTTTCGGAGGCATGGCCGTCTTCACACTCATGGGATACGACCTAAAAGCCGAACAAGGCGTAAGCCAACTCGTGCGTCACGGACGGGTTGTTAAGGAATGGGGCGTGAATGCAAAGAGACCTTCGAAGGAAGAGTAGGTCCAAGGCTTGCCACAGAGCAAAGGAATTGTAAGGACAACGGCACGGAATGCATGTGATCCTAACGAGCAATCAAGACCCTGAAGATGAGCGGAAATATTGGAGCCTGACCGTTGGGCTACAGTACGAGGTCATAGGCATCTCAGCAGATAATTATCGGATTTTGGACGATACAGGTGACCCTGTCATATTCAACCAATTGTGCTTTGAAATCATGGATCCTTCGGAACCTGATTTTTGGGAGGTGTCATTCGGCGACGGCGGCGAGCGATATGCGAATCCACCCGAATGGCACAAGCCGGGGTTCTTTGAAGATTTCCACGACCATGTCGGGCCGGTGCGCCAGCAGTTTTGGAAGGACCATCGAAAGTATTATGGCGAGCCGCGATCCCCAACAAAATCCCGTGATGCGTGGCGCCATATGTAGCGGGCAGATACAGAGAATGCGTACCCGTCTTACTTGAGACTTATCTTAAGCCCGTATTCTGCTTGGATGCTTAACAATGCTTCTGCATTTCCAATAGCGTCGTCCACGGGATGATGGGTGTGCTTCGTCTTGCGAAGGTGCTTGAAGTTTTTGGACATGTTCTTGACCACGCCTTTATACAGTGATCCCAGATTCGTCGAACTGTGGCCAAACGGGTTGCTTTCCGTGAAGTGGTGGAAGTACCAGTTGATGAATTGCCAATCGAAACCGTTGTTGTCTGAGATGAACATTGGGAGGTTGGTGCTTACATCTCTGAGCCACTCGCCGAATTCGTGCATCACCTTTCCGGGGTCGTCAAACGCCAGCGTCTCTTCGCGACTGAAGCCACTTACCTTGAGTGCTTCGGGAATCCACTTCTTTGAGATTGGCGCCAGACGGCCATAGAAAGTATCTGAAAGAGTCGGCTCCACCAGGACCGCGCCGAAGCAAACCATCGAATAGTCACC
The DNA here is from genome assembly GCA_021604825.1 of Phycisphaerae bacterium. Next base: position 393 of record BQJS01000176.1, on the reverse strand, counting down.
CGGAATGGGGCCATCCGCTTCGATGTCGACCATGATGTAACTCATTGAATCGAATTCCCAAGCAAATCGACCGGGATGTATGTCACGGTCAAAGGCAGGCGTGCTATTTAATGGGTGATTCTACGGCCCGACAGCACTGGGTGACAAGCACCCAGTGGCACACGGATAGATTCGCATGACGGGTAAGTCTTAGCTGGCCGTTGTTTGCTTGCTGCTCATCGATATTGGCATCGGGCGGCCGGCGACTTGGATCTTTGATATTTGGGTGGTGGTTACCGTTTGCGTCACCTTGGTGTTGGATGCCTGCGAGCTGGACGGTTCCTGGCCCTCTTTCTGCGGCAGGTAGGGGGCTGGTACTTGTTTGATGGACCAGAATATTTCGTGGCCTTCCTT
>BQJS01000175.1 GCA_021604825.1 Phycisphaerae bacterium | reverse complement strand
AGAATCGTATTCTGCTGGCTACCCGGACGCTGATCGCCCGTCATGTAGAACACGAGCGAATCGTTCTGGTCGATACCGGGACAGGTTCGAAGTGGAGCGATGAGGATGCGGAGCGGTACGGGGTGGAGTCCAATCCGCAAGCGATCGACAATGCCCTCGAAACGATGGGGGCAAGTACAGCCGCTGTCACCGATGTCATCGCGACGCACTTGCACTTCGATCATTGCGGTGGAATGGTTGAGAGGGATGGTGATGCCGGCGGTTCGGTCAAGGTTCGCTTCGCCAACGCCCGGCATTGGGTGCATCGCGAGCATTTCAAGCACGCCATTGCGCCAACGCTGCGCGACCGTGCGTCGTTTCTTTCCGTCGATTTTGATTGGATGGAGCAGCATGAACGCGTGCGATTTGTTGAAGGGGATGAGCCGACATGCGACATTCCCGATCTGACGTTTGAGTTGTCGTACGGCCATACGCCGTATCAATTGTTGCCGGTATTCGATCTGGGCGGTGGTTCGGAGTTGTTCTTCGTCGGCGACATGGCGCCAACCGGGGCTCACATTCTTCCAGCGTGGGTGATGGCCTACGATCTTTTTCCGCTCAAATCAGTGGACGAGAGAGTTTCGCTTCTGAATCGATGCAAAGTGCGTGATACGATCATCGCGTTCCCGCACGATGTCAGGCGCGGAATTGTGCGATTGGACGTTTCCGGAAAGAGACCCAGAGTTGGCGAGGTGCTTTGCCCATGACCAGAATGCTAGTGGTATGCGGCTTGTTGATACTCAGCGGGTGTAGCCAGATTCCGTGGCGGCCCGACTTGGGCGGAGCATTGCGTCAAGCGTCGCGGACGAATCGATTGGTGGTGGTGTCGTATTGGTCGGCGTTCGATTCGCAGTGCCAGGAAATGGAGCGAGACGTGTTTTCGCTCCAAGAGGTCCAGGATTCATTGGCCGAGACCATCCCGGTGCGGATTGCCTCATGGGCAGATCGAAAGTTTGCGGAGAGCTATGGAATCACCAAGGTGCCATCGTTCGTGGTGCTCGGACCCGACGGGAGGGTGCTGCGGATTCTGCAGGGGTACGTCAGCGAAGGGCGTTTTCGAGGGATGGTAGAGGCGGCCAAGCTTAATCAGTAGTTTCGCTTCCTCTGGTATTGCATCGGCTTAATTGCCGCTTTCGCAGGCGACGCTGTTTTTTCCAAACATCTTCGACATTCGGTAAAAATCGAGAACACTGTAAAACGAAAAGAGCGGGCAAGGACGCGAACGTCCTTACCCGCTCTTTAGTTAACTGCTTGGGTACGGCTTACGGATTGGCGGCAGTTGAGCCGTCTTCGAAGAGATCGAAGATACCGTCGTTGTCGAGCAAAAACTCGCTAACGGCAGCTGCGGGGATCGCAGCCAGGAACTGACCGAGGTAACGGCCGAGGCCACCAAAGTTGCAACCAATCGAGTGGAAGCAGGTGCCGAGTACGGCGACCGTTGCCGCACACTTCAAGGCTTTGTTTGTCTTCTTCATGTCCATAGTCTCCAATTCAAGAAACAACATCAAAACGTTTTGATTCTTTTAAACCAAGTCACCGCCTGCGGTCCGATAGGGGACCCAATTTGGAAGGCGATGACCAAACAATAAACAGCCCGTCAAAAAACTCTATATCAATACGCCACAGCTTTTAGCAACGCAGATCACGGCGACGTGCCGAACTGCGTTAAAACTATGGGTTCAGTGCCGTGGCCCCGTCCTCAAACAAATCGAAAACGGCATCATTATCAAGCAAAAACTCTAAAGCGCCATAAGTCACAGTGGCTTCCAGTGTTCGCTTGAAGAAATCTGCACTGAGGCATCCGTTGAAAGCGACAGTCGAGCTCAGCAACGTGACAGCAATAAATGACCGCCTTAAGTTTTTTTTCATCTTGCAAAGCCTCGTCGAAATCAAAACTGCTTTTCGAAGTGCCCTGGGTAACCCGGACTCACTGCTTACTCGTACTGCGAAATCTTCTCGCCGTTTGCAGCTTTGATCCGGTTTGTCCGCCCGGGCAGTTTCAGTTTCGCGGTTACTTACTTTCGCGATTTTATTGGCCGAACGTTTCAAAGGTTCTAAACGACATCTATTTCAAAGAACGTGTCGAATAGCCTTCTACCACAGAATACAACCAATTGAACTCGACCGCATTGTCAATCGTAGATTCTGTGATGATTCGTCCAATTGCCCTTGGACTAATTCAGTTGGGCTACCGCGCCGCAGCCACATCTGAAAGCGACCAATACGATCCGGTCGACTCGGGCGATCATTATGGCAATCCCGATTTACGCTGCAACCCCTAAAATTGGCTGAAGCTGAGATTTTTTTGGCCCATGCCCTGTGCGTCTCAAAGGCGACTGAGCCTGCCACATGAAAGCAAGGTATCGGTCTGCAACCCTACAGAGCATTAGCATTTAGCGTAATTTTCGCCGAACCAACCGCGTTTCAACGCCGGAGAGCCAGCATTGCGTTTAAATGGGCAATTTGTGCTATATAGGGCGGTCGTTTCGGGGATCGCCGCGCTGATAATTGGGTTTGTGAAATTTGTTCAGTCCTTTGGTTCGGTGGAAAAAAATGGTCTCTCAAGCCGCTGATGCGTCACGCACTTCGCCAAAATCTTGGGGAGAAAAGTACGAGGATTGCGAATACTTCCAAACGCCCCAGGGCCATTAGAACAATCATGACGCACTTGCTTGGCGTCGAGAACCATGCGTAGTTTTCTACGGCACCGACCTTGGCCAGCCCTGGCCCGATGTTGCACAACGTCGCGACGCTGGCGCTGGCAGCCGTCGTCATGTCGATCGATTCCGCTGGTTCGCACAGTTTCAGCAAACCTGTACCGGCGCCGAACAGCAGAATCAAACCAAACACATACGCCAACGTTGCGAGTCGAAGTTCCGGCGCAATCGTCGCCTTGCCAACCTTGAGTGGCCGGACGACGTTGGGACGAAACACGCGTTCCAGTTCTGCCACCATGACTTTAAACGCGATAAGAATCCGAATGACTTTGATGCCACCGCCCGTCGATCCTGCGCAACCACCGATGAACATGACCATGAGCAAGAGTGCTTTGGCGATGAAGGGCCAAAGGTTGAAGTCGGCTGTGCAGAACCCGGTCGTCGTTTGCACGGACACGGTTGTCAGGGCGCTTTGTCGGGTGGCTTCAAACCAAGACGGTTCGATGGTTTCGCCAGTGGTTAGTTTGATCGGATCGTTGGCGATCGCGAATGTGACGATGCCGGTGACCACAAGCATGATCGTCAGATAGAGGCGCAGTTCCGAATCCTGGAAGACGGCTTTGAAGCGACCGCGAATCAAGTGATAGTAAAGGCCAAAGTTCACGCCGGCGCACACCATGAAGAACAGGACAATGATATCGATGGCGATGTTGCCGTGAAACCCACCGAGGCTGGCGTTGTGTGTGCTGAACCCTCCGGTGGCGAGCGTCGCAAACGTGTGGCAGACGGAGTTAAAAATGTCCATGCCCGCGATGCGAAGCGCGAGGATTTGCAGCACGGTGATGCCAAGGTAAATCATCCAGAGCGTGCGGGCGGTTTCGCGGATGTGCGGATGGACACCCTCCGGTTCGGGGCCCGGTGCCTCCACGCGAAAGAGCCGCTTGCCCTCAACACCCATCGAAGGAAGAACCGCGACGAACAGGACGACGATCCCCAGTCCGCCCAGCCAATGGGTCAATGCCCGCCACAATAGGATGCTTCGGGGCATCCGGTCGATCTTGGTCAGGACCGTTGCCCCGGTGGTGGTAAGGCCGCTCATTGACTCAAAAAAGCAGTTTACGGGCTCGCGGAAGGGGTGGTCGGTTCCGGGCACCTCGCCAATGTAGGCGTAGACGAGGAACGGGATAGCCGCAAGCATCGCGCCGCCGAACCAACTGGCTGCCACCAGGAGAAGGGCTTCTTTGCGGCCGAAACGGGTACTCGTCTTTCGGGTCACCAGCCACATCAATCCGCCGACCGTCAGCCCGACACCACCGGCGATCAAGAAGGCGCGAAGCGGATGCTTCTCCGTTGTTTCTCCGTAGGCCAGTTGAATCGCCGACCATGCCGCGATGCCCAAAAGGATCGCGCTGAGGACGACAAAGAGCAGGCCAAGTTGCTTGACGACAAATCGATAATTCACGGCAGCCTATTTCGTGCCAAACATTTTGCGGAGCCGACTTTCCATACCGGGTGGACCGATGACGAGCAGCATATCGTTTTCGCGCAGGACGTAATCGGCGCTGGGAACTTCCACATGATCGCCATATTGGACGGCCGCCACTCCGCCTTTGGGTGTGAGCTTGATCTCACGGAGCGCTTTACCCAGACAGTTGGCTTTGGCGCCGACGCGAAATCGATAAACGTCGATGCTACCGTCGGCGAGCGAAGCGATTCGTTGCAATGAGTCGCCCGCAATGAATCGTTCCAACTCTCGAACCGCGACACGCCGCGGGCTAAACGCTCGATCGATTCCGACGCTGGCGAGCAAATGAAGATAATCCGCCCGTTGCACCACGGCAATAGATTGCTTGACGCCCTTGCTCTTGGCCCAAGCGCTGCCCAGGATGTTGTGTTCGTCGTCGTCGAGCAATGAGACGAATGCATTGAGTTGTTCGAGATTCTCTTCGTCGAAGGTGGTCAGGTCTGAAGGGTCGGCTGTGATGACGGTAATCCAATCCAACTTCTGGGCGAGCTCTTCGGCGCGTTCCGGGTCGAGTTCAAAAAGTCGAATGGAAAAATCACTTTTCTGAAGCGCCCGGCACAACCACACCGCCATTGGTGGCCCGCCCATGATTGCGATACGTCGCCGACGCACCTTGTCGTCATGAAAAAGTTTTCGGGCTTGCTGGAAAACGTTGGCGTTACCCACCAGGACGACCCTGTCGCCAGGTTGAATCACGCTGGCCCCGTCGGGAATGAACATCTGCTCATCCCGGCCAATCGCCGCAAGCCTTGATCCACGCGGGAGTCCCAGATTCGCAAGGGCGAGACCGGCGGCTGCCGCCTTCTCTGAGACCGGGATTTCGTGCATTTCGACCTGCCCACGGGCGAAATTCTCGATCGCGTGGGCTCCGGGGTTCCGAATGGTTTGCGCGATGGCTTGAGCCGTCGAATACTCGGGGCAGATCAATTGGTCGATGCCGAGGTGTTTCTTGTAATCGAGGCCCCGCTGGGTGAAATATGTGCTGTGGTGGACGCGGACGACGGTTTTTTTGGCTCCGACGGCTTTTCCGACGGTGGCGGTGAGCAGATTGATTTCGTCGCTGCTGGTGGCTGCGATCAGCAGGTCCGCCGATTTGCAGCCGGCTTCGGTCAGAATTTCCGCTGAGGCGCAGTTTCCACGAAGCGTACGGACGTCGAGGCTGTCCTCGATTTTTCGAATCCTGGATGGGCTCTTGTCGATGACGGTTACGTTTTGGCCCGCGCCTTCCATGACCTCGGCGGCATGAAGTCCCACTTCACCGGCACCACAGATAATAATGTTCATGTCTAATGCGTCCGCGTCAGTGATGCTGGTCAGAATCTCAGAATAGCCGCGGCCATCATAACCCGGCGCAACCCCGTGACAATTGAAGACTTGAAGATCCCGGCGATCGGGGAGCAGTGATTTGGGGGAACGGTGATCGGGCGAGACTCCCGGGCCGAAATCAGTGCTTCCAATGGGATAAAACAGGATCTTGTGGGCTGCAGGCGGGATTGCAAGTGAGGCCAAAGTCAGTAGAGTTTACCGCTTGGAACGCCCCAGGTGCGGTGCTTGGCGACGGTAATTTGAACGTTGCGACTGGCTTTGATCAAGTGCTGGCACCTCGGAAGCGCGATTGTTTAAGGTTGTGAAATCAAAGCCCATGCCACGGAGTCAATCCATTGGACGTTAAATCAAAGCAGGAAGCGTTGACGACCTATCGTACCCACGACAAGGACACCGGTTCGCCGGAAGTGCAAGTTGCCTTGTTAACGGGGCGAATCGTCGAGCTGACGGAGCACCTCAAGACCCACAAGAAAGACTTCGCATCGCGTCGCGGTTTGCTGAAGTTGGTGGGACGGCGGACGCGGCTACTGCGTTATCTGAATCATAAGGATCACAGTCGCTACGTCAGCGTGATTCAGCGCTTGGGCCTCAGAAAGTAACGGGCCTCAGGAAGTAACTTGCGGAATCGGTCCGGCTTGAATTGGGCGGGCCTATTGAAGTTGAAAAGTCGGTGGGGCTGGCGGTGCAAGTTCAGCCCAGAACCCGTTGCAGGCTGCGAAGTGCCACAAGGTGGCATTCGACTATCGTGGCGAAGCGACGGTTGTGTTGGGTTGATGGCTTGGAATTGTTGTTTGGAAAAACTCAATAAATGGTAAGGATGAGTTGCGTTCGCGCGGCCCATCCTTTTTTTGCATATTTATTGCTCATCGGCGCATCGATCGAGAATCGACGTCGCTGGTGCGGCGAACTGGTCATGACGGTTGTCGTGTTGGCAGACGGATAAAGAAAACGGAAAAGAGTGACGGTAATGAAGAAATACACTTCAGAGTGCAAAATCGGCGGCAAGACGCTGACGTTGGAAACGGGCTGGTTGGCCAAGCAAGCTGCGGGCACCGTGATGGTGACCTACGGCGAGACGGTGGTCATGGTGGCTGTGGTGACTTCGGACCCTAGGCCAGGGATCGATTTCTTTCCGCTGACCTGCGACTACCGCGAAAAAGCCTATGCGGCTGGTAAGTTTCCTGGTGGTTTCTTCAAGCGTGAAGCCCGCCCGTCGACCAAAGAAATCCTCACCATGCGATTGATGGATCGTCCGATCCGTCCGTTGTTCCCCAAGGGGTTTATCAACGAAGTCATGATCCAGGCGATGGTGCTGTCGACCGATCAAGAGCACGATCCGGACATGCTCGCGATGATTGGTGCGTCCGCGGCGCTTTCGATTTCGGAAATTCCGTTTGAAGGTCCAACCGGCGCGGTTCGCGTGGGACGCGTCAACGGTGATTTCGTCGTGATGCCGACCCTTGAGCAAATGGATCAAAGCGATCTTGAGTTGGTCGTTTCCGGCCACTCCGATGCCGTCAATATGATCGAGCTGGGCGGGTTTGAAATCGCCGAAGCTGACGTCGTCAAAGCCGTCGACATCGCCCACAAGGAAATCAAAACCATCTGCGATTGCGTTAGCGATCTGGTCAAGCAGTGCGGTCAGGAAAAGAAATGGACGCCGCCGCCATCAACCGACGCCCTCAAAGATCGGTTGCGCGAAAAGGTGGCTGGTCCGCTTCGCAAGGCGAAAGAGATTTCGTCGAAGCAGGATCGTTACGAAGCCGTCAAAGCCGTCTACAACGAAACGCTCGATCAGGAATGCCCAGCCGACGCTGAGAATCTGGAATTTGATCGTAACACTGTGCGTGGTGTGGTCGATGAAATCGAAGGCGAAGTCGTCGCCGCGATGGTGATCGACACCGGCATTCGTGCCGATGGGCGAGGTCCGACGGATATTCGTGATCTGACCTGCGAAGTCGGCGTGCTGCCGCGAACACATGGGTCGGCTGTCTTTACCCGTGGTGAAACGCAGTCGATGGCGATCGTGACGCTGGGTACGGTTCGCGATGAACAATTCATCGATGGGTTGATGCCTGAGTACAGCAAGAAGTTCATGCTCCACTACAACTTCCCACCGTTCTGTGTCGGTGAAGTTCGTCGTTTGGGGGCGGTATCGCGTCGCGAGATTGGCCACGGTAACCTGGCTGAGAAGGCGATCGAGATGGTCCTGCCATCGCCGGAAGATTTCCCCTATACCGTTCGTATCGTTTCCGAGATTCTTGAGTCGAACGGTTCGAGTTCGATGGCGTCGATCTGCGGTGGAACGTTGGCGTTGATGGATGCCGGTGTTCCGCTCACGCAGCCGGTCGCGGGTATCTCGGTTGGTGGTTTCCACAATGGCGATCAACGCAAATTGATTATCGATATCCTTGGTGAAGAAGATCACTTCGGTGACATGGACTTCAAGGTTGCAGGTACGCAGCGCGGTATCACGGCGATTCAGGTGGACTTGAAGGATCGCTCGCTGAGCATCGACATCGTCGAAGAAGCGCTCGAGATGGCCAAGACGGCCCGCCTTGAGATTCTATCGAAAATGCTGGAGACGCTTCCCGAACCGCGCAAAGAAACGAGCAAGTACGCACCGCGTATCCTTTCGATCAAGATCAATCCGGACCGCATCGGCAAGGTCATTGGACCAGGTGGTAAAGGGATCAAAGCCATCGAAGGCGGAACCGGTGCCAAGGTCGAAATCGATGACGACGGAACCATCACGATCTCGTGCATGGATCTTGCGGGTGCAGAAACGGCTCGCAGCATGATCGAAGCCGTCACCGAAAGTATCAAGGTTGGCACGGTGTATTCGGGTACGGTCACGAGCGTGAAGGACTTCGGTGCGTTTGTTGAGATCGCCCCGGGTCAAGACGGCTTGTGTCACGTGAGTGAGCTGTCCACCGATTACGTCCGCAACGTCGCCGATGTGTGCAAGGTCGGTGATCCGCTGAAGGTCAAAGTGATCGCGGTGGACAACCAAGGTCGCGTAAAATTGTCAGCCAAGGCGGTCTTGCTTGAAGAGAAGCAAGAGACGGCCGACAGCGCTTCGTAGATCTTAATTGTTGAATCGATTGCAAAATCAAAACGGTGGTCCTACCTTGAAACGTGGGGCCACCGTTTTTCTGTTGAATGATGATGTGTCGCAGATGTGCCGCTGCTCTGTGAGCAGTGCCGTATTTCTACGGTCGATCTTCTAAAGCACTGCTCACAGAGCAGTGGCACGACTGGTATGCGGATCTGGATTGAACTGCAATGGTTGACGATCGTGTTATTGAAATCTCGATGATTGCTGGTGGCCTTGCGCACGAGATTCGCAATCCGCTGTCGACGTTGCTGCTGAATCTGAAGCTCTTGGAAGAAGACTTATCTGAAGATGCGGACAACTCCTCAGATACGTTGCGTCGGGCGCGACAACGCATCGCCATGACGCGGGGGGAGGCAGAGCGTCTTCAGCGGATGCTCGATGAGTTTCTGCTGCTCGTCAAACCGGTGACGCTCAAGCGAACCGTGGCCGACCTGAACGGGATCGTCTCGCGTTTGGTCGAGTTCTATTCGCCGGAGACGCAGCGCGATGACATTCGACTCGTCGCCTATGAACACCCGCAACCGCTGCTCGTGTTGGTCGATTCAGCGATCTTTCGACAGGCCCTCTTGAACCTCCTAATCAACGCCCGCCAAGCCACGCCCAAGGGGGGCGAGATTTCGATTCATCTGACGGTGGACGAACTTGGCCGCGATGGCACTTGGGCAACGGTGGAAGTGAGCGACGACGGCGAGGGCATGAGCGAGGAAGTTTTGTCGAAGGCCATGCAGGCGTTCTACTCGACCAAGCCGATGGGTAGCGGGCTGGGATTGTCCACGACCAGTCGAATCGTCGCGGCGCACGGTGGCACCATCAAGGTCAAGTCGAAGTCGGGTGCGGGGACGACGTTCGTCATTCGGTTGCCGCTGGTGGCTGAGAAGCCTGGGCCATTGAGTTAAGGACCGGCCGATGGGGTGACGATCGCAGCCGGAGCGATAGAATAGAAGCTATCATGGCCGCCACCGCATTCGTACTTATCGTTGAAGATGATGCTGCCCACGGCGAAGCGATCGCCGAAGGGTTGAAGCGCGAGGGGCACGCCTGCAAGGTCGTCTCCAGCGGTGCCGATGCGATTGCGAGTGTCAGTGCCCGCCCGCCCGACGTCATCATCACCGACTACAAACTGGGCGGGGCGCTCAACGGGATGGACGTCCTCAAGCAGACGAAAGAAATCTCCCCGCATACGCAGGTGATTTTGATCACCGCATTCGGCAGCGAGCAGTTGGTGCGCGACGCACTCGGGCCTGAAAACCCCACGCCGGCATACGATTATCTGATCAAACCCATCGACATCGACGTCGTCCGCGAGAAGGTCAACCAAGCCGCCGAGCAGGCGATCGCGTCGCGCGATTCCAAAACGATGCGCGAGCAGATCGAGCAGGCGTTTAATTACGAGGGGATCATCGGAACGAGCGCGGCGCTTGCGAAAGAAATTCGCCGGATTCAGAAGCTGGCCAAGAGTAAGAGCACGGTTTTGATTTTTGGGGAATCGGGGACGGGCAAGGAACTGGTCGCCCAGGCGCTGCACGCCAATTC
>BQJS01000174.1 GCA_021604825.1 Phycisphaerae bacterium | reverse complement strand
GGGTAGTCGCTTTCGTTATGTTGGGACATGGTGGCAAGCCCCTCGGGGATCTGTCCGTTGATCAACAGATTCTCTGCTTCATGCCGCAGGCGCTGTTCGGCTTGCGTCCAAGGTAGGACGATGAACCAGGCGAGCACGGTTGCGGCGGCGAATCTAGTCGGCATGCGTGATTCTTGAGATGCAGTGTGCGTCAAGTCGATGGCATTCGATGTCGATTGCGGACGAAAAGCGATGACCATCACACCGATAAACCATACCGGCAAGCTTAGTATGCCAAAGAATGAAACGAGACACGCAGCGTTTGCAATGATGTTGGCAGAATCAGAAATTTGAATACCGCCCATGAATTGAATAATTGGAAGGGGCGCGACCGCGAGTGCTACTTGCATCGCAATGTCGGCAACTAGCATGACACAGAAAAATGCTGGCACGATTCTGTAACCGAATAGTACTGTCGCCACGCGGGTCATCAAGGCGACGCGCCAGACGGACACGATTCGTAAGAGCCAGAGATTGGCGTACGTGGCGCCAATCGGACCTAGAAATCGTTCAAAGGGAATCGAATACAACCAAGCCAGCGGTGCGGTCATCCAAAACAACACGAGGAATGCTCGAAACGCACCGAGAAACGGGACCTTGCCCATCTGCCTGCGTCGGCCGATCACGTAGAGCAACGCGAACATCGGGAACGCGACGACCAGCGATGCCGCCAGCGGTATGAGCACATGCCACGGTTCCTTGACGAGATATTCAGCGTCATACTCGCGGGCGAAACCGGCTGACAGAACGAATAAGCCGCCCACGATCAATCCGCTCTTGCTTGTGGCGATGTCGATGATGGCTTCGCGATCTCCAAACAAGTATTTGGCGATGCTTGTTAACCGCATATCTCGAAGTGCTTTCTCAAAATGCCTTCTTTGATCCGTGCCCGTTTCGTGACGGCATTGTACTCGAAAACGTGCCGCACCAAATCTCTAAATGATCGTTCGAGTTCGAGGACGGACATTTGGTCGGGCTGATAGGTTGCGTCGAATAGTGTGTAGTGGGACCAGTCGCGATCGGTGAGTATCCGGCCAGCCTTCTTGAGTCGGCGATACAACGCGGTTCCGGGGAAGGGCGTCAGCAGCGTCAGTTGGATGTCAGCCAAGTCCGTTTGAAGCAGGAACGCGCCCAACTCGTCGATGCTCTGTTCGGTTTCGCCATCGCTCCCCACAATAAAGCACCCGGTCACCGCGATGCCATGTGCTTGAATCGAAGCGATGGCGTCCATCACGCGATGGATCGATGTCGTCTTGAGTCCCATGCCCGTATGCGGGTGTACGAGCGATTCAACGCCAACCAACACTTGAATGCAACCGGAGGCAGCCAACGCTCGCAACAACTTCGGGTCTTCGCCAATGCGCCAATCGACTTCAGTGAAGTATCGAATTTTGTAACGTGCGAACAGTTCAAAAAGTTGGGTCCAATCTCGCTTGCCGGCGAACGTGTTGTCATCAGCCAACTCAAGCAGTCGCGATGAACCGCTCTGCATCATCGCCCGCAACTCATTCTCAATGGCAGCGGTGGGTTTTTCGCGAAAGGGGCCGAGCAAGCGGCTGGCTCCGCAGAAGTCGCAGGCGAACGGGCAACCACGCTGGGTCTGCAATGTCATTCGCGGGCGCGTGCCGGGTGGTAGCAAGTCGAATCGCGGTACGGGGGAAGTTCCGAGGTCGAATGGGGCGCTGGCTTGGTAAATTGACTTGAGCGTGCCAGCCTCGACGTCGGCTAGCAATTCAAGCCAGACGCTTTCACCTTCACCGACTACGACGGCATCGCAGTGACGTTGAACCTCTGCGGGGCATGCGGTTGCGTGGAGTCCGCCGAGTACGACGGGAATGCCCGCAGACCGAATCTTTTTCGCGAGCGCGTATGCTTCGTTGATCGTGGCTGTCAACGCGGAAATGGCGACGAGCGTCGGATTGCACGCCACGATTTGGTCGAACAGACCATCCGCGTCTGCTTCGGCTTCGTGGTAGCTCTGCGTCCAGTGCTCAGGCGTCAGGCCGGCCAGTGTGAGCAAGCCCAATGCTGGCAAGTGCGCGATATCAGCCCCACGGTTGCGCAGACTTGGCAGCGACATGCCCAAGTCCAGCATCTCTTTTTCTTTGATACGCAAGCCAGTGAATGGCACCAGCGCAACGTGGGGCATAGGCCGCCCGTTCCTGTTTTATCTACGGTCCGGCGAGTCGTGTCACGAAGATGTCGTAATCGTCGATCGTGATCCCGCAAATGCCGTCGAGTTCCAATGCCGAGCACTGAGCCGACGCGGAGTCCATGCAGCCCTGCATGCCGGCATAATCTTCAAGATCGAATGAACCGTTGCCGTTGAAGTCGCCGCCGCACGCCGTTGGGTTGTCCACGCCCGGTGTAAACGGGACGCAACCATCGGATCCGTCGATGGCTTTGCTGAGGATGACCCAATCGTCGAATGTGTCGGTATCGACTCCGTTCGGGCATCGCGCCCCGCCGGCTGGTACGGTTGTGCCATCAGGACCAAGTGGAATCGCGCCAAAGTACACCGCGTCGCTGACCGGGTAGTCGTCGTCGATGACAGCCACCGCGTCTAGGACGATTCCGACGCTGACATCCTCTACGCCATCTCCCCCGCCGGCTTCCGTGTCGATGTCATCGTTGGGCGAGACCGTCACGTTGCGGACAAGTGCGATAGTCTGTGTTCCGTTTTCAAAACGACCTATACCGGTGCCAATGACCAAATCGGCACCCACGCCCGATCCGCCCGCGACGAAATAGCCTTCGGAGTCGAGGGCACATGGGATGCCACCGCCGCAATCGTCCAGCGAGACGAGCAGGTCCACATTGCCCTTGGATAGCGTCTCCCCTTCGATCACCACAATCGACAAGCCGCAAAGCAGGTCGAGCGGGTCGCCCTTGATCTCGACGAATTCTTGATCCTGAGTGCCATCGTGTGACACGACAAATTCATTGATGACGAGGTTGCTGGGAAGGGCGTCGCACGCCGGGATTTCCATGCCGCATTCCACGCCAGCGCCGCGGAATTCTCCGCCCAAGCCCAGGCACTCGGCTTCGTTGACCGTGTCGTCACAGCCGCAAGCAGTGCAGCAAGCGCCGGATTGATCGTCGGGAATGTCAATGTCTGCAAAGACCATCAAGTGGTCGCTGGCGGCCGCACTGGTTCCTGCCGATAGCGGCGCACCGAATTTCGCCAATCCACCGCCGAGACCCTCATCTGCGGAGTCGTACACTTCCGAACCGACGAACGTGACGGCATTGCTTCGCCAGATATAGTCGAGCTTTCGTCCAGACGCGTTTCGGGTGGCATCCGATCCGTCCTTTTGAAACGCGGGGATTAAGTTCAACCGTTGCGATCCGCTACTGGCTTGCATCGGTTTGAAGACACCGTTGGCAATCGGGAACGAGAGGTCACTCCCCAATGTCCAACCACCGGGTAGTCCGCCTGGTAACGAGTTGAATTGCGATGGCGAGTCTGGACTGTCGTTGAAGTCGTCGTTCATGTCGCCAACAACCACGTACGGAATCGTGGATGAATTGTAAGGGAGCGTCGTCTGCATCGTGCGCAAAGCTTCGACCGATCGGCGAAACTCGTCGACGTCGGCGCTGCCTGATTTCCAGTGGTTGCCAATCATGACAAGATTTTCTGCCGCGCCGGGGATGTCGAATTCGGCGCGGACGAAGTTGCGGGTGATGTCTTTGGCGCTGCCGTCGCCCGAGAGGTCAATTGCATTGAGAGTGACAGGTGTTGTCGCAAAAGGATAGATGCTCATGATGCCGGAGTGCTTGCTGCCGTCGAACGTGTTGGTTGAGTCGGCGAGGAATCGAAACGAATAGCCCGCGGCGGTGGCTAGATCGACGAAAGCGCTGGAGGGGGAGTTGTTGATCTCTTGGACGCAGACGATGTCCGCCCCCACGCGAAGAAGAACATCGACGGCGGCGGCTTCCTGCACAGGATCGCCGTTAAAAGTCTCGATATTGAAGGTAGCCACCCGAACACGAACTTCTGCCTGCGAGATATTTGTGATGAAAAACAGGGCCAACAGGCCCGATAACAATCGAATCTTCCACATCTGTCATTTCTCCAATAATTCCGCCGCAAACCCAAAGGCCCACACGAGTTATCGCGTGCGAAGGGTGCAGCGTGCTTGCAATCCCGCCCAACGGTTCAAAGCGCGAACGCCCCATATCCACAAAATGTGCGGTATTTCATGGGTAGTTAACACAATTCAAACGCGGTTTAGGTAGACAATTCCTCCAGCCATTCATTATACTCAGTGATCCTATGGATTTCCCAGTACCCGCCGGAATTCTCTCGGTGGAATTCGCTCGGGAAAGCGCAGAAAGAAAAAGTTGACGGGAGAAAGAAGCGACTCATCGATTGCGTTCGCACGACCATCGAAAAAGTCTCCCGATTTTGAGTGTTACCAAGTACAAAAAACGTCCGCATCGCGGTCACGTGGATGCGCGCGCGTTTGGAAGGACGCAACAAGTTTCGGTCAGGCATGACATGATGGCTTAATTAGAAGTCATCTTCCCGTTTTCAGAATTTATTGGCTCAGCATTCTTTGGAGAAGACAGGTAATGAGGAAAATTGGACTAAGAAAATTCAATTGTATGACAGGGATGGCCCTGGCAGTTGGATTGGCGATGACCCAGCCCTCCATGGGGGCGCTGGTGATCAACGAACTCGATGCCAATCAGACTGGCGCGGACTCCGCAGAGTTCATTGAAATCACAAATGACGGTGGGGCGACGATTGATTTTTCGTTGACGCCTTATGTCGTTGTAGCCTTCAACGGCAACGGTGACGTGTCGTACGGTGCCTATGATCTGAGCATAGGCACTTTGGCTCCGGGGGAGTATTTGGTCATTGGAAATAGCGGAATGGTTCCGGCGCCAGATATTGTTCTTCCGTTAAACGGTTTGCAGAATGGCGATGAAGCCGTGGGGCTGTACACGGGCACTTCAGCGTCGTTCCCCACTGGAACCGCGGCAACGACGACGAATCTCGTCGATGTTCTCGTTTATGACGGCGGAACAGGTACTGGCGGAGATGCCGCCCTCGCGACGGCATTGGGAGTAACCGCAGGTGACATCGTTGACGAAAACGAATTCGGTAACTTCCCGACGACTGGTATTTCGCGAATTCCAGACGCGACTGGCCTCTTCACCGCCGGGTCGCAGGTCACTCCTGGCGCAACGAACGGTGCGGCTCCCCCCAACGCAGTTGGCAGATTGACGATTACAAACACTGCCACCCTGTCGGATCCGATTGATCTTTGTGGTCAATTCGGTGACGGGAACTATGAATTTTCGATCACCTCGTTGCCAACTGACGGAACGCTAACGGACGGCGGTGCAGGATTTGGCGTTCCTCACGTGGTGACGGGCGTCTTGCGATACGATCCAGACACAGGCCCCGATTTCAGCGGTGTCGATTCGTTTGAATTTACCGTTACCGATGACAATGGTGCCGGAGCAACCTCCGATCCAGCCACGCACGAAGTGGCTGTTCAGACGGTCGGCAGCGTTTACATTTCAGAAGTCATGCACTCGCCATCAGGCAACGACAACGCCTTCGAGTGGATCGAAATCTACAATGACTCGGGATCGTCCGTTTCGCTCGGTAGCATCGATGCGACCAACAACGACGGATTCAACAAGCCCACCGCCAACAACATGGTCGGCGCGTCGATTCCAGCGAACTCGGTGATGTTCATCGCTCCAGACGTAACCACGGCAGGCATTCCAGATATCGACAACGAATCGCTGCGCTGCGATTGGAATTTCAATGAAGCAGACGTGATTCGTATTCCGATCGAGAACTTTGAGACGACATTTGCGACAGCAGGTGCAACTTGTGACACTGCAGCTGGTTCGCGCATCTTTGTTTTTGACAACAGTGGCGCACTGCTTGACGCGATCGATCTCGGTCGCCCGAACAGCGGTGCCTCGGCTTGTGCCGCTCAGAGTTATGCCCTGAACCCGGCGGTCTTCCCCATACCTGCGATCTTTGGACCGGACGCCGATCTGAATGACAGTGACGCGGCTTGGGGTTGCGTGGGCCCGCTTGGCATCACCGGTGGCTTGCAGGACGGCGACGCTTCGGGCGACTCGGCCAACCCGGGCTATATCGTTGGGTCACCCATTCCGCCCTCAGCGTATGTTTTCGAGCCCGCATGCTTTGGTGCGTGCTGTTTGTCCGACGGAAGCTGCCTTGATGGATTGACCGAAACAGAGTGTCTCGTTGACAATTGCGGGATCAACTTCAACCAGGGCGACTCTTGTGGTGCGGTCTCATGTAGCCCGGTCGCAACCAATAAGTGTTGCTTGCCGATTGGAACTTGTGCCGACCTGACCGAGTGCGAATGCTTGCAGGCCAACGGCGACTATGATGGCGGCGATGTCTGTTCGGGCGCGCCCGAGGAATGCCCCGTCGAAGTTTCGCTGGTCATCAACGAGCTTGAGTACAACACGCCCGGTAGTGACACGGACGATGCACTGGAATTCATTGAGCTTTATGCACCTGCGGGTGGCGGTGAGTCAGCTGCCGGTTGGAAGCTTGAATTCTACAATGGCAATGACACGACTGGAACGAACCTCTACAACACGATCGATCTTTCGACCATTGCCAGTGGCGTCATTCCGGCTGATGGGTACCTCGTCGCCGGTGATAGTAATGTCGCCAACGTCGACATCATCAAGTCTGGTGCAATCCAGAATGGTGGCGGACGCGGTGATGGCGTTGTTCTTTCGTTTGCCGGATTCGTGGTCGAATCTCTGTCGTACGGACAGGACTCTGGGACCACTGGTTTTGTGGCTGTGGGTGGCGACGGTGACGGCACGTTCATGGCTGACATCGGCCCATCGGACTCGTCTTCCACGAGTCTCCAGAAACTTCCGGATGCTGGAGCATGGACGGAGACTTTGAACAACACGCCGGGCGAATCCAACTTCGACGCCGGTGATTTCGGTGCTTGCTGTGACGGTTTGACCTGTTCACTGGCCACCGAAGACGACTGTACGTTGGCTGGATTCACCTACGAAGGTGACGGCACCAACTGCGACTTTAACCCGTGCGTTCCACGCGGTGCGTGCTGCAATCCGGACGCAACCTGTACCGACAACGTTGAGCAGGACGTTTGCGAGAATCTGCTTGGTGGCGTTTGGAATGGCGACAACACCGTCTGCAATGACTACGACGCGTTTGCGGCTTGCTTGGACGGTCCTGGCGCTCCGCTTGGTGTGGGTTGTGAAAGTCAAGACATTGATGGTGCATCGCCTGCCGACGTTGATCTGGCAGACTTCGCGTTGTTCCAGGTCAATACCTGCACACCTGACCCAACGGGCGCATGCTGTCCGCCGAATGGTGTTTGCGTCGAAATCAATCAGTTCGACTGCGAAGCCGACGGTGGTATCTATCGAGGTGATGGCGTTTCGTGTGCCGGATTAGATCCGGAATGTGATATGCCTGTTGCTGGCGATATTCTGATCAACGAAATCTGGGCAGACGATCCCGGTGGGGACGACGTCGAGTTCATCGAGTTGTTCGGTACACCAAGCGCCAGCCTCAATGGCCGCAGCCTGATTGTTATCGATGGCGATACGGCCGGTGATACTTCGTCATTCCAGTATCGTCGAGTGACGGTGCAGATCGACTTCACCGGGGCACACTCACTTGACGGAAGCGGATTCTTCCTGATTGGAACGGGTGCCGGTATTGGCGCAGTCGACTTGGATCTCGATTCAGCCGGTGGTAATAACAACACCTTTGTTGACGACCTGCAAAACGGTTCACAGACCTACGCACTGGTGCCGACCGCAGACATTGCATTCTGCACGACGGTTGGATTGCCCGATGCCAGTTGCAATGCTGAGGGACCGCAGCTCACCGCTGCATCGGCCGCTGCATTGACCGCAAATGCCTACGACGCAGTGGCAACGCTGGACGCCACTGTTGGCGATCATCGTTATCTTGTTGGTGCGGCTCCACTGGTCCAGGACAATGGTTTCGCCATTGATCACGGCCACCGCATCCCGAACGGTACCGATACCGACGGTGCCAGCGATTGGGAAACGCAGTTCAGCTTTGAACTTGGCGACGCTGCCGATCCATCAACGCCTGGTACCACGAACTCTTCGCAGAGTCTGATCGCGGGAGCTTGCTGTTTGGGTATTGACGAGCAGGATTGTCAGGTACTCACGGAAGCGCAGTGCATCAATACCAACGGTTCATTCAACGGTCCGGGTACGGATTGCGGATTGTTGCCCGAGGATAATCCTTGCAACTGCGGAAACATCGGATCCAAGCCGGAATTGGAATTCCCCGATCAACTCCCGACGTGTTTGGTTGACATCGTAATCTCGAGCGATGTGGACGCGAGGTCAGACGCCAACGAGCGTGAGATCTTCATCCAGGACATTGTTGGAACGAATGGTCTTATCCTTTTCGGCTCCAATGAAGACGTCGATGCTATCTTGGCCGTTGCTGCGGCTGGCGATCGTATCGAACTTCGCGGAACCCTGACGGACTTCTTCGATGCTCAGGAAATCGTTGCACCGTTCCAGGTTGAGGTCATCGAAAGCGACTTCGGCATTCCCACGCCTTTCCCGAAACAGATCGATCAAATGAATGCGGGAATCCAAGTGGGTGTCAACGACGACGTGATCAGTACGTTGATCCAGTTGAAGAACGTGACGATCGCGAATCCCGGTTTCAACTTCTTCTCCGGTAACACGACGGTGAACGGTGTTGGCCCGCTTGCTGGTGAGTCGTGGGAGATTCGACTGTCTGGCGAGAACACGATCGTCGGTACGACGATTCCGGCTGGTCCGGTCGACATCGTCGGTGCCGTCACGACGTTCAATGGCAACTTCAACCTCAAGCCGAGGACGCTTGCGGACATCACGCCACACGTTCCGTAAATCGAAGTTGAATTCTTGAGTCTTGTTGGCCCGCCTCGAAGTCAAAATTCGAGGCGGGCCTTTTTTCTTGAACGAGCGTTGCTGCGGATCAATTGGATTGCGAATCGTCGTCAGCCAACACCTTGGCATACGGCGTTTCGTCGAAGGGTCTGGTAAAGCGCTCTTCGCCGATGACGATTACGAGTGCGGTCTTCAGTAGAATCTTCGCATCCAACCAGAAGTTGACGTGTTGGACGTAGTAGACGTCGTATTTGATTCGCTCTTCCCAGCTTTGGCTTGCGGGACTGTTGACTTGCGCGAGCCCGGTGGCGCCAGGGCGTACAAGCAATCGTCGGCGCTCGAACTCGTTGTACTTGTCGGTCTGCTCGGGAATCGTCGGGCGCGGTCCGATGAGTGACATCTCTCCCGCGAGGACGCAGAACAATTGCGGCAGCTCGTCGATTTTGAATCGGCGGATGAAGCGGCCGACCGGTGTGATGCCGGAGTGTGAAAGCGGCACGATTTCTTTGGTGTCATGTTCATGATCGGTGCGCATGCTGCGGAACTTCGCGGGATAGAATCGCTTGCCCCGTAATCCGGTGCGCTCCTGTCGAAAAAGCAGGGGGCCACGACTGGTGACCTTTACAGCACACGCGGTGAGCAGCATAAGAGGCGAGAGGAGCAAGATAAGAATCGCACTCACGAACAGGTCAAACGTGCGTTTGCCGAATCGAAGCCAAAGTGACTTTGAAATGTGCAGGTCTGTTTCGTGCATCAAAGCGTCCTTGCCTCGCGCCGAGTTTCGGATCGTGAAAGACTTACGTGAGGGATGGTCGAGTCAAAATCTGAACCGATCTCACCGGCATCACGGGGCTTATCTCAACTGACTTGGCCCCACCTTGCAACTTCAGATACGATGGGGTTTTCAGGAGTCTCACCGGAGAAGCAGCATGAGCCCACCAAGTTTTTCGACCGAAATGCAGGACAACATGCGGACCCTGCTGGCTGAGATGGTCAAACTTGAAGCGTCGGACTTGCACTTGGTACCCGGTTATCGCCCGATATTTCGCCTTCATGGCCGCCTGATTCCCACGACCTGGGAAGTGGTTTCGCCCGAATCTGCCAGCGAAATGATCGCCTCCGTCGTGCCGCCCGCCAAAGCCGAGCAATTTGCCGAATCGACCAATCTCGATTTCTCCGTCGGCATACCGTCGGACGAACCGGATGAAGAATACCGCTTCCGTGGAAATGCCTTTCGAGCCGACGGGCACGTATGCGG
>BQJS01000173.1 GCA_021604825.1 Phycisphaerae bacterium | reverse complement strand
GTGCATCTCATCGGTCGGTCGCAATCGCAGCGCGGGCGAGAAGATCGGACGCGGCATGACGGCTGACGAAGTGATCGCGGATACCACCTCGGTGATTGAAGGTATCGCAACCACGCAGGCGGTCCTCAAGCTGGCCGCCCATCACGGCGTGGATATGCCGATCACGCGGGCGGTTGGTTCAGTCTTGGATCAGTCGGCATCGCCGCGCAAGGCGATCAGCGCGCTGATGACCCGCGAATTAACCACCGAATAGCGCATCGCAGTCACAAGTTCTACCAGCACTCGTTTCCGCCTTCAGTTTGCATGAGCGCATAGTCGAGCAAGTCGACCGAACCATCGCCATTACGATCACCCAATTGAAGATTGTCTTCCTCGATTGTTTCGGCAAACAGTGCTGCGTCTGCTGCGTCAATGGTTCCGTCAGAATTCAAATCAGTCTTGCACAAATCTTCACGTAACCGACCAAGCTCTGCGAGTAGGGCATCGTATCGGAATTGCTCGTTGGTCGTGAGAATGTGGTTCGTCAGCAGATTGTCGGATTCAAACGGATCGGTTTGCAAATCGTAGAATCGAAAACCGTTAACCTGTTGAATGAGTTTGAACCGATCGTCACGAATTGCGAATCGCCCGCTCTGCACGTCCGAAGGGATGTACTCTGTGTAGATGAATTCACGATCCAAAGTGGCGGACGCGTCGAGCAACAGTGGCGCGAGGCTGACGCCGTCGAGGTTCGTATTTGGAAAACTTGCTGAAGTTGCATCGAGAATCGTGGCGAAGATATCGACAACGTGAACGAGTTCAAATGACTCGCGATTGGGGCTGGCGATCATCGGGCCTGCGATGATGAACGGAACTCGTATGCCGCCTTCGAAAATGTCACCCTTACCGGTTGTGTATGGCGCTTCCAATACTGGCTGGGGCGTTCCGTTATCACCCACAAAGATAATCAATGTGTTTGCGGCATGTGTACCAAGTCCGTCGAGCAGGCGATCGATTTCGGTGTCCATCGCTTCGATCATCGCTTTGTAGCGCAATGTGTCGTCGGCGATTGTAAGGTCGAACGAATGCAATTCCTGCGGTGGGTCGTGGAATGGCGAATGCGGTGCGTTGAACGCGACCGTGCAAGTCCATGGTGCCGATTGAAGTTCGATCCATGCCAGCGCATCGTCCACGTTGACGGTCGTCGCATAACCGTTTTCCACATTTGCAATGCCATCGACGACTTTGAGCCAGGACGAATAATCTGGCAAGCCGCCAGAAGGTGCTCCGGAATAATGATCGAATCCGGCGACGCGGGCTGCGTCTAATCCTCCGACGGGGTTACCCACACCCAGGTGCCATTTACCAACCAGTGCATTGGCATACCCCGCATTGGATAGCAATTCGGGGAAAATGGTTTCGTCGAGTGGCAGCGGATCGACGCCGGTTTGCACGACGGAGCGTACGCCATTGCGAAAACCATATCGCCCCGTGTAAGTCGCCGCTCTGGTGGACGAACAGACCGGCGTCGCCCACGCGTCGCGAAAGAGAACTCCGTTGGATGACAGGTCGTCGATGGTCGGGGTCGGTGGTGGATCGCCGGGATCCGGCGCGGTACCGCGCGTGTACGCGCCAACGTTGGCAACGCCCAGATCGTCGGCGATGATCAGCAGTACGTTCGGCGAATCGAAGGCGCTGGTTTGTGCAGCCAACCGGATACAAACCGTCGTCATTATGCTCAGGCTCAGTTGCATGGCGTCGTATCCTTAACTGCTTTTTCGATAAGTCATGGGGATTCGTGTTGGTGTCACTTCGTTGACTAACGACGGTGTGGCGACTCTATTGCGAGATAGTTATCGGTCCTGGTTCGGTTCGTGTTTGCTCGCCGCAAATGTGTCTCGTTTGCATCCATGGTTGGGTTGAGGTGTGGCGATTGGCCGGCTTGGTCTGGAAGCGCTATTTCGTTAGGATCGTTGGTTAGCTCACGGGCAAGAAGCACGCGCATCTTACTGAAGGGGAATCCATGAACATCCGTCCGGTCGTTGCATCGGTTGGTCTCGTTTTCTCGATGATGGTTACGCAAGTCGCAACCGCCGAGGCAACCGAGAAATCCACTGTCTCCGAGTCGAATTCACGTCAGACGGTTCAGATTGAAGAAGCAGAACTGGCATGTTTGACCGAATCGCAGCGCGCGTTTGTCAAGCGGCTGATGGCGATACCTTCGCACAAACGGCGCGGTTCGTTTTGTGTGGCACCCGGGACATCGCAGGATTACATCGACTTGCTCGACCGACTGATGTTTGCGGATGTGGACGAATCGCAGAGGTATGAACATGCCAATCGATGGCCCGGTGCGCAGGGAAGCCCGTTTGGTTTGACCTACAGCTTCGTGCCCGATGGCGTTGCGGTTCCTGCCGACGTCGGGCTGCCTGGCGGAATCAACGAACTCAATTCGCTTCTCGATGGTGTGTTTCCGAGTACGGCTGCTTGGCAGGACATTTTTTTTGAATCATTTGAAACGTGGGGCAATCTTTCGGGGTTGAGCTACGCGGAGGTTAGTGATGACGGCGCGTCGCTCTTCGGATCCGCCGGATCGGCTTCGCGCGGAGACGTTCGCATTGCCTCAATCCCACTTGATGGTTTCAACGGTGTGCTTGCGTACAACCAGTTTCCAACGGCAGAACTGGGCAGTTCAGGTGGCGGTGACATGGTGTTCGACGCGGACGATGGTCCCAACTGGGCCAATGCAGCCAATAACCATCGCTTCTTGCGTAACACAATTATGCACGAACACGGACATGGGATGGGGTTGATGCACGTGTGTCCCGACAACAGCAGCAAGCTGATGGAGCCGGCAATCAATCTCAATTTCGTTGGCCCGCAGCTCGACGATGTGCGCTCAGCCCAGCGCCACTACGGTGATGTGTTTGAGCCCAATGATTCGACGGGCGCAGCGCACGATCTCGGCGCATTCCACAATCGCACCGATGCCTACAACGACTTGAGCATTGACGACAACAGTGATAACGATGTGTGCGCCATGACGGTTGGCGACAACGCGACGTTAACCGCCTCCGTGACACCGGTGGGTTCGACGTATCAGTCTGGAGCGCAAGGTTTTCTCGGTTGTCTCTTTGCTAGTACGGTCAATGTCAATGCCTTGTCGATTCACAATCTGGACATTGCGCTTTTGGACACGGACGGATCGACAACATTGGTGTCGGCGGCTGGCAATGGGGCGGGCCAAAGCGAGTCAATCAACGGATTCGCTTTCCCCGGAGCGGGGACTTACTTCCTTCAAGTGTCCGCGTCGACTTCGACAAATGATATTCAGTTGTATGACCTCGACATCGAAGTTGGCGTGCCAGCCGGAGATGGCGACGCCGATGACGACAATGATGTCGATCTTGAAGACTTCATGGTCATGCAGCAGTGCGTCGGGCCGGTCAGTGCCGGTTGTGGTGCGTTGGACACCGATGCCGATGGCGATGTGGATGATGGCGACTTGGTCGGGTTTGTAGGGGCGCTGGTTGGGCCGTAATCAGATCTACGTTTGCGGCCTTGTTGGCGGTGCGCGTGCGGTGCTATCGTGACTTGTCAGTACCCCACCCTGAAGGGTGGGGCACCCTTTAGCTGGAAAAGTTTAAATAAAGAAATGGCATCCACTTGATCGAAGTGGATGCCATTTTTCTTTGTGCTGACGGCCTCGGAATCAATGAGGCATCGTTTGAAATTGAGTCGGGAGCTATTTGGCTTCGGCGACCTTTTTGTCGCGGGTGTACGTGATTTCCATGGTCTTGACTTCCGGCTGACCTGGCATGGTCATGTACATTTCAAACACGTGCTTGTCTTTGCTAATTTCTTTGTCCAACATGCGCGTCTTATATGCCATCCCCGGCATCATCTGGCCTTCGCCAATGTAGGTGGTTGTTTTGGTGGCTTCGTCGTGCGTCCCTTCAGATGTCATGAAGCCAGTGCTCATGTCGTCAAACCAGATGGAAACGTATTTCTGCTTTGCGTTATCGTATCCGTAGATGCCGCGACCGTTGAATGTCTTGCCGTCGAAATCGCAGGTGAAGTCTTCTTGCATGTAACGCCCGCCCAAGACCATTTTCACGACGGATTTTCCCTTGCTGACGGCCGGTTCGCCCGGTCCCTCCCAATGCTTGATTTCGGCGTTCCAATTGCCGACAGCCTCTTTAAGCTTGGCGTGCTGCGGGCCGGGTTCGTGGAACTTCATCATTGCTTCGTGCATCGCGTCTTCTGATTGTTCGGCACCTTCTTTGTGTCCGTGTTCACCATGGTCATGCCCTTCGTGATCGTGTCCAGCATGTTCATGCCCATGCTTGTCGCCATCTTTCGGCGTGTCGGCCACGGCGGCAGGCACCATCATCGCGAACCCACAAATGGTCATCGCTCCCAATAAAAATCCAAAACGCTTCATCGCAAAACCCTTTCAAGTAATAACAGTTTCATTGCATCAGCCCGGCGAGTCCGGCCAATTGTCATTTCGTTATTTGAAGTCTGCAACCCTAACAAAAACAAAACACACAGTCAAGGCAAGCCAGTTCCAAGCCATTCAGAGGCTATGCGCGAAGTGAAAACGGCCTTTTCATCACGATACTGGCGATTTTCTACGATCCCGATTAGTACAAGATAACTGCCCGATCGAGGCTGTGCTTGATTATTCTTGCGAAGACAGCAAACACGACCAGTTGGGATCGAGACCGCATCTGTTGATTGCGAGGGGTGTGGCTTAAACGAGCCAAGCAATCACTGCATCGGGTCTGAATTACCCGATGGAGCAACGATGAGTATTTGGATTTCCAAACCTTGCAAGTGTCGGAGCGAGCGGCAGGAGCGGCGCGTTCTTATTGGGCTCCGAGAAATTGCTGATTTCAATCCCAAACGCTCAAGGGTCGGCCTCTTCATCATCATCGGACTCGGTTTGTACGGTTTCGTGTTTTGGAAGGTGCTCAATTACGGTCTTGGGGGACGATCCGAGGCAATCTTTGGTTTGTTCTCTGTGATAGCGGTCATCACGATGCTCAGGCTTATGCCCATCGTTGCGCTTGGGTGTCCCGCCTGTAGGCGATTGATTCACATCAAGATGGCTAAGTATCCGCCAGCCTGTTGGAATCCTGATCGTTTTCCTGAGCCGGTTTGCCCGAACTGCGGATATTTGTTGAAGGGAGTGGTGGAGGCCAAGTGTCCCGAATGCGGTACCAATGTTCCCGAGAGCTGGCTTGATCAGAGCGCAACTTGAATTGGGCGGGCCATCGTGACTATGCCGTACCGCGAGACGTAAACAGTGCCAGAGGTGTTTCGACCAGTGCTTTGACTAATCGCTTCGCGACGGCCACCACGCCTTTGGCTCGCAACGTGGTCCAGCGGGCTCGGTAGTAGGTCATTCGCGACTTGATCGCCGGGCCGGTGACGAAGCGCAGCTTGTAGGCCGGTACGATCTTGCGATAAAAGTGGAACGCGGCGGCCGCGGGCCATCCGAGTTTGTTGGCGTAGCGGTCGAACAGCGTCTGGTAGCGCTGGAGCAGCGTGTTGTCGATCCCGTCTTGTTTCAGCACGGTTCCCGAGTAGTAGTTGTCAGCGGTGTCGGACGGATCGTACATGCCCATCTGGATGGTCTGGTCGTACAGCTTGGTGCCTTTGAGCGGGTAGAAGATGCTGAACTGGGCGCTGGTTGGCAAAATCTGGCGCATGATGTCCCAGGTTTTTAGCATGGACTTGATGTCCTGACCGGGCAGGCCCAGCATGGTGAATGCGTGGACTTTGACGTTGTATTTCTTGGGCAGCGTGAACGCTTCGATCAGAACGTCAACCTTGGTGCGCCGGTCGAGCAGGCTGGTGCGCAAATCCTCGTCGCCGCTCTCCAAACCGATTGCGACATAATGCAAACCTGCGTCAGCGATGATTTCGATTTTTTCTTCGGTAATGCATTCGGGCCGTTCCATGATGCTAAACGGCGCGGCGATTTCTTTCTTGTACACGTCGCGGAAACGCTTCAGTCGTTCGACACCGGTCAGCCAGATCTCATCGACCCAATAGACGAAGTCGAGCGAACCGAACGCCTCGCGGAATGCGGCTAACTCTTCGACAATGCGCTCGGGCGATTTTTCGCGCCGCCACCGACCTTGCCCTGAATACGAATCCATGAGCGCGTGATTCGAGCAGTACGTGCAGGTGAACGGGCAGCCACGACTGCCTTCGATCGCCGTGACCATGTCGGCTCCACCCATGATTTCAGAAATGTACGAATCGCGAAAATGAATGTCGCCGAAAATCTTCCAGTCGGGCAGGGGGATGTCGTCGAGATCATGGATCAGGTTGCGCTTGTCGGTCTTTATGATTTGGCCATCAACGTTGACCCACGTGTTGGGAATGCCAGCCAGCGTTTTGTCTTTGGCGACAGCGCGGAGGATGTCCGTGATCGCGCCCTCGCCTTCGCCAAGAATGATGGCATCGCAATCTGGGATGGTTTCGTCCGGTGCGTGGGTTGGGTGCGGTCCGCCGACGATCTGCGTGATGCCCATCGTCTTGGCCCACGCCAGCATCTTCTGCGTTAGTGGCCACTCGTTGGAGCGAACGGAGTATCCGAGGATGTCGGGCTTCTCGCGCTCGACCATTTCTTTAAAGGCGTCGAATTCAGTGCCGCGCTTGATACCGGTGATATCGAAGAGGCAGACGTCAGCCCCGATTTTCTTAGCGCACGCAGACAGTACCGCGACGCCCAATTGCGGCGTGCGGACGCGTTGTACATTCGGATAGACCAGCATCAATTTCACGGACGAATCTTCGGGCAGCGGCGTGAAGTCCATGACCTCATTGGGCTTGGGGCGATCGGGTAGCGACAGTTGCACGAGTTGCGTCATGGTTGTTCATCCACCTTGCTGGGCTTATCGGGCCGGCCTTGTTTGGGTGCTCTGTGACAATTTTATCGGTGGCTGACGAGGGGTTCGTAATTTAGGTCTCGGATTGGCTTGGTGTTTTTCAATGACGCAGCAAACACCTGTTAAGTCGGTTGGTCCGTCTCTTGTCAACTTAGATTGAACAGGTCGCAGCTCGACGGGGTTTCGCCCCTTACTGCCCAAAAGAATGGACCGCAAACGTCCGAAAAACCATTTAGAAATGCGCGAAAATTCGACCTCCCATTGGTTGGGGTGTCGATGCGCGCCCGTTGTTCAGTCGGGATTGACAATTGCATGTACGCAGCATCTGCGTCCAATCCATTCGCCGAATTGCTTCGTTACCGCCAGCTACTGGCATCGTTGATCTGGCGCGACCTTCGGGTGCGCTACAAGCAGTCGCTCCTGGGCATGGCCTGGGCGGTGCTGCTTCCCATGTCGATGATGCTGATCTTCACGTTCGTGTTCACGCGGGCTGTTAAGGTCGTTGGCGGACTTGATATCACCATGCCCTATCCGCTGTTTGCGTACACCGGACTGGTGCCGTGGACGTTCTTTTCGGCGTCGCTCTTGGGCTCGGTCAACTCGTTGGTGGCCAACCGCAATCTGGTGACGAAGGTTTATTTTCCGCGTGAAGTGTTTCCGCTATCGAGCATTGGCTCTGCGTTTGCGGATTTCTTCATCGCGGGCAGCGTGTTGGTCGGATTGGTGGCGTACTTTCATTTCTTTACGCGATGGACATTCGTGCCCACGAGCGCGATTGTGTTCCTTCCGATCGTGATCATCGTTCAAATGATATTCACCGCCGGACTTGGCATGTTGCTGGCGATGGCCAATCTGTTTTATCGAGACGTACGGCAGCTTTTGGGTGTGGCGATTCAGCTTTGGATGTTTCTGACCTGCGTGGTGTACCCGATCAAGAACGACGGTTCATGGTGGGGAATCGTCGCCGTATGCAATCCCATGACGCCCATCATCAAAGCCTATCGACAGTGCCTGCTTGAAGGGACGATACCGTCGGGCGGGGCGTTTGCATCCGCGTGTATTACGGCGGTGTGTACGTTCGTGCTGGGTTGGTGGGCGTTTCGCAAGATGTCGCACAAATTCGCGGAGTGCATTTGATGGCGGGTGCCGTTCAGTTTTCCAAAGTGGGCAAGAAGTTTCGACGTGGCGCCGTTCACGAAAGCCTGCGCGACCTGCTGGCTTCGACCGGAAGGCGTATCGTCGGACGCAAGGTTCACTCCAAGCGCCCGACGTTCTGGGCAGTCCGCAACCTGGGATTTGAAATCTCGCCCGGTGAGGCGCTCGGTATCATCGGTCCCAACGGTGCAGGCAAGAGTACCGCGCTCAAGTTGCTCGCGGGGATCTTGAGGCCCGACGAAGGCTCAATACACGTCAACGGAAGGTTGGCCGCCCTCATCGAAGTCAACGCGGGGATGCATGGCGATCTGACTGGCATGGAAAATATTTTTCTGACCGGTGCGATCATGGGCATGAATCGCGCCGAGATCAAAAGCAAGCTTGACGACATCATCGAGTTTAGCGGCATCGGTGACTTCATCCACACGCCGGTCAAACGTTACAGCACGGGGATGCAAGCGCGCCTGGGGTTCTCAACAGCCGCCCATGTGTCGCCCGATGTATTGCTCGTCGATGAAGTGCTTTCGGTTGGTGATGTCGCGTTTCGTCATCGCTGCGAAGAACGGATGCGCGAGATGGTTGAATCGGGCGTCGCGTTGATTTTCGTGACCCACAACCTTGAGCAGATGCGCAGCATTTGTCATCGCACGTTGGTACTCGATGGTGGTGAGTGTGCGTTTGTCGGCTCGCCGGCAGACGCGGTGGGGCACTATCTCAAAGCCACCATGACCCGCGTGGGCGAAATGTCTTACGTGGATAATCCGCGCAAGGGCGATACGGATGGCCGGGTTTCGGGAATGACATTTCGCGGCGCGGACGGAAGCGAGGTCGAATGCGTTCGCCCGTCTGAACCGCTTACGATGGAAATCGGTTTTGAACTCGACCGCGACGTTGATCGCTTGACGGTCGAGACAGCCATCCGGCGCGACGGTGGAGAGATGATGGTGAGTCTGAATTCCCGCCATCAAGGGATCACCTTCAAGGCACCAGCCGGCCGACACGACGTTCGAATTGAACTGCCCGCGTTTCCCCTGGGTGGTGGCAATTACTTCGCCATTGTTCGATTGTGGGACGCCGATCGGAGCGAACTGTTGGCCGAGACCCCCTACAAATTCATGCTTCAAGTCGATGATCAGGGCAAGGGGACCGGATTGCTCTCGCTGCCGCACGAATGGTCGGCGCTCAAGACCATCGAACCGATGCTGGCCAATCAGAAGCAAGCGGTAGACGCGGCGCATTGTGAACCTTGCACAAAATCGTGAACCGATATCCATGCGAATTTGCATCTTTGCCCATCCCGGTGCGACCCACACGAAACGCATGGTGGCAGCCCTACGCGAACGCGGCGTCTCGGTGCATCTCGTCTACAAAGGTGACCACCAACCAGAAGGTGCGACCTACGAACGATTCGGTGTTCCCGGACTGAGTCTTGGACAATCGGTGCGCCGCAGCGTCCGCCGCGAGAAGTATCTTTCCAAGTTCTTCAAAGAGCACGATCTCGTCACAGTATTTTATTTGAGTGACTGGGGTTTCTACGACGAGCCCATCAGTTGCGGCCGCCTCGCGCTTTGGCCCTGGGGTTCGGACATCAACCCACCGCCCGGCGCTCCACCTGAAACAGCGCGTCTGCACGAACGGCGGTTGGAGATGTTCAAGGGGGCTCACGGTGTCGCAACGTGTAGCCACTGGTTCGCGCAGGACGTTGCGGATTATGGTGGCATTGACGCAAGCGGTGTAAGTGTTATTCCGCTTGGCGTCGATTTGGATCTGTTTCGACCCGCGCCCCAGCCGACGCACGAACCAATCGTCGGTTTTCTCAAGGGGTTCGGTCCAGCGTACGGTGCAGAGCGATTCATTGCCGCGATGCCCGAGATTGTCGCCCAAGTGTCCGACGTGCGATTCGAGTTGGTCGGTACGAAGAAGCGTGCCAGCGAACTCGAGTCAAAGATTGATGATCCAGGCATCGCAGCGCGGATTCGTTGGATCGAACCGAAACAGCATTGCCAAATCCCCGCACTACTGAAACGTTGGCAGGTGTCCGTGATTCCGTCGGTTGTGGAGAGTTTTGGTGTTGCGGCGTTGGAATCGAGCGCGTGTGGCGTGCCGGTCGTTGCTTCGAATGTCGGTGGCTTGCCGGAGACGGTGATACATGGCGAAACCGGTTTGTTGACCGATGCGAGCGATCGGGACCAGTTGGCCAACGCGGTCGTGTTATTGCTT
>BQJS01000172.1 GCA_021604825.1 Phycisphaerae bacterium | reverse complement strand
ATCACCGCAGCGATATCATCCTCGTCGATCCACTGCTGACCATAAGGCAACATGGACGTTCGCACGGGTTCGCCGCCATTGATGGCCAGCGTTTTACTTTTGCAATCGGTGGATGATTTCATCGACGGGCAAATAGTTCTCTATTCGTTCACTGCTGTAACTGAAACCTTCCTGAGCGCGGCGGCCTTTCTCAATCCAAGCTTGAGCCCCGCCGGTTGGCTGCGCGGGCAAGAGGATGAAACGGTCGCCCATATCAATCGTAAACGGCGCTTCGTCCACCGAGATCAGCGACTCGTGAAGTTTCTCTCCGGGGCGGATACCGATGATCTTGACTTCGCAGTCGGGGGCCATCGCCCTTGCCAAGTCGGCAATGCGGACCGCCGGCAACTTCGGCACGAACACCTCGCCACCCTGCATGTGTTCGATCACCGACGCCACGAAACGTACGCCTTGCTCCACGGTGATCCAAAAACGCGTCATGCGATCATCGGTGACGGTGACAACGCCTTCTTTTCGTTGCCGTTCGAACAATGAGATGACACTTCCCCGACTGCCGAACACGTTGCCGTAGCGAACAGCCGAGAATCGCGTGCGATCTTCACCGCTGCTGTAGGCGTTGGCTTGGACGATGAGTTTCTCGGCGACGAGTTTGGTCGCGCCGTAAATATTGACGGGTGCAGTGGCTTTGTCGGTACTGAGAAAAAGAACCTGTTTGACGCCGCAATCGAGCGCCGCATCGATGACGTTTTTCGTGCCGTTGATATTGGTGTTGACGGCTTCGATCGGGTTGTATTCGCACGCCGGCACTTGTTTGAGGGCGGCTGCGTGAACGACGATGTCAACGTGCTTCATCGCCCGGCGAAGTCGTGGCATGTCGCGGACGTCGCCGATGAAGTAGCGAATGTTGTCTTGCGCGAATCGTGTGCGCATTTCGTGCTGCTTCCACTCATCGCGGCTGTAGACAATGAGCTTGGTCGGATTTTGCTCGCGGAGGACAATTTCGGCGAAGCGTTGCCCGAAGGAACCGGTCCCACCGGTCACGAGGATTGTTGAAGATGACCAATCGATGACGAATCCCTCCTTGGATTCCGGTTACTCGGCATTGCGATCGTCGGCGGGTTTGAAGCAATCAAGCCGGACCGTACCAAGCGCACCAGTATGATACGCCCCATTGAGTACGGATGCATTATCCGGTTTTCTTCAATAATTCCCAGTACGCCATTAATAACCCGCAATCGTTGGCGTGGAGGATTTCACAGCCAACGCTGCGTGGGTTAATCGTGCGCCAGCCGGTCGATGATCTTCGCCCCGACGGCATCGCCCCAGACGTTCGCCACCGTGCGGAACATATCCACGATGCGATCGAACCCGAGGATAAGCCCGATGCCCGCCACTGGAATCGCGTTTGTTCCGAGGCTACCATTGACCGAATCGATGACGATTACGAGCGTGACCAAACCCGCGCTGGGGATGCCCGCCGCTCCGACCGCTGCCAGGGTGGCTGTGACTGCGACGATGATCAGTTGCGTCATCGACAGTTCCACGCCAAAGGCCTGCGCCAAGAAGACCGCCGCCACCGCTTCGTAGAGGGCTGTCCCGTCCATGTTGATCGTCGAGCCCAGCGGCAGCACGAAGCCAGCCGTCTCCTTACCGACGCCGCCGTATTCGGTAGCACATTCGATCGTCACCGGAAGCGTCGCTGATGATGAGTCCGTTGCCAGCGCGGTGAGAAGGGCTTGGCGAATCTGGAACATATATCGAAACGGGTTGGTCTTTCCAAAGATCCAGAGGATCAGCGGTAATACGATCAGGGCGTGAATGCCGATCCCGATAAGCGATCCGATGATGAACTTGCCAGCCGGTCCAACGAAGACCTCCAGCCCGATGCGGCCAATGGTCCACGCGAGCAGGGCGAACACACCAACCGGTGCCAACCACATGACCGCGACGACCATCCGCATCAGCACTTCAAAGACGGCCGAGAAGAATTCAACGATGATCCGGCCCTTCTCACCTAGCGTCGTCACGATGACGGCAAAGAAGATCGAAAAGCAAATGACGCCGAGCGGCTGCCCCTTGGCCATCGCTTCGACGATGTTGGTGGGGATCATCTGCCCGACGAGGTTGCGGACGGCGGCCATGATGCCTGCTTCGGCCATCACTTCACCGCGATCGGTGATTTCGCGGAGGCTTTCGGTCTGCTGCTCCTGCATCATCTGGGCGATGTTGGCGGTCTTGGCCAAGTCGTCGCCGGGGCGGATGGTGGTCACGATGACCAGCCCGATGATGACGGCGATCAGCATCGTGACGAAGTAGTAGAAGAGCGTCGCCGCGCCGATCCGCCCAAGTCGCGAAAAATCGCCAACACTGGTCACGCCGACAATGACGCTCGACGCCACCAGCGGAATGATCAGCATTTTGAGCAGGCCCATGAACACCGAAGCGCCAATGAACTCAAAAATGTCCAGCGCCCCGGCATGGGCGTGAACCGCCGTCGGGTCGTTCGCATCGAAACTGGCGTCATAAATCATCTCGCCAACCACAATGCCAGCCACCAGACCAAGCAAAATCAAGATGGTCAATAACCAGTCGCGGTTCAAATCGTTCTCCGAACGCAGCAAAGTGTAGGGTGCGGCTCGCCGCACCTGTTATGCGGGCAGCAAATCACCGAAAACCAAAGCGACGGCATCGTAAGTGAGTCACTCAGTGCGGTCCAGTCGAAACTGTGCGCTCAGGGAGAAGGCGACAGCGTGTTACATTCCCAAGCGAAACACGCGACTTACAAAGTTGCCCAGAAGGAAGAACACCACAAAGCCCATAAAGCAACTAAACGCGACAATGATCGGGACAAGGATAGCGGACAACACAACGCAGGTCATTGTCTTTCGCAAGGCATACGACATGCAAGTAATGCACAACCACCAATAGCCGACGATAATCAGAAACCCTGTATATAAATGCGTATTCCCGGGGTAAATCAGTTCGGAGGCGCGGAGTCCGTATACGCGAGCCACGCAGATGAAGAGCGCGGACATGATCAGAAACGCTCTGGTCATCCGGATGACCGCAAGACTCTGTGAATAGGCATCCGGCGTTCCCGATTTTTCACTTCGAGGGAGTGCCGCAAATATGACACCGGCAATCGTAAGTTCGCATGTGAGTACACCAATCACAACGGCTGCGACTGCTACGATCGAGATTATTGCCTCCTCGATGCCCTCGACCAGGTAAGGTGCGATCGCAATAACAGCCGCAATAGCCAAACACCAACGTGAAAAAAGAGCTGCTTCGCGCGGATCAGCGTTCTTAGGAAACGATCGCGCAAACGCAACGGGCGTGAACAGAATGGTAATGACGGTTAGCCCGAAAGCACTCAGGAATCCAATCTGATCGCGACGACTCCAAATCGGAATCGGTGCAACGACGCCGGCCAACTCGTCAAGCAGTTGTTGTCGGCTGAAACCCTCACCGCACTCCGGGCAAACCTCGTCCGTCAAACCCGTCAGGTTGTAATCGCAATCTGGGCAGCGCAGGCCTTCGTCTTCAATTGTTTGCGAGTTCTCGGTCATGCGCATCGTAGGGTGTGGCTTGCCGCACCTGATGGTTTTTCTTCATTGACGGATAACAGGTGCGGTGAACCGCACCCTACAGAACTGTACCTTTGATTGGAGTCATAGTCTGGTGATTGGAGTCATAGTCTGGTACCCGTTGCTCCGGCGATGATCATTAGCATGAACCATGCCAACCCGATACTGATTGCGGCGACGACCGGTAAGAGCAGCAATGAAATCAAGAGGTTCCAAACGCTTCGCCGGTACGCGGCTGCGATGCACGTCATGCAAATCCACCAATAACCCAATGCGATGGTGCAGCCCACCTGGGCAAGCCACGAGGTATCCCATTGGCCGTTGGAAATTATGAATCCGGTGCATGAGAATGACACGATCAGCGCGCTCGGGATCAGATAACCTCGGGTCATGCGGACCAATCCCAGGCTACGCTCGTGGAGCCCTTCGTCAGTGGGCTCACCGTCAGTCGAGAGCAGCAGCGTAACCGTCGCCAGCCGTTCGCAGACATTCACGCAGACGATCGCCCAGACTCCCATGATTGTGAGGGACAAGAAATAGACGGGTTCTGTGCTACCAATGATTATTAGCGGCGTCATGGTCAGCAGTGCGGCAACGCCAAGGCATATCCGAGAGAAAAGAACTGGTTCACTCGCGATCGAATTGAGGGGGAATCGTCGCGCGTAGTGGACAGGATGGAGCCAGATGGCAAAGAGCGTACGAATAAACGCGACGGTTGTGCCAACCTTAGCCCTCTCGCCCCAGATCGGAATCGGCGCTGGGGCACCGGCCAAGTAGGCAAACAACTTTTCGCGTTCAAATGGATCTCCGCACTCGGGGCAAGCGCCATCGTCCAAGCCGGTCAAGTTGTATTCACAGCAGAGGCAGCGCAAACGCTCTTCTGTTTGCGCATCGGCGGGATCAAGGCCGAGTTGGGGTTCTGTCTTCAAAAGGGTTCTCGAATTCGTATCGCAATGTTTTAGAGTTTAACTACGGCAGATACCAAGATACCAAACAACACGGTACTGACCATTACGCTCACCCAGACGCACACCGGAATCGTTACCATGCCGAGTACCAGGTTGATGGTGCTTTTTCTATAGGTGCTCGCGATCAGGGCCATGCTTACCCACCAATAAACCGCGATCGCGAGCATGACATAGCTCGTGATCGATAGGAAATCACCAGACCAATGCAGAAACAAGCCGGTCGCCCAACAGGCACAAAGAGTCGCTGTGCTCAGCAGCAGATATGCACGGGTCATGCGTACGAGGGCGAGGCTCTGGGGGTACCATGGTTTGGGTTTTCCAGCCGTGGTAACCTTGAACCGCGGAACGAACACAACGGCTGCGATCAACCATTCGCATATGAAAACGCCCAGTATCAGCCCGGCCCAGGATACCAGCCCGCCAGAGGAACTTGACGCATCAACAAAGAGCAAGAATGCCAGCGGGATCAACCAGACGCCCATCGCAATGCCCAAGCACCATCGCGAGAAGAGAACCGCATCGTCACAGTCGGGATTCTGCGGGAAGCGTTTCGCAAATCGAGTCGGATGGGCCCAGATTTCAAGAACAGTCCGCCCAAACGCCCGCACGTCGCCAATTTCGTCTCGCTGACTCCAAATCGGTATCGGAACCGTCGCGCCAGCCAACTCGGCAAGCAACTGCTCGCGATCGAATGGCCGCCCACATTCCGGGCAAACGTCTTCGACCAACCCAGTCAGGTTGTATTCGCACTCCGGGCAGCGCAGGCCTTCGTCGTTCGTGGGAGTAGTTGAGTTTACGGAGTCCAAGTCAATGGCTACCTACGCGCGTTCAGAATGACGGAGCTTGCGGCCAGCAATTTCAACCGACAATAACAATGACAATCGTCCCGATAAGGCCCGCCGAGATCGCACCGAATACAACGCCAACAAATACGCAGACTGGCAGCAACAGGATCGACCGAACTAGGTTCGCCAAGCGTTTTCGGTACGTCTTTGCGATGCAGGAAATGCACAACCACCAATACCCAAATATAACATACAAGGCCCATTGAAATATAACATCGTATTGTCCCGAACTCCCAATTCCTGTCTGTGCGGCAGCGAAGTATCCGACAAATGGTGCACTCAAGACAAGAAATGCACGAGTCGTGCGAGCAAGCGTAATCGCGTCAGAGAATTCTGAGTCATTGTCGGAGAATACCGTTCCGGCAATCCCCATCTCGCACAAATAGACACTGACAATGATTCCGATGGAAGTCATCAAACACAGGAATGCATCGGAAAGCGATGCGCCTCTGAATACGAACGCGGCCCATGCCATCGTCAATGCTATGGCCATGCACCAGTTTGAGAATACAAACGCCTCATGCGGGTCAGCGTTATTCGGGAACCTTCTTGCGAATCGAATCGGACGGAACCAGATTTCAACCTGGGTTAGAATCAAAGCCACAAATGTTCCGATTTTTCTTCGATGGCTCCAGATGGGAATCGGGGCATATTCGACGGCCAGTTCTGCCAGAAGTTTCTTGCGGTCAAATGGCTCGCCACATTCCGGGCAAATGTCACCGACCAACCCGGTCAGGTTGTACTCACACTCCGGGCAGCGCAGGCCTTCGTCGCTTGCGGGACTTGTTGGAAGCATGGTGTTCATTTCGACAGTTGGCAATGAGTCGTGATTGTGACTGGCCCCAAATAATGTAACGCTAGCCGTTGATTAAGAGAATGATCAACAGAATAAGGCCGAAGGAAATAGCGCCCAAGACCAAACCAATGAGAACGCAAACCGGTAGCAGAAAAATCGGAAGTACCAGATTGGATATGCTCTTTCTATACGTGGTGGAAATGCACGCGATGCAGATCCACCAGTACCCAAACACGATGAACAGGCCCAAATGAAACAATGTGCCGAAACGGCCCACTGGCAAAGCTCCGAAACTTGGAACCAGTAACAACCCAAGATTCATGGAGCCTAGAATAAGATAAGCGCGTGTCATTCGAGCGAGTGCCAAGCCATCTGAGTATTCGTCTCCGGTGCTTGCAGAATCGTCGGTTGTGCCATTTGCAAATACCGATCCGGACATCGCAAATTCGCACGCAACAACTGCGACAATGACCCCAGCTGAGGCAATCAGGCACATTAGCAGGTCTTCAAACCGGCCAGCAGTGAATACACACAATGATAAAGGGATCGCAAGCGCAATCACCATGCACCAGTTCGAAAATACGAACGCTTCGTGCGGATCAGCGTTGTTCGGGAACTTCATTGCGAAGCGGATTGGACGAAACCAGATCATACCGACAGTGTGGATGAACGCCGTAAACGTGCCGATTTTGCTACGAGCGCTCCAGTATGGAATCGGTGCGTATTCGACGTTTAGTTCCGCGAGGAGTTGCTCGCGATCAAATGGCTCGCCACATTCCGGGCATACATCACCGACCAATCCCGTCAGATTGTACGCGCACTCCGGGCAGCGCAGGCCTTCGTCGGCTGGCGTTTGCGGTTCGACTTGGGTTCGAGGATCATTCTGCATTGGCCGGATGGGTTTCCCTCGCTGGTTTGAAATCGGGCGGACAGGTCGATAGGGTCTCATCGCGTATTCGCATCATTTCGATTTAGCGCGACGCTCGTGTTGATGATACGTCGGAGGGATTCGCCTTGTCGACCGGCAAATCTAGCGCGGTGTAGTGTCTTGGGTAGGAAAGTTCGGATTGTGGACAGGTAATTACGGGCATGAACAAATTCCTGACACTTCCGCCCACCGTACAATTGCTCTGTTTCGGTTCGCTGATCAACCGCGCGGGCCAGATGCTCGTTGTTTTCCTGACGATCTATCTGACCGACGAATTGGGTTACACCGAAACGTTCGCGAGTTATTGCTTCGGTGCGTTTGGGTTCGGGGCTATTTTTGCCGCGTTGGTCGGGGGGCACTTCGCCGACGCCATTGGCCGCAAGGTGGTCATGCTCGCAGCGCTGGTGGGTGGCGGGGTTGTGTTGGTTGCGTTTTCATACCTGACCGATCCGCTCGCGATTCTTGCGACGATTGCCGGGTTTGCCTTCATCTCTGAAATGTACCGACCGGCATCGCAGGCCATGATCGCCGACTTGGTTAGTCCCGAGCAACGTCCCCACGCATTCACGCTGATGTATCTGGCGATCAATCTGGGGTTCGCGGTGGCTCCTCCGATCGGTGCGGCGCTGATCGCTTGGTTTTCATTCAAGTCTGTATTCTGGTTTGATGCGGCGACGTCGCTTGTATTTGGCGTGATTATCCTGATCTTCATCAGGGAAACGTTGCCGGCGCGAACGCCCGATCGCACAGATGCCGATTCAGGCGACAATCCCAATTCGAGCAATGCAGACCAGTCCGATCAAATACCTTGGTACAGCGCAGTCTGGCACATTGCGTGCGATTACGTTTTCGTGGTGTTCTGTCTGGGCACGTTCTTCGTGGCGTTGGTTTATTTGCAGGGCCTCTCCACACTGCCGTTGTATGTGCGGCGGCTTGGATTTGGTGCCGACGATTACGGACGCATCATCATGGTCAACGGTATCATGATTGTGCTGCTGCAGATTCCGATCACGAGCATTGTCGTCAAGTACAACCGAGCGGTTGTGGTCGCATTGGCGTCGTTGGTATCTGGTGTTGGATTCATGCTGACCGACTACGCGGATACAGCATGGGAATTTCGGCTGACGGTGATGGTTTGGACGACAGGCGAGATGATGGCTATGCCCCTGGTCGCTGCGATTGTTGCGGACTTGGCACCGCTGCGTATGCGGGCACGGTACATGGGCGTCTACACGATCAGTTATTCGGGCGCGAATATGATTGCGGCGCCGATTGGTGGGATGATCCTAGTTCACTTTGGTGGTAGTGTATTGTGGAAGACTTGCTTTGCGTTGGGGGTTGCATCGGCGCTGCTTTTCGCAAGTATTGGCCGATCCATCGCGACGCCCAAAACCGAAGAACCGCAAATAGAGAAAATATGAGAGGAAGTGCAACATGCCCGCAGACGTGATTGATTACGAATTGATTGGCGACGACTTGCAAATGGTGGTCATCACCCTCGACCCGGGCGAAGCCGTCTTAGCCGAAGCGGGGGCGATGTGCTACAAGACTTCAGGCGTCGAGATTGATACCCGCATGGACCCGCACGGGCAGGGTGGCTTTTTCAATTCGCTCTTCCGCGCCGGCAAACGGGCGCTGACGGGTGAGAGTTTCTTCATCACGGTGTTCACCTGCACGTCGAACAATCGCGAAGAGGTGGCGTTCGCGTCGCCGTATCCTGGGAAAATTATCCCGTTTGATCTCAAGGATTTCGGTGGGCAGATCACCTGCCAGAAGGATTCGTACCTTTGCAGCGCGAAGGGCATTGACGTTGACATTACCTTCACCAAGAAACTCGGCACCGGGTTCTTCGGCGGTGAGGGCTTCATCCTGCAAAAGCTAACCGGTGATGGATTGGCGTTTATCCATGCCGGCGGAACCATCGTGCCCATCGACCTACAAGCCGGTCAAACGTTGCATGTCGATACCGGGTGCCTCGTCGCGTTTACGTCGGAAGTGGATTACGACATCAAGTACGTCGGTGGCATCAAGACAGCCGTCTTCGGCGGCGAGGGTTTGTTCTTCGCCCACATGACCGGACCGGGGCGCGTGTGGCTGCAATCGCTACCCTTTAGTCGATTGGCCGACCGCGTGATTGCCCATGCCCCGAAGATGGGCGGGAAGCGCACGGGAGAAGGGAGCATCCTGGGCGGCATTGGCGGTTTGCTCGACGGGGATAACGACTGACTCGGGATTCATGTCCGCCGACTCAGCGTACCAAGCGAAGATTGGAAGCCTCGTTTGTTTCGTCCATCGCAAACGTGAACGCGCGGCGTGAGCGGGCGACATGTTTGAGATAACGATCGCATCGACGCAGTCCATTGAAACCGCGGAAGATTCGGCAATGGGAATTCCACGATAGGCCCTGCCACCCAAGGCAAAGTAATCGTCGGCGATGGCTGCGATTTCGATGCCGCAGTTCTTGGAACTCTGCACGAACGGGTAGATGTTTTTACCAAGACCCGCCAACACGATCCGCCGCACACCATCGGCATGCAGTTCGCTCATACGCTGGGCGATTTCATTGATGCAAAATAATTCTTCAAACACACTGGGCGAGAGTCGCATCGTCTCAAACCGATCGCGTTCGGTTTTGTACCGGCTCATCGCCTCGGCTTCGGCGTGTTGATTGGCTGCGACATGGCCCTGCGATTCTGCGATCCACCGATAGCGCTGTAGCACATCGTCGCGGTATATCGGTTCGAACGCATCGGGGATGTATCGCGCGTTGACAAACAGGTTGTTTCGCGTGTCGTAGAAACACGTGCGTTCCGACAAGCGTGAACGTGGCGTCTTCAAATGTTCGACGTGCAGATCATCAAAGCGCTCGACATCCCAGCCCGCGCCCATCAATCGAAAGCACAGGTCATACTCTTCTGCTTGCATGAAGAATTCGTGGTCCAACCCGCCGACCCGCTCGTAGGCGATTCGCCGCAATCCCACGCCGCAACCCACGAAGACATGCGGCAGGGCAGCACTTTCGCGCCGGCCATCGGGTAGATGTACGGCGAACCCAGCCGCCCCAAGTCGCGGATTGGCCTCGAAGTGCTCAACCATCCGTTCGAGGCCGCCCTCTTTTGGAAGCGAATCGTCGTCCAAAAATA
>BQJS01000171.1 GCA_021604825.1 Phycisphaerae bacterium | reverse complement strand
GTGAAGGTCACGTTGCAAGCGGTCGAATAGTCGTCCGGACTACTTTCGCTTGAATTGCTTTTCGAGTTCATCAACAGAAAGACTCAGCGTGGTGGGGCGGCCGTGGGGGCAGTTGCTTGATTTTTCGATCTCGCCCTTTTTGTCGATGAGGGTTGCGATTTCTTCGGTGGTCAGCGAGTCGCCGGCTTTGACCGCTGCTTTGCAACTCATCATGTCGAGTACTTCGTGGATCACTTCTTCGGCGCTGGTTTGCGCGTGTTGCTCGCCCAATCGATCCAACAGGTCGCGCATGAAGGCGGCGGCGTCGATATCTTTGAGAAGCGACGGGAATGCATGGACGGCGATTTGATCCTCACCGAAGGCATTGGCTTCGACGCCGAGTTTCGTCAGCAGCGATTCGTGTTCTTGAAGGAGGGCCATGTCGGTGGCGCTGGCGGTTAGCGTTTCGGGCATGAGCAAGCGCTGCGATTCGAGCGGTCCGTCGGTGATCTGCGCTTTGAGCTTTTCGTACATGATTCGTTCATGGAGCGCATGTTGATCGATGATCACCAGCCCCTCGCTGGTTTCGGCGACGAGATAGCTGTTGTGGACTTGCAGGGCTCGATACCCTTTGATTTGTGGTAATTCGCCGGGTGAGTCGTCGGATGGCATTCGTGAAGCATGACCATCCTGAACTCCGCTTCCATGCATTGAATCCCAAACGTCAGAGCGAATGTCAGCCGGGCTCGTAGACGGAGGCGTACCCAACGTTGGCGAGTAACCTCCCCCTTCGTACCGAGCTTGAATCGGTGCGCCCATCGGCGATGGAGTTAAGCCTTTGTAGTATTCCGCCGCATCACGTCGCACCTCTGCCGACCTCGCCGGATCGATCTCAGTGCGCACACGTGAATCGCTCT
The DNA here is from genome assembly GCA_021604825.1 of Phycisphaerae bacterium. The sequence goes on along the minus strand of BQJS01000171.1, from coordinate 9,376 downwards.
CGCCCGCCCGAAGCGCCGGGGCAAGGTTCGTCGTCAGAAACTTGTCCCGAAGCGCCGACAGGATTTGCGAATGTACCATCTGCGAATTCTGCCAACGCACTTCCAGCTTGGAAGGGTGAACGTTGACGTCCACCAGTTCAGGGTCCATCGTTAAGAATAGAAACGCCACGGGGAATCGTTGGTGTTCCATCAATCCGCGATAGGCTTCGCGAATGGCGTGTTGTACCGAGCGATCGCGGATGTAGCGTCCGTTTAAGAACACGTATTGCCACGAGGCCGTAGAACGCGATCGGGCTGGCGGGGCGACGTATCCTTCAATTCGCATGCCGCGTTCGTCGCGCTCGATCGGAATCAATTCATCTGCAAGATCGGCACCATAGAGGGCACCGATTCGTTCTTGAATCGTGGAGTCAGCCGCCAATCGATGTGTCGTGCGCTGGTTGTTGGTTAACTCAAACCCAACGCTGCGATGACCGAGCGCTGTCCGCGCAACCTGCTCGTTGATGTGGCCAACCTCCGTCGGTGTCGCCCGCATGAATTTTCGCCGAGCGGGTACGTTGAAGAATAGGTCGCGAACTTCCACGCTAGTCCCAACACGGCAACCGGCGGCTTGGGTGGTTTCCAGGTGCTTTGCCGAGACGACGATTTCGTTGCCTTCGATTTCATCGCGGGTGCGCGAGGTGATGCGTAGATGGCTCACCGCACCGATGCTGGCCAACGCTTCTCCGCGAAAACCTAGCGTGGCGATCTTGAATAGATCATCTTCGCAGGTGATCTTGCTGGTGGCGTGGGGCGTTACCGCGAGTCGCAAATCTTCGGCCGACATGCCGATTCCGTCATCGACGACACGAATGAGTCGCTTCCCGCCGTCTTCGATCGTCACCGACACATGCGTTGAACCCGCATCCAACGCGTTTTCGACGAGTTCCTTAACGATGCTGGCCGGTCGCTCAATAACTTCGCCGGCGGCGATCTTGTTGACGAGCAGATCGGATAAGATTTGAATGCGGCTCATTGCAAAACCAGTCGACGTGGAGACTCAGATAAGCGAATAGTCCAAGTATAGAGCGTCCGGTTGGCTGCGACAACGCGACCATTGGCGACGTGGGCCGCCCTGTGAATTCTTTAATGAACCAACAAAACGAAATTGTCATTCAGTCGTCGGTCTACCCGTCGCCTGAGGAATCGAGACTCGTTTCTCAAATTGCCAGCAGCGTGGGGAGAGCAAGGATCGAGCTTGCGGCATCAGCCGATGACTTCCATTCGCAAAAGAATTCACAGGATCCGATTAGCAGGAAATGGGCGACTGAATCGGGAAATGATCTGAGCGTGGTCGCGTGGTATGTGAATGCATTTCCCGCCGGCCGAATTGAATCGGTTCTAGAATCGCTGCTACCCATTGCGGGCCAAGCCGGGATCGAACGAATCTCGTTCGCGCCGGCCAACCTTTCAAACTCGAACACCGGCAATGACACCTACATGGCGGCGATGAATCAAACGGTGGCTGCGTTGGCTGCGGTGATGCCCCTGGCTGAGCGTAGCGGCGTGCGGTGTTGCTTGAGACCCGCGCAGGGCAGATTCCTGACTTCGCCGGTTGAATTGCGCGAGGTGGTGACAGGCATCAATTCGCCGATGTTGGGCATCGATTTGCCAACTTGCTTGCCCGATGGCGTGCCGCATTGGATCGATTGGTTGAAGACACTGGAGCCCAATGTTGATTCGGTTCGTCTATTTGTGAGCCTTAAGGACGGCGTGGATGGGGTGGTGTTGGCCGTCGAGCAACTGAAGGAGGCCATTGGCACAAGCTGCGAGCCGAGGCCGTTCGACGGCGTGATTACAATTTCACGGGCTGGCGATTGATGACGACCAAGCGGTTCAGTCCAAAGGTGACGACCCGCCAACTTTGAAGTCATCGACTTTGGCCTGGTCTCCGTCGATCCCGATGTGAACCTCGATGGCGGACATGCCGTTTACGAAATGCCCCTTCATGTTCACGACAATCACACCGTTGGCCGACGAAATGGGTTGCGTTTTTGAAAGCTCAGATTGTTGCAATTGTCCGTGCTTCTTTGAAACCTGTTCAAGCCAATCTTCAAATTCGTTCGGCTTGATGCTAACGGTCAATCGCTTTGAGGCGAATTCTTCGATCCACTTTTCGGATTCCGGTGCGCGATCAGTGGATGAAGCCTTCAAGACCAAGACTGCATCTTGCGCACAACCGAAGCTCGCTTTGGTCAGGAACAGCCCGAATCCGACCAGCAGGTTTGTGGCGATTCCCAGCAGACCAAATATGCCGCCTGTGATCCCAATCCAACGTCCCCGCCGCGCGTAATGTCGGGTCTTCAAAATCGACAACACCCCTAGAATGATCGCAATTGAAGCGCCTACAATTCCAACGAGCATCCCCAGTTTGATGGCTCCGGAACCCTGCGACATAAATGCGATGGCGGGGGCCCAGGGAATCAGACACACAAGGCCGATAATTCCGGCTAAGATTGCCAGCTTGCTTAAGGGCGGTCTTCCATCCCCCAAATCGAGAGGGATTTCCTCAAGCGACGGTGTGGTTTCTAAAGGGTCAGTGGGCATCGTACCATTGAACCAGACGAAACCGGGTTCGGCAACCGCTGATGCGCGTAAGTGTCAGCCAAATGAACAGGTTGTGGCGCTTGACGGGACAATTGGAGTGCCTTTAGTATGAGCGCTGCCGCAAAGTGACAGTGTACCCAGCCAAAGGGCAACGAATTGCGGTTTGAACGCCAGGGACGGCATTTGATTGCGACATTGGACGAACGATTGCCGTGAAGAATGTGGCGATCGAAGGTCTTGCGTGAATTTCGGAAGCGGTCAATGACCGGAGACGAACTCGCTGCGCAAAACTCTCCCTCCGTTCGATCATGCAGTGATGTACAAAAGGGAATCAAGAAGCAAAGGGGACGGACCTGTCAATTGGCGAACAGCCATGGTCGTTGGTCTTGGCAGGCTGTCTTCATTGAAAGTGTCGAACAACGCAACTTGGAATCTTCCAAGGTTGCCAAACGTATTGCATACATTGGAGTGAGTGCCCATGCCTCATCAACCCAGACGGTTTCAGCTCAGCGGGTCGCGAACTGTGCGAATTGCCAAGACGGCTGCCTGTGCCGTGATTGCGGTAACCGTGTTTTATGGCTGCGCCGGAGACCTGCCGCGATTGGTGCTTGGACCGGGGGTCATCGGCAACGTCCCCCCTTCGTTACAGATTCTTGCGCCGACGGCGAACCTGAATCGAAACCAAGGCGAGCCATTTGAGATTCAATGGAGCGATGACGATCGTGATTCCCCCGCGTTGATTTCGTTCAGTCTGATCAACGTGGCGACGGGTGCTGAAATTGTTCTCGTTTCGAACATTCAAGAGAACGACAACGCTGGTCCCGACCAGTTCAGCGCTTCGACGGGTTTGATTCCGCTTGGGACGTACAATTTGCTGGGGCAGATCACGGACGGACTCAACGACGTCTTCTCCGTTTTTGCATTGGTTGAAGGTTCAACATCGCAGCGAGTCCAAATCACGATCGGCGAACCGGGCACCAATCCACTGAACGTTCCGCCGCAGGTCGCGGTCATTCAGCCGGCATTTAATCAAGGTGTGGCTCAGGACGATACGTTGACAGTGACGGTCCGGCCGACATCCGGTCCAGTCGATGCCAACGAGCCTTATGACGCCGATAGCGAATCCGAATTGTTCATCGTTCTCGACCTGAACGATACGCCGACGGATGACGATCCGCGCCTGCCCGATCCCAATGAGATCATTGTCCTGCGTCAGCAGGATGTTCCGATGGGCAGTACCGACGAGTTGACGTTTAACATTGCCGTTGATCTTGGCGTCATTCCGCCGCGGCTCGACGGCCAAGCCTATCGTATTCGGGCAACGATCATCGATGCTGGAAATCAACGGGTTCACGCTTATGCCCAGGGATCGATCAACATTTTGCGATCAGCGACGGGCACGGTGGACTTGCTCGATGTTGGGACGATTCTGTCCGGTGCAATCTTTCAGGGATTCAATCCGGGTTCCCGTCTTGGTTCGACGATGACCAACGTGGGCGACTTCGACGGTGATGGCATCGAGGACTTCTTGCTCGTGGCTCAATTCGGAAACCCAAGGAACTTCGGCAACATAGGCGAAGCCTATTTGATTTACGGGCTCAATCAGGCCCGGTTTGGTGGCATCAACAACGTCAACAGTGTGAGTCGGGGGATTTCGGGTGTCATTTTTGAAGCGCCTCCGAATCGGCTGGAGCCATTTCATGATGACCCGCTTGGAATTCCGCGTGGAATTACAAGCGCTGCTTCCATTCCAGATCTGACCGGAGACGGCAGGCCGGAACTCCTGTTTGGACTGGGAATGGTTGATGGGATTTTTCAGGGCCGCGATGACGACCCCGGTGATTCGGTTGATCCGATCGCAGTCAATTTCTCGGCGCGGTTCGGATTGAGAACGCTTACAAACAATGGTACTCCTGAGCCCGATTTCGACGACGATTACGAGGGCGTGATTGACACCTATATCGATCGTAACGACCCCAACAACGGGGCGGGTACCGAGCAAGTGATGTTGTTTTCGGCCGGTACCGACCAAGAAGCGGACAGGGATCAGTTCCCGATTATTGGATTCAATTTACCGGACCAGGTGTTTAACCCGATTCCTGCCAACATCTCGGAACTCAATGCGACGATTACCCTGGCGCTTCAAGGCGCTCTTGCAATCTCGACGGAATCCTTCGCGGTGCATCGGTTGAATCTATTAGCAGACGATGACACTGACTTTAATGATTTCACGGCTTCAGACGGTACGCCGGGCCCTACCGAGGCAACTGACTACGACGACGAGGAGATCGACTACAATGTCAGTTTTAACGTAGTCGGTCAAAACGTTACGACCACGATGGTGATTGACATCACAGACGTCGTGCAAATGGCCATTGATGGTGAAATAGGTACACGTAACCCGCAATTCATCGTCATTCCGATCCTTCCGTTTACGGGATCATTCGTCAGTTCGGAGTCTGCGATCGAAGCCAGCCGTCCGACGCTCAATATCACATTCGACGAAGAACGCCCCGGTACGCAGGCATTCAATTGTTACCCGGATTCGCTCGTCAACAACTTGGCAACCGTTATCGATGACCCGCCATTCACAAATGATTCCACGATGGAGGCGTGCGGTGTTGTGGTCATGGCGACGAGTGAAAACCGAGACCTTGCGGGCCCGGTGTCGGCAACACGCCTAGAAAGCACCGTGATGTCGCTTGAACTTACAGGACAAGAAGCGGTGGGCGTGATCAATGCCGGCATTCAAGGTAACCCCGGTTCTGGCCCAATCAGCCATACGGCTGGTGACCCCGGACTTGGCACAGGACGAGGTTTGAGAATTCAAGGCGGATTCTGGGACTATATCAATGATGGGGCTACCGGGCAGGCCAATCCTCGAACCGATTACTTCGGTGAACATGTAGCCTCAGTCGGGGACATCACCCTGAATGGAACGCCAGAAATCGTGATTTCTGCGCCGCGAAACGAGACGTACCTGGCATCGATCGCGGCGGCCCCCATCGGGAGTTCTGATGCGAAAATCAGAGCGTCCAATGCGTTTCGTGGAAGCGTCATGGTCATCAATGGCAACGATTATTCTCAAAACGCTGCATTCAACGACTCGGATGGTAATCAGGTGATGCCCAACTATACCATTCCTGGTCAGGGCGATTGTACTTCGTCTCCCCCAACCCCGAGAACGGGTCCAGCCCTTCCGTCCAACCGTTTTGAGGTTTTTGCTGAAGACGTTGATGACTACTTAGGGGGCGCAGAAGCGGCAGGTGATATGAACCGCGATGGCGTGCCCGACATTATCTGCGGCGCTCCACACAACGACAGCAGTGTTAACGGTCGAATCGACACAGGGGCGGTGTATATTCTCCAAGGTCGCTCACCGTTCGGAAACATTTCGTTGAGTCATTTGGATGATCCGGCATTTCCTCGGCCAACTGTGCTGCGGATCCGTGGCGAAAAAGAGGGTGACCGAGTAGGCCATCGTCAAATCAGTGGGCAGGATATCAATGGCGACGGAATCAGCGACGTCTTCATTTCGTCACCGTACGTCGATTTCCTGGATTCGGCTGCGACCCATTGCGCCGATGCCAACTTGAGTACGAGCACCTTTACGGCGTGTCGCAACAACTTCGGTGACGAAGTCTTCATCGGTGACACCTGCAAGCAATACGATTTCGACAACGATCGCGATATTGACGATGACGATCAAGCTTCTTTCGATAACTTGGTTGCTGGTTTTGCTGATGCATGTCCCGTGGACAATGGTTATGCAGGGGTCATTTTCGGAAACGTCACGCTGGATGGTGATCGAACGATTAGCCAAATCGGAACGAGCAGTTTGCCCGGCGTTATCTTTTACGGTGAGTCACCGGGCGACCGCGCGGGTGAAGACGTAGTTTCTGGTGGTGACTTTAACCGAGACGGTTTTGGTGATTTGCTCATTGCCGCGCCCGGCGTCAGATTCACCGACAACAACAATCGCGAGCGCATGGGCGTCGTGTACTTGATCTTTGGCGGTACCCATCTGAACAATGCACCTGAAGGTGGATTCTCGCTAAGCCAGGTTGGCACACCGCAACTTCCAGGCCTTGTCTTCTGGTCGCCGTATGAGACTGGACGGCCAAATGAGGCTCCGATTGACAACGTCGGCTTGCTTGGCGACATCAACAACGATGGATTTGATGACATTGGACTGGGTCTGACCCGTTCGGACTTTGTGGATCAGAATCTTCCGCAGAATCCTGGCGACGTCGGCACCGATCCGAATATTGGCCGACGTCCGGACGACGGTCGGGTCTACGTCATCTACGGAAACAACACCGTCGCGAATTAGTCGCGGTGGCCAAAAGGGATTTGCGGCGAATTGATTTCGATCAATCGTCGGTGAGTCGAATCGTTTAAAAAATTGACTTGTCACATTCAAAGACCCGCCGCAAACTATTGTCGGCGGGTCTTTTCTTGTATCCACTCCTCGAACTTTCGGAATGAACATGCCTGGTGACTACGGTATTTATTCGCTCTTACCTCCCTTGCTCGCGATTGTTCTTTCCATCGCGACCAGGCAAGTGTTCATTTCATTGGCCATCGGTATCTGGGTCGGATATCTGACTTTGGCTGGCGGAAACGTCATTGCCGCGACGATCGATACGCTGACCGCATTTGTGAACGTGTTTGCTGTAGATGGAGAAGGGAACACTCGTACGATTTTGTTCTGCCTGATGGTTGGTTCGCTAATCACCTTGATCCAGCGAAGTGGTGGCGTCGATGGATTCGTGAAATGGATTCAAGGGCTGGGGCTTGCCGACAGTCCGAGAAGCGCCGGCTTGCTTGCCACCGCGGTGGGTGCATGCGTCTTTATCGAGTCGAGCATTTCCTGCTTGGTCACTGGAACCATTGGGCGGCCACTGTTTGATCGACTTAAGATCTCGCGTGAGAAGTTGGCGTATGTTTGCGACACGGCGTCGGCGCCGATTTGTATTCTGATCCCTCTCAACGGCTGGGGTGCGTACATCCTCGCGCAACTTGCGGATCTTGGCGTTGAAGAACCCGTCCCGCTTTTGATCAAGTCGATACCGCTCAACTTCTACGCCATCCTTAGCTTTCTCTTGCTGCTGGTTGTCATCATCAGTGGGAAGGATTTCGGACCGATGCGTAAAGCCGAGCGACGGGCGCGCGAGGAAGGCAAGCTACTCGCAGACGGTGCGCGCCCGATGGTCACGGAAGAAGTTTTGGCGATGCCCCGAGCAGAATCGACACCGCCGCGCGTGATCAACATGGCGGTACCGATCATTGTCATGATCGCCACGGTACTCGCCGCCATCGTCTACACCGGCGCAACCGGTGCGAAAGAAGCGCTACCCGAAGCGTTCTGGGACAAAGTCTGGGTGATTCTTCAAAACTGTTCTGGTTCGACCTCAGTCTATTGGGGGGTGTTTGCGGGATGTTTTGTTGGCATAGGCATGTACTTTGTTCAAGGCATCATGGGGTTGAAGGAATCGATTGATGTTGCCCTGAAGGGGGCTGGTGCATTGGTGCCGTTGGGTGTGCTGATGATCCTGGCATTTACGATCGGACGACTCTGCGGCAAAGACGGATTGAACACCGGAGGGTACGTTGCATCATTGGTGGGGCAAGATGCGTCGGCGACGTTGATCGCACCTCTCTTGTTTATTGCTTCCAGCGCCATCGCGTTTTCAACCGGAACGAGTTGGGGCACGTTCGCGATCATGCTTCCGATCGGTCTTTCGGTCGCGGCGAAGGTTGACTTGCCATCTGCGCTCGCAGTGTCAGCCGTCTTGGGCGGTGGCGTGTTTGGTGATCATTGTTCGCCGATTTCGGACACAACCATTGTGTCGTCGATGGCCTCTGCGTCCGACCACATCGACCACGTTCGCACGCAGCTTCCTTACGCATTGTCGGTAGGCGTCGTCACAGCCCTGCTATACGCTTTTTCTGGTGCAATGATGACCTAGTCAGGATCCATGCGAAATCGACTCTTGACGAGGCACCTGTCGGACCGACACTAGAACTGTACGCAATACTTGCTTTGGAGGAAATCACCGTGAATCCGAATCGAAAATCACCAATCGTTTCGTGCCTGTCGATTGCTACGGTTCTGTCAATCGTTGTGGCGATCATGTTCGCAACGTCCGAAGCGAATGCGTGCGGGGGATTCTTTTGCCAACAAGTTCCCATCGACCAAGCCGGCGAGCAGATCATCTTTCGCAAAGATGGCGATCTCGTCACGGCGATGGTGCTGATCCAATACACCGGAGACGCGGAGGAGTTTTCATGGGTTGTCCCGGTTTCGGGGATCCCAGAGCTTTCCGTCGGCAGTGATGCCGTGTTCGCGTCGCTCGAGACAGCAACACGTCCGCAGTTTGTCTTGGAGACCAACGGGCAGCGGTGCCCGTCTGACGATGGAGATTTCTTCTTTGGCGGTGGGGCGCCGACGGCAGACTCCGCGGGCGAAAGCGACGATGGTGTCGACGTGGTTCAACGCTTGGCGGTGGGCCCGTTTGATGTTGAGGTCATTTCGAGTGACGACGCCGAAGCGCTGTCGACTTGGCTGAATTCAAATGGATACGATTTGACCGATCGCGGTGAAGAGTTGATTGGACCATATGTCGAAGACGGCATGAATTTCGTGGCCTTGAAACTGCAGCAGAATCAGGGCGTTGGCGATATCGAGCCGTTGATCATGCGGTGCCAAACCGGAAACGCGACGATCCCGATTCGATTGACGGCAGTCGCTGCTCAAGAAAACATGGGCGTGTTGGTGTGGCTGCTG
>BQJS01000170.1 GCA_021604825.1 Phycisphaerae bacterium | reverse complement strand
ATGTCAGCCTCTCCGCCTCTTTCGATGATCCGCTTCCAGGTCATCAAGTCGCCGCCGCCATAGAGCAGAATACAGTCGGCCGGTTTGCCATCGCGACCCGCTCGGCCAGTCTCCTGCTGATAATGTTCGATCGATTTGGGCATCGCCGCATGAATGACAAAGCGTATGTCGGATCGATCGATCCCCATGCCAAATGCGACCGTCGCGACGATGACGTCGGTCTTGAACGAACTGAACCGATCCTGCACGCGGGTGCGTTGTGCGTCCGAAAGGCCCGCATGGTAACCTGCGGCTTTGATGCCAGCAGCGCTGAGATGCTGCGAGATCGCATCGACATCGCGCCGACGAATGCAATAAACGATGCCGCCCTGGCCTTCGCGCTCTTTGACGAGTTTCAGAATCTGAGTGAACCCCGCCTCTCGGCGAACGATGCGATAGTGAAGGTTGGGTCGAAAAAAATCGCCGACCAAAACTTTGGGTTCGCGAAGGTGCAATTGGCTGATGATATCGTCGCGGACGCGCGGCGTGGCGGTCGCGGTGAATGCATGGATTGATGCATCCGGAAACCGTGCGCTAAGTTGATCAAGCCGTCGATAGTCGCCGCGAAAGTCGTGTCCCCAATGGCTGATGCAGTGGGCCTCGTCGATGGCAAACGCGCCGACACCGCTGGATTGCAGCAACTGCCAAAAGTGCCCCGACGCAAAGCGCTCAGGTGCGACGAAGATGAGCTTGTATTCACCGACACGGATGCCGTCGGATACGCGCTGGCGGTCTTCCGGCGTGAGGCTGCTGTTCAGGAACGCAGCGCCGATGCCACGTTCGATGAGAGCGTCCACTTGGTCTTTCATCAAGGCGATCAAGGGCGACACGACGACCGTCGGTTTTTCGTTGAGCAGGGCGGGGGCTTGGTAGCAGAGCGACTTCCCGCCTCCGGTCGGCAGCACGACCATGGAGTCGACGCCATCGCAAGCAGCCGACATCGCCTCGTGCTGAAGTGGGCGAAGGGAGTCGTAGCCCCAATGTTGTTTGACAACATTGAGAATGGGGTCGGTCGGTTCGCCGAATTGGTCTGAGGTGGACGAATGCATCGGTTCTTTTGCCAATGGGATCCCAAGCTTGCCTGCACAAATGTAATCGGACTTTGGGGGGGCGTCGAATTTCTGTCGCTTTTGCCCTCAGAGTTGATAGAAATCGTGAAAACAAGTGCAATATCCAAGCGGACATGCAACATTGATTGACCGGGTACTCAAGAAACGACGAGGGATTGGGCATTCCCGAAGAGAACGCATCACGGCTGGACGAGCTGAGGCTCGCGAACCATCTGTCGCCGGAGGAGTTTGGCGAGCGCGCCCAATCCGCGCGCCACATGCTCTGGCTCATCGCGATGGGAATGACCAATGATCGCCACCTTGCAGAGGACATCGTGCAGGAAACGCTCGCGATCGCCTGGAAAAAATCGAATCAATTCGACCCAGCCACGAGCTTCTCTGCGTGGACGGCTGCGATCGTTCGCAACGTCGCACTCAACTCTCGCCGCAAGAGGTCCCGGCAGACTCTAGTGAACCCTGAGCAGATAGATTCAACTCCGTCTCCGGACAGCGTTGCGGATCATAATCCGATTAACACAGTGGGCAGCATCTTGCCGAATCAGCAGGCATTTGATGACCAAGTGGTCGCTGCCTTGCAAGGCCTGTCCGGTGCCGCGCGCAGTTGCCTGTTGTTGCGCACGGTCACTGAGCTGAGTTACGACAAGATTTCCGAGTTGTTGGATATTGCGCCGGGAACCGCGATGAGTCACGTGTATCGCGCCCGCAAGGCGATGCGAAGTCGGCTTGGAGGAGATTCGAAGAGTTCAGATGGGGGTACGGCATGACGGATGGCCCCGACAAGAAATCGGTAGAACTTCTGCTTTCGTTGTACGTTGACAACGAGCTCGAGCCCCAGGAGCGCGCCGATTTTGAGAAAGCAATGGAAACAGATCCTTTGCTCCGCGCCGAGGTTGAACTCCAGAAGCGCATCGAGGCGTCGTTGCGTGTTTCATTTGACGCTTCAAATGTAGCGAATATTGAGTCACCCGCGCAGACGGGTCGCCGGACTTCATTAATCCGGCAGGTGGCTGCCGTATTGTTCTTTGCCGTTTCCATGGGATTCGCCTATTGGCAACTCGATAATGAATATGGAACCAAACCTGCTCTTGACGCCCCAACGTACGCGGCAAAAGCCAAGACGATGCAGGCCTACTACGAAGAGGCGGTTGCGAACGATTTTGAACCCGGCTGGGCTTGCTCGGGTAAGCAATTTGAAGACACATTCGCGTATCGATTTGCTCGACACATCGTGCTCGACGAACTGCCTTCGAACGTAAAGCTTTCAGGACTGGGATACGCGAATTTTAGAACTGCCCAAACGGTTGCGGTCTTCGCCCACGTTGATGGTGAACCCGTTTTACTGTTCGCCGAAGCGGCATCGGCGACGGGAGAACTCAGCCCAATGAAACCGTGGCTTTATCGACATGAGCGTACCATGGAAGGTTTGCTGATGTACGAGGTCTCGAAGTTCAAAGAAGCAAAGATTCTCGATCACATTTCTGTTGTCCATCGAAAATAGTGATGGCAATCGACCGTCGCACCGAGCCATCAATCGACCTGCCTCCCTCCGCTTGTGTCCTGCCTGAAAACCCATATCTCTGCCCAGGGCTAACTTCCTCGCAAATACCTGATATGCTGTCGCGGATGGATATTCGCGAATACAACAGAACGGCGTGGGACGCCCAGGTTGATCAGAAAAATCAGTGGACGGTGCCGGTTGATTCCGAAACGGTTGCCCGAGCCCGACAAGGTGACTGGGACATTCTACTCACACCGGAAATTCCCGTACCGCGCGATTGGTTTCCGGATTTGAAGGACTGCGACACGCTGGGGCTGGCGTCAGGCGGCGGTCAGCAGGGACCGATTTTGGCGGCAACCGGGGCTCGCGTCACCGTCTTTGACAATTCCAACCGTCAACTCGAACAGGACCGACTGGTCGCCGATCGCGAAGGTTTGGATATCCAAACCATACAGGGCGACATGGCCAACCTAAGCGATTTCGCCGACGCCAGTTTTGACTTTGTTTTTCACCCGTGTTCAAACTGTTTCGCCGAGAACATCATCCCAGTTTGGCAAGAGTGCCATCGGGTCTTGCGCCCGGGTGGAATTCTGATGTCCGGATTCACCAACCCTGCCGTTTTCATTTTCGATTCAATGTTGATTGAGAAGGGCGAGTTGGTCCTTCGGAATCGGCTGCCCTATTCTGATTTAACTGACATTTCGCCCGAAGAGCGTCAGGCGTTTATCGAAAAGTCTGAACCGCTCTGGTTTGGTCACACATTCGACGATCAAATCGGCGGTCAGTTGCGTGCAGGATTTGTATTGACGGCGATGTTTGAAGATCGCGATCCGACAAATCCACTGAGCCAATACATGCCGACGTACATGGCAACCCGCGCGTTGAAAACCACTGCATAAAAGCATTTTTTGCTAAAGTGCGCAACCCCCGTGCGCTCATTGGCAAGGCGAATTCACAAACGTTGTCTTGTCCAAGTGTTCATCACCGGCGACATCAATCATCTCGTAAATCTCCATTGAAATTTACTTCTTTCATTGGCTCAGCGCAAACCCGGCCGCGGCTGTCTTGGTTGGTCGCAACCGCTTCATTCCAGTTCTGCCAAACCATTCGAGTTGTGGTGCCAAGTAGGCGAATACAATTGTGGCAATGCCTTCAAACTGCGCGCCCGTAATTTTCTCGCGTGGAGGTTGCTTGGATTGTCACGCCCAGTACCGCCGAAGACTGCCAGTACCGCAGAAGACTGGGTGAGCGATTATTCTCGGGAGAAGACCACCGTGGCCAAGTCGAACAAAAGCATCCGCACGATTCGCGAGAATGCGGGAGCAATCGAGAAACTCATTGAACGCCTTGAGACTTCCCAAGAGGAACCGGGGGCCAGCAAACGCCAGCACAAACGGTATCGATACAGGCAAAAGCAACTGACGGCTGAAATCAAGCAGCCGGGCGATCCGGAAGCAGTCAGCTATGTTGTAGAGCCGATCAACTTAAGTCAGGGCGGGGCTGCGTTTCTTTTCGGTGGTTATATTCACGCAGGATCTGAGTGCAACGTTCGATTGATTTCGCTACACGGTTCGTGGTCCGATGTCCCGGGGCACATTGTCGGATGCAAGTTCGTCGCCGGAAACATCCATATCATCAGCGTTAAATTCAACCAGAATATTGATCCACAACACTATTGCAGTTCGGCGATTCATCATCGAGTTCTACTAGCCGAGGACGACCCACTGATCGGGCGCTTGGCGACCGCGCTATTGACCAAGTTGGGGGCCAACGTCGATCTTGCCACCGATGGATCTACCGCTATTGAGATGGTCAGTCAGAAAGTTTACGACCTGATTCTAATGGACATCGAGATGCCACAGATGAATGGTCTGGATGCAACCCGGGCGCTTCGCCAAAAGGGATACTCCGGGCGCATCGTTGCAGCCACCGCCAAGACCAGGCCCGAAGATCGGCAGAAATGCCTGGAAGCCGGATGTGACGACTACATGCCCAAGCCCCACACCCTAGAGAATCTCGCCAAGGTTCTCGAATCAGTTAGCGAGGAGCCGATTTTCAGCACACTGTCAAATGACCCCACCATGGTGGACTTTGTTGAATCATTTGTGTCGAATCTCCCGATCAGAATCCGGGCAATCGAAGACGCACTAGCGAATCAGGATGGAGCCGAACTCGAGAATCTCGCAAGAAATTTGAAGGGTGAAGGCACCAGCTATGGTTTTGAAGTACTAACGGATCAAGCTGCCAAGGTTGAGGAAGCCGCAGTTATCGGGTCTGAGTTTCAACAGATCAAGCACGAAGTAAACGAGTTGATTAGTCTATGCCTGCAGGTTCGCTCGTCCGTCGTTTCAGATTCCGTTCCCAAATAAACCCGAATCATTTGATGCGAATTTTAGTCGATATAAGTCAAGGGGTGCTCTCCTCTTGGCAGGATCAAAGTGCGCCCGATGGATTTCAATGCGCACGACAACCTGACGCGATGGCATGCCCTTCAATGGAAGCTTGGGAATCGGGCCAATGGGCAGTTTTCGGGGGCGGAATTTGGCTTGAGAGTACTCGATGGGCAGCATTGCTTTTGAAGACATCAAGCGGGCAGGTCGACTACCGTCTCCGAAGGCGGTGGCGCTTGAATTGATGCGCCTGCTGGACGTCGAAAGCACGCCCATCAATCAGATCACCGCGACGGTCGAAACCGATCCCGTGCTTTCGTCGCGATTGCTGAAACTGGTCAATTCACCTTTGGTTGGAATTTCAAGAACGATTGCGTCGTTGGCGATGGCGGTTAACTTGCTTGGCCGACATGCGGTTCGCAATCTCGTTCTCGGCATGTCGCTGATGGAACCAGGCACCAAGACCGGTTTCAAAGAATTTGAATATCAAACGTTTTGGTCCGAATCACTCGCCCGCGCCGTCTCTGCTCGACACCTTGGGAATTTATTCAAAGCGTGTGCAGCCGATGAGGCGTTTACTGTTGCACTCGTGAGCAATATCGGTGCCTTGGGGTTGGCGTTCACATATCCCAAAGAATACGACGGTATTCTCGCGCGATCTCGCAAAAAGTTGATCACCGAGCAACTATCCATCGAACGCGCAGCCTATGGGATTACTCGGAACGAATTGTCGGCTGAAATGATGGGTGAGTGGCACCTGGCAGATGTCCTCTGTGATGCAGTCAAGTATCAGGATGCCGAAGATCTTGATCGTGTCGAAATCAGCGATCGCACCAAGAACCTAATCGCCCAGCTTCAGTTGGCTCGGATGTTCGCGGCCACTTTTGTAAAGCCCAAGGTATTCCAAGAAGATCTCGCCGAGGTCATCGAATTCGGAATGTCGATGAACCTGGATTCATCGGAGTTGTCAGAGGCGTTCGATCTTGCCAAGTGCGAGTGGCACGAATTGGGGTCGGTGTTCTCGGTCAAGACAACGGAGTTCGTCCCCTCACTTCGGGAATCTCATTCGCGAGCCTCCCGCTGTCAGAAGCCGATCTTGGTGGTCGACGACGATCCGGTGTCGCTCACTCTGCTGGCGGACACGCTGACCGAGGCAGGATACGAAGTCCAAACAGCGACCAATGGCTTCGATGCGTTCAAAGCTATTCGGTCGGAAGGCTACCAAATGGTACTCACCGACTGGAACATGCCGAAGATGGACGGCCTGCAACTCTGTGGTGCGCTGCGAAACAGTGAGGTTGTCGGATTCGTCTACGTCATCGTTCTGACATCCAGTACCGACAACGAAACTCTTGGCCACGCTTTTGACGCTGGCGCAGACGATTTCCTCGCCAAACCGTGGAAGAAGATTGAGCTGCTCGCTCGTTTGAAAGCAGGCATTCGCACCTTGAACCTGGAATCGACCCTCGCCGCCGAGCAGCGGGCGACCCACAAGACAAACGCAGAGTTGGCGGGGCTCAACGAGAAGCTAACAAGGATGGCCACCACCGACGAACTCACCGGTTTGTACAACCGTCGGGAGGCGATGAGCCGATTGAATGAATATTGGTCGATGGCCAGACGGAATAGTACACCTCTCTCGTGCATCGCGATTGATATCGATCATTTCAAGAAATGCAACGATACACATGGCCACGATGCGGGTGATGTTGTGCTTCGAGAAACAGCGAGGGTCATGCGGAGAGGTGCCCGCGCCGGGGAAAGCGTATTTCGAATGGGAGGCGAGGAGTTTCTGGTCCTCTGCCCCGGATCAACTGCCAACATGGCCGAACAAGGTGCCGATCGCATTCGTCAGATGGTCGAAGAAAACCTGGTTGCCCACGAAGACTTAAGGCACAAAGTGACGATCAGCTGTGGAGTTGCCGAAATCAGTGACTCCATGAAGAACTATGAGGAGTTGCTCAAAATCGCTGACCAGGCGCTGTATGAAGCCAAGTCCGCCGGTCGAAACCGCGTGGTGCTTGGACAAATGCAAACACTACCGTCGGCCTAGCTCAAAGTCTTTACTCGCGCACTTCAACATCGTTGTTCCGCAAGTCTTCCATGTCTTTTTCCAATCCACGTTGGCCCACGTGCGAATCATCGGGGAACAACGACATCGACGGTGACGTCGACCTCGACGACTACTTGAGATTTGCCGATTGCCTGAACGGTCCGAGTTCGCTTCCGTTGCCCCCAAGCCCGAGTCTCAGCCAGAAATGCTTGGATGTATTTGACGGCGATTTGGACAACGACGTTGATTTAAGCGACTTCGCAAGTTTCGCCCAATCGGTGGGCGGACCGTAAATGGAACGCTGAACGCCGTGTACTGATCATTGATATCTCTGCCACCCGGAAATGCGCCAACGGCCTGTGAGTTTTCGCCGCACCGAACGGTTGCGCCTTGACCTGAAAGCGATTACATCGCGAGTGTAAGTGTCGGCGCTGTGGGCTATCGGGGTGGTTGCATTTGACTATCCATTTGTAATGCTGGTTCAAGTCTGTCAGCCACAATTCGCGCGTTTGACGCATTCGTAGTCAACACCTACCTTGCACCGCCGATTCTGAGAATGGGGGGTCCATTCACATTGGATTTGGGGGCTGACGTGGCACTAATTTGGTGACCGCAAGACCAGCCACCATTAAGCAATTATTTTCTGAGGAGAATTTCAAATGAAGAAAGTCAATTTGTCGCTATCTGCGTTGGCGCTGTTGGTGTTCGGTTCCGTTGCGGCGGCTGGTCCCAACGTGACGATCACAAAGACATGTCCCGGTTTGCGTTACCTCGGTCGCGACGCAACCTTTGACATCACCATCACCAACACCGGCGACACCGCAGCCAACAATGTGGTTGTCACCGATAACGTTCCAGTTGGCATCAGCTTCACCGGTGCGGACAACGGCGGTGTTCGCGAAGGAAACCGCATCGTCTGGCGGGTTGGATCGCTCGACGCTGGCAAGAGCATGACCTTCAAGTCAACGTTCCTCTGCAACACGATTGGCAGCTTCCAGAACGAAGCCATGGTCACCTATTGCGCCGAAGCCAAAGCCCAGTGCAACATCGACGTCAAAGGTATCCCGGCGATCCTGCTCGAGTGCGTTGACGATCCCGATCCGATCGAGATTAACGGCAACGTGACCTACACCATTACCGTCACAAACCAAGGTTCGGCTGTCGGCACCAACATCACCATCAACGTTTTGTTGCCGGCAGAAGAAGAGCACGTGTCAGCCACCGGCCCGACCACCGGAACCGTCAATGGAAAAGCGCTTGCGTTTGCACCGTTGCCCACCCTCGCACCCAAGGCGACCGCTGTCTACAAAGTTACCGTCAAGGGTATCGGTGAAGGCGACGTTCGTTTTAAGGTTGAGTTGAATTCGGATCAAATGACCTCGCCTGTGAACGAGACCGAAAGTACACACATCTATCAGTAAGCTGTTGCATAACGCACCGTCGATAGGCGGTACAAAATAGTAAGTAACAAATGCCGGCGCTGAACGAGGCGAACATTCCTCATTCAGCGCCGGTTTGTTTTAGGTTCAGACAAAGCAGATCAAGCCAACGATGCAGGCCCGCATCATTCGGTGTAAGTCCCATTCATGTGCCACCGGCAGCTTGCCCGCCAGTGTTCGCTAAGGTAAGAAGTCGCACTCATCCGGAACGCCGTTAACGATTTCGATGTCCAGGCTCGTGCCACCAGCGATGTCGCAGGAGTCGGGAACGAGATTGTCATTGCAGTCCGGTACTTCCATCGCCCGGACTTCGCAGATATCGACAACCGCATTCTCATTGCAATCGGACGTCAGGAGGTCGCACTCGTCGGGGCGAAAATTGAAGTTGCAATCCTCGCTGGTCTCGTCCAGCACATCGCACACATCAGGGATGCCGTTGCCATTGCAGTCGGGCGTATCCTGGCATGCATCGGGGATGTTGTTGTTGTCACAGTCGGGTTGGCAACCATCCGGGATACCGTTCTCATCGCAGTCTCCGTCGATTTGCGCGGCAAGGTCGCACTCATCTGGCACGCGATTCTGATTGCAGTCCCCGCTGACGCCTTCAAGAATATCGCACGAATCTTCAACGCCATTATCGTTGCAGTCGGGTCCGCATTCGTCCGGCAGTCCATCGCCCGTGCAGTCTTCCGACATGCCCAATGCGATGTCGCAAAAGTCGGGGACTCCATTCAGGTTGCAGTCGTTAAACGGTTCGTCCCTGTCGTCAATCTGATTTTGATTGCAATCCTTTGGCAGACCGGCGAACGTCGGCCACATGTCTTCGCCGTCGATGAAGCCGTCACCATCGGTATCCGGATTCAATGGATCCGTGCCCACGACATTGACTTCAAACCCATCGCGCAATCCATCGGCATCGGTATCAGGATTGTTAAAGCCCGTGCCGATCTCCAATTCTTTTTGATCGGGCAAACCATCGTTGTCGCCATCACGCCCCAAGCCCAACGGCGGCGTGCGGAATACGAAGATCTCATCAAAGTCGTTGACCTCGTCCTCATCGCTGTCGCCGGCAAAGGGGTCGGTCCCCAGCACCAGAAGCTCGATCGAATCGGGGATGCCGTCCTCGTCGGAATCCGGATCTTCGTCCGACGTCAAAGCAGCCGGCATGTTGCATTCGTTCAACTCGACAAACGGGGCCGGATCAACGCTACCGTCGGCGCTGCCATACAATCTTTGAATCGCCTCAATATCACCCGCCGCCAATTCACTGATCGGTCCGCGATAGCTCGGTCGCATCACCGCACCGGCAACGAGGCTATGCTCCAGCCCAAGGGCGTGACCGATCTCGTGCAGCATCACCACCGAAAGCAGAAACTCAACTTCCGAAGGTGGTACCGTCCAATTCTCAATCGCACTCAGATAAATCTGACCGGGACGTGGCGATCCTGGAAAATACGAAAGCCCCAGGTATCCACCGGGTCCATCGAATGGAAACGCGCCGTTTTCTTCGTCCGGATCGAAGTGAATCACAATGTCCGCATTATCCGGATCGTTTGACCGCTCAAAATCCAACGCACAAGCCGCATCCCACAGGCCAAACATCTGTTCGGCGATTTCGTGTTGTCGCTCATTCTCAATTTGTGGCGTGGGATTGGCGATCGCCCAGGTCAGGTTCAACTTGGTCCAGCGCGACGTGGGGCGAAAACACGCCAAGTCCACCGGCGTTCTGGCGAATCCGTCGTAGCACGCGATTGCGAGTTGGGCACATTCCGATTGCACCGCGACGCGTGGTTGCGGATCGGGTGGAACAGGGTCTGGCTGACATCCGGTTTGAACA
>BQJS01000169.1 GCA_021604825.1 Phycisphaerae bacterium | reverse complement strand
GATAGGCCATCATGACGTAGGCTTCGGCGGTGTGTTTTGGGCCTGGGATGTTGGCGAGGCGGCGGGCCATGGCTTGCAGGTGGCGGGAGCGGAAGAAGTCGTAGAACACAGTCGCGCTTTCGGGGTCGGTTGAAGCGATCGGATCGACGAGTTCGGTCGAGTGCGTGCCGGCTTCCTCCATTTCCTTTTGCTTGGCTTTGAGTTCTTCGGTCGTCGCGCCAAAGAGGAATTCGCGAAACGCGCCGACTTCGTCATCGGTCGGACTCTCTCTTGCAAAAAAGTCCACGAATTCCGGATCGCAGCCGGCTTTGAACAGCTCGAACATTTCGTGCGTGCCGATCAACGTCCCACCGATCGCAGTGATGCGCCGGCGGGCGTTCCACGCGGCATCCAAAATCGGAAAGAAATCGCTCACCCGAAACGTCACCCGACGTTCCCAAACCTGGGCAAGGGCAGCCACCGCTCGCGAGCGCGTCTGCGTTTCGATACCGTCACCCGTCGCAATGTCGGACAGCACCTCTTCGATCAGTTTGATATACAAGCAGCGTCGCAACCCGATCGTCGCGAGTTCCTTCAACTCGTTGCCGCTCTCGGAGTCGAAAATGTCGATGCAGACGTAGCGGAGTAATCGGTAGAAATTCGCCTCGGCCATCACGAGCGCCCGGCCCAGATGCGTCCGCGTCGGCAAGAGGAATTCAAAGTTCGCCGGGGTCGCGCGACTCAAGCTCTTGACCAGACTCGACAGTCCGCGACGACGCTGGCCCAGGCGTTGATCGTTCAACGGGGAAGGATACTGCGCGGTGATTTCGCCGAACCATTCGAGGCTGACGATCTGCTGACGAATCGCTGCGAGCAGGTTGGGCGCTTCTTTCCGGTCGCTGGCTGCCAACCGCGCACAGATCGCCTCGATGGTTGCCCGCTCTTCATCGTCGAAGGGGCTGTTGGGTCCGTAGCAAACCTGTGGACCCGTTGGCGTTGTTACATCGGAGGCGGTCATTGCTCGCTATCGTGTCTTAATTTCGCTGCATATACAACCGCAAATCGAACGGATGAGGTAAATAGTTGCAAACCGGGAGACTCAATTTGGATTCGCAAAAGAACGGTTAAACGCTTCGAGCGATTCGGCGGACGAATCGATTCGCCAATCCTGCTCGCCCTCCCGCCGCTTGTCGAGGTTGAACCAGATGACAGCCGACACCCGCGTCTTTTCGGACAACCACGCCATGGCGTCGGTGATCCATTTTCCCTTACGACCCGGCGTATCTTCGACGCTGCCGAACTCGGCGAGCATCACCGGATGCTTCGGATAGCGACGATCGAAGTCGGCTAACACTTTCTCGAAAATCGCCTGACATGATTGCCAGGTGTGCCATTCGTCGTGATGGTCGCCCCAATTGTATCCATCCACACCAACCCAATCGACGTACGCATCACCCGGATAATACAAATGCATGTCATTAGCCGGCGACTCAGGAACGCTCGTGATGTTGGGAGCCCAAACCCACTGAACGTTGTCGGCACCGATGCGTTTGAAAATCCCATGCGCGCGACGCCACGCGGCGACATATTCTTCTGGATCGCCCGACCAACTGAACCAATCACCGTTGAATTCGAAACCGAATCGCAGCAGCACGGGACCGCCCTCTGCTTTTGCATCCCGCGCCCACGATTCGAAGAAATCATCGAACTCGCCAGCGTTGATCATCGATAGGTATTTGGTCTCCCCGCGCCCCCAATGCCACAACTCGAGCGAAATGGATGGTACGCCACCGCGCTCGCGAATGATTTTGACGGCACGCGCCGGGAAAGGACACCGAAGATCGCGGTAGAACATCACGTAATCGGGCGACGACGCCAGCTTCTCGATCGTCAAATCGAGAAAGTGCTCGAAGCGATCAGACCCCCAGTTGATTTGATAGATGCCCCATTGGATGCGAGCGTTTTTCTTCGAATGCCCACGCGGGGAATGGTCTGTGGTCAGTTGGTCAACAGGTTGCAAATTGCCCCAAAGGGCAACGATGCATGCGCCGAATACGACGATGCCGATGGCGCCGAAAGCGCGGGGCTTGATGTTTCTGTTGGCCCGCGTTTCCACCGATCAGCGTTTCCTTGTTCGACGCCCCGCCGCGTAATTCGTCACGCCAGTCGCGCCGGGCTATCGAGGAATCCTTCGAGCTTGCGCGACCGAACCGGATGCTGAAGCTTGCGGATGGCCTTCGCCTCAACCTGCCGGACACGCTCACGGGTGACTTTGAAGATACGGCCCACTTCTTCAAGGGTATAAGTGTATCCGTCGCCAATTCCGTAACGCAACTTAATAATCTCGCGCTCGCGGTAGGTCAGCGTCTTGAGCACCTCTTCAATGCGATCCTTGAGCATTTCCGAACCGGCTGACATCACCGGCGACTCGGCGGCTGCGTCTTCGATGAAGTCGCCAAAGTACGAATCTTCGCTCTCGCCAACCGGACGATCAAGCGAGATCGGGTGGCGCGAAATTTTCATGACGCGGCGGGCTTCACTCACCGGCATCTGTGCGCGCTTGGCGATTTCTTCAATGGTGCCTTCACGACCCAGGTCCTGCAACAACTGTTTGGCAATGTTGCGAAGGCGTGACATCGTTTCGATCATGTGGACGGGAATGCGGATGGTGCGGGCGTGGTCGGCGATGGCGCGGGTGATGGCTTGGCGAATCCACCATGTCGCGTATGTGCTGAACTTGTAACCACGCTTGTACTCATACTTATCGACCGCGCGCATCAAACCGGTGTTGCCTTCCTGGATGATGTCCAAGAAGCTCAATCCACGGTTGCGATATTTCTTGGCGATACTCACCACGAGGCGCAGGTTTCCACCGGAAAGTTTTCGCTTGGCGTCTTCGTATTCCGAGAAGACCCGCGAGATGATGCTCAGACGACCAGTCAGCGATTCGGTGTCTTCCATCACCAGCGACTTCATGCCCTCGATCTCGTCGCACATTGCTTCGTAGTCTTCCATCGGAACATTCTTCCGCTTGGACATCTGCACGATGCGCTTTTCGAGGTCTACCATTTTCGACTTGATCGACACGAGCTTCTTCATCAATGGCGTGATGCGACTGGTACGCAGCGAAAGCTCTTCGAGAAGTTTTGAGATCTTTCGGCGTCGACTGGTCATTTGTCCATCGACCTGCGCACGCGTCGCAGCCGCCACCCGTTTGCGGTTGAGCGACTCCCAGTCTTCTTCGTTGCGACATAGCAGGGCGCGGGCGGTGGCGATGTTACCGGGCATCCGCGACATGATGGTCGTCTTAGCCATCTGCTCGGACGTGAGGATTTTCATCGTGCGATCAAACGGAAGCGTGCCGTTGTGAACGCGCTGAAGAATATCGACCGCTTGCGCAGCGCAGTAATCGCTTTCGAGAACCTTCTGGCGGAAAGCCATCCGCGTCAGCTCGATCTTCTTGGCCAGACGGATCTCTTCCTCGCGGGTGAGCAGCGGGATTTCGCCCATCTGCGTCAGGTACATGCGCACCGGATCGTCGATGCGACGGGCACCGGTCTCGTCGACGGTTGCCTTGCCCTTTTTCGCAGTTTCAGGTTCGTCAGTCGTGGTACCCTTTTTGCGGGGACCGCGTCGGGCTTCGATTTTTTCGGCTTCGATTTCGTCGAGCAGATCGATCTTCTGCTCTTCAAAATGCAGCAGCATCATCTCGAGCTTGTCTGGGGAAACGGCCTCATCGGGGATGGCCTCGTTGACCTCTTCCCACGTGATGTACCCGCGCTTCTTGCCCAGCTCGGACAATTCGAGCATGCACTTTTCGATTTCAGCGTTGACGTCTTCGAATGTCTTGGTCGCCAATGTCGTCATTAAGAATCTCCGCCACATCTATCGCACAGCAGCTACCGGTTTAGCCGCCACATCATGAACATGACAAAAAGTTAGTGGACTGAACTAATCACTTCCCAGCGTACTCATCACTTCCCAGCCCCCTCAGTCGGATTTGACGCGGGCACACTCGGTGCAAACCCACGCCTTTCCGAAAGCAGTTTCTGAAGCTGCTCGAGGTTCTGGGACTTATATTCGTTACTTCCCGTGCGACTTGTCTCGTCTGAAACAAATTCGCCAGAATCTTCTGCGCTTGGGGCGCTCTCATCCTTCACGCTCTTCGCCAAACGTTGGCCCTCACGAACCGCACTCAATCGCAGCAGGCGGTTGCGGGTGTCGTCGATGACGGCTTGGTATTGCCCCTGCCGCTCGCCCTCATAAACCAAATCCGTCACCAACCGGCCAATCGCCGGTTCATCACGGAATCGGTCCATCAGTTCCGAAATCTGAAACTCACCCAACGTGTTACAAAGTCCAACGACTTCGCTCGCCAACCGTCGCAGTTCGTCATCTTGAAAACGCGACGCCACGAACACATCCGAGACCTCTGCGTAATGCCCCGGTTCGTTAACCAACACCTGCAACATACCACGCAGCGAGGCTTGCTCGGCGTCTTGACCGGATGCCTCCAAATCGCGACGCGTCGAGCGCGAACGATCCTGCGAATTTTCCGGCGCGCGGCTGCTTTCTCGCGCAACCATGCGCGAGTTCTGACTCCGTATCTTTTGCTGAGCCGCCGTGAGCAACTTGACAATGTCTTCCGGCGGAACCGACAACAACCCCGAAAGTTGGTTGATCACCAACCCCCGTTGGATCGCGTCCAGGGTTCCGTAGGATGCCATTTGGGATACCAGAGAGATGAACGCCTCGATGGCCTGTCTCTGTCCCCCGCCCCTCGAGTCTGCGAACTGCTCACAAGTTCGACCCCATTTGAATCGTAGCGCATCGACCGCACCATTCAACAAAGAATCGATGCCGCCAGCGCCGTGGGCGGTCAAATAGTCGCTCGGGTCCTTCCCGTCCGGCACGCTCGCGATTCGGACCGATAAATTGTAGCGCAGCGCCACGCCCAAGGCACGGTCTGCAGCTTCCTCCCCAGCCGAATCCGCATCGAACAGCAGCACCACCTCATCGGCCCAGCGTCTCAATAACGAAATCTGCTGATCGGTCAGGGCTGTTCCCAGCGTTGCCACGGTGTTTGGAAGGCCATGCTGATGACACGCAATGCAATCGGTGTACCCCTCGACCACGATCGCCTGCCGCTTCTCGCTCATGGGCATGCGGGCTTGATCGATCCCGTAAAGCATCGTTCCCTTGTCATAAAGTGGCGTGTGCGAGGTGTTGAGATACTTCGCCCGATCGCCCACGAGGGTCCGTCCGCCGAATCCGATGACGCGATTCATGGTGTCGCGGATCGGAAACATCAACCGGCCGCGAAACGTGCCGTATAGATTGCTCTGATTCGCAGCGCCCTGAAACCCACGATCCGACGCCCGCACAAGATCGCCAGCCCGCAGCGCTCGAATATTGATACCGGATTTTCGGGCCTGCTCGGGCAACCATCCGCCCGCTTCCGGCGCCCAACCGATGCCGAACTTCTCGACGATGTCGTTTGGTATTCCGCGTTCGACCAGATATTCGCGAGCCACCTTCCCCAACTGCTCGTCGGCAAGCGCCCTTTGAAACGCGCTCAACGCCCACGCATTAGCTCGGCCAATGTCGCTGCGATCAACACCATCAGGATTGTTCTGCCGTCCACCAGCCCCCGACCGACGCCCACGATCCAAGTCTACGCCAGCCCGATCAGCGAGAATGCGCATCGCCTCGACGAAGTTCACCGCTTCCCGCTGCTGAACGAAGCTGAATAGATCGCCGCCCACTCCGCATCCAAAACATTTAAATATTTGCTTGCTCTGACTCACGCTGAATGACGGAGTCTTCTCTTCGTGAAATGGGCACAGACCCACGAAATCTTTGCCGGCGCGCCTGAGCGAGACGTGTTCAGACACAATCTCCACCAGATCAATCCGCTGGCGGATTTCTTCTTTAAGCGCGTCCCAGTCTTTCAATGGGTCCCTCGAACGAAAATGGCTCGATGCTGCGGCTTGGGCTGTATGAGCCGCGAGCTCTAATTGGACAAATCACGTCATTGATTTCTGGCTCACGCCCGCTTCACGTTTGCCCGTATAGAAATCCTGCCTACGCAGAAACCCCACCTGTATCGATACCCCGTCGGCAATCGCCTAAAACCAAGCTGCCAAAAATCCCGACGCAATCGCTCCCGAGTCGAAACGTCTCGGCACCCAACAACACATATAGTTTGCAAGGGTTCAGAATCCAGATGGATCGACACCGAAAATGGCACCGATTAGAGACCAAACTTACCCGCTAAGCGGCCCCTCCCTAAGACATTTGCCCAACCCCGAGAATTCTGCCCCAGCACAAACACCGCAAACTCACACCCCAAAAGACGGCTGAACTCAGTCAATCGTCAGCCGCACCTCCACGGGGAGCGCCCGGAGTCTCGCGGGAATCTCGAAATTAGGCAAAGCAATGTAGTGTAACACGTTATCGCCATTTGGTCAAAAAAAGGACCGTAAAAAACTGTCCTGACCGTACTGAAAACCGCCTATTTGACCCCAGCCACTCCCCCGCACCCGACCACCTCAATGCCCGAGAACCCCCTCGCTGCTCGGATACGCAGCCACCGGGCAACTCCAATTCGCATCGTTGCGGCAACGACATCGCTGGTTTTTGGGAAAATTCAAGTCGCAATGGTGGCGCGGATTGTGATTCAACCCTGTGGTGGGCGCATTGGACCAGCGAGCAACCAAAGGCGGCCGAGGGCTACTGCCTCGACAGCGCTTGAATGGACGCAGCCGTTTCGGTGGATGATTGCGTGTAGCCTAGGAAGTTGAGGAATTCCTTTTGGCTTAGACGCGGGACAGCCAGCACATCGACCTTGGCGAGTTGTGCCTCATAGGCTTCATAGGCCTTCGCTGCGGCTTTGTACTTGGGATCGTCTTCCGGATCGACGTCCTGCGAGCGGCGGGGGCGTTCCGGCGGGCCACCCAGCACCACGAAATCGACCTTGGCTGACAGCTCCGACAGCGTCGAACCGCCCCACTGCTCGATGAGCGCGCCGATGTCGCGCTGTCCGTGCGGGTCGTCGCGGCCATCACCGTTGATGTCGAACTCACCCATCACGAAGAATTTGAGCGACTGGTGACGGTCGTAAATCGGGTTGGCGATGATATCTTCGGTGAGGATCATCTGATCGCGAACCAGCGAGACGATCTTGCACTCGGCGCTTTGCTGATGGATCGCCACCACTTCGATGCGGGCTTTGGGCCGGCCGTCCTCTGGAATACCGGAGAGGGCGTCGTACACCGCAAACTCCAACCCCAACGTCAGGTGATCGTCGCGCCCCAGATCGATGTAAACAATGGGGTCGCCAGGCGAAGCTTTAAGAATCCGACCGTCGCCCATGCGTGCGGTGGCTTGGGGAATGGGCGTCACTTGCGACTGCCCCAGTTTGGCCTGCAACTCTTGATGGCGGGCCAGCAGTTCGTCGTAGGCGGCTTGGCATTCACGCGTTTCGCCGCGCTGCTTTTGAATATCGCTTGAACATTGGTCTTTGATTTTTTCGATCTGCGCATCGAAGGCATCGATTTCCTGATCGTGCTCTTCGCGATACTCATCGCGTTCTTCGCCGATCTTGACGACGTCGCCTTGGAGCTTGTCGGCTGCATCTGCGAATTCGCTCTTTCGACGCTCGTCGGCTTTGCGCAGTTCTTCCAAATCGGTCTTCAGTTGCGCAATACCGTTCTCCGCCTGATCGCGTGCTTCTGATTCTGCGCGGAACAAACTGTGCATCGCGTCCATCGCTGCGAGCACCGTCACGCCTTCGAAGTCGGACTTGGATTCAACTTGTGGGTCGGCTTGGTATTTGTCGAGGCGTGAATTGATTTCGGCGCGAAGGTTGGCGATGTCGTCGCCGGGATTACCACTGATGAGTTCAGCCGTTTCACCGCGAGCGCCTTCAATCAGGTCGACCATGGTCCGCCCGGGATTTGAACTGGCTTCAGAGAACTGCGGCAAGGAGCGGCCGTCGCCTGAAATAACTTTGGCGAGTTGCGCTTTCGCCTTGTCGAGATCGGCGTCCTTGTCTTCCTGATCCAAATAGATGATCACAAGAAACACCGTAGACGTCAGCCACAAAGCAACGAAGACGATGAGCCATACGTGGATTGCGGTCACTCCACCTTGCTGAGGTGCTCGGGCAACGGCCATCAAATAAACTCCGTCTTATCGGGTATCGAGTTGCTTGGTGAATCAAGGCGACGCACGCGAAGCGCTCTAATTCTATTCGGGACGCAAAGACAAAACGCACCTCGCGGCGGCCAAAGCTTTATTTTGAAAGGCGTTGCGCACTCTGTCAACACGCAAACACTACCGGGAGGGCGTCAAAAACCACATGATCACACGGTGGCGGCGCGAACAGCGGGTGATGATCGCTTCGACCGCTGGCATCATGGATGTAAGTGATCCAGGTGCGTTCGTGCTACATATCAAGCACTTGCGCCGTCATCCGCGGTGATTTCGGTTGGCGAAAGCGATCGAGGAGCGTCATGGCGAATCCCCAATCGGGAGATGGCATCGCACTCAACGATACCACGCAGCGCCTCACGCGGAATGCGCGGAAAATTGGTCCCCGCGCAGAGGTGGTTTAATCCGTAAAGTGTCTCGATACTTTCGGTGGCTGAGTTGAACGGAAACCCGCTGGCAAACAGCAGTTTGTCCATCACGCCATATTGGTACGCCGAGAGCAGCGCCTGGTACGCTTCCCACGGCTGATGCAGCAACCAACTGATATCGGAATACACGTTTGAATGCTTGCCCAATAGCACCAACGCTTCGCTGATCCACGGATAGCCAAGGTGGGCGATGATGATTTTGAGCTTCGGAAACTCCCGCGCAACGGCATCCAACAAAACCGGTTGGGCGTATTCGAGTTTGCACTCGCTGGAAATCTGGATGCCCTGATGAAACATCACGGGAAGGCTAAGAGCATCTGCGTGCTCGTAGACAGCCTCCATATTGCTGCTGCTCGGATGCAAATCCTGAGCTGCCGGCGAAATCGCGATCCCCTTCATCCCAAGTTCACTGGTCGCGCGATCGATCTCTTCCAAAGCTGCCGCACGATTCGTCGGGTCGATGCCCGCAAAGCCGATCAGCCGTTCGGGATGCGTCTTGACGTAGTCCGCCACCGTGTCGTTTGAAATATCCGCACCGAGATACTCGCTTTTAAAACCGACGACGATGGTGGCGTCCGCCGCTTTGGATGCCGCGTAGTGTCGCGTAATGTTCGCTCGGGGCTCCTGTTCACCAACCCCTGGACCGGATGGAACGCGCGAGCGGCGCCGCAACGCCTCGACGACTCTTCCCAACTGGCCTGGCGATTCCCAAATGTGCGTATAGCAATCGACGATCATCGACGTGTGTACCTCGACTCTTGAATCCTGAACCTTCAACTTTCGGCGGTTCGAGCAGTTTGCACTTAAACTGTTTTGAAGCAACAACCTAGGCACCGCGCCGATCAGTCGTATGGCGAAATCCTAGCAGAAACTCACAGGCCATGCACGCAAACTTTCGCCCGTCGCACACTGCCTGGGTCCTCTATCTTCTACGCGAAGCAGCCAAACCACACAACAGCATCAACGGCATGCATACGCCAATCGCACCGCAACCCCGCGCCGCAGGTGCGTCAGACTGGCTGGGGACCGTTGATTCGGCGATTGTGCGGTTCATTGCCGACTGGGTCAGGTCTGCCGACGCGGTCGAAATCTTTGGGCCAACCACTGAAGTTAGTGCCCTGAACGGACGTCCGAAAACCGCAGCCACGCCCGTCCCGCCAGATCGATTGTTGACCTTGCACGACACCTTAGCCTCGAGAGTAAACGGATCGTTCGGCTGAGCGGCGTATGTGTATGGAATGGACTGGCCTGGAAGAATCATCAAGCGAACGTTACCGGTGGCGTTCAGCTGATCGACCGCGCCATCGATGCCGCCGATGTTCGACGTGAGCAAGAGACCCGGACCATCTGTAATCGCAAACAGCCCGCCCTCAGTCGAAAGCGATATCTCGCCGTTCGCCGCACCAGTGACATTTACCGAACCACGGAACAACTCCTCGCCCGCCGTTGCCGACGAACCACCGAACTGCGAAACGCTGACAACCATCTCAACATTCAAATCGGATAGATCACCGTCAGAGTCGTCGGTCCAAAGGAGAATGCCTCCATTGACAAAAACGTTGCCCAACACGGTGATGTCGTTTGAATGTTGTTCGGATGGACTTTGCCCGTCTCCATCGCTACTCTGAATCGGATTACCAGCCAAGTCCGATTCGGTGAAAACCACATCGCGCTGTTCGACGATCTCTGACATTACTTCGTAAGAAATCGAAG
>BQJS01000168.1 GCA_021604825.1 Phycisphaerae bacterium | reverse complement strand
GCGGTTATGAAACCCGCGCCGACATCGCCGACCGAGTTCTTCAAATCCTCACCTTCCTCGACGACACGACGCCGCGCTATCACGGAGTCTGGTCGCATCATTATCACGGGACGACCGGCGCGACGATCCCCTTTGCGGGCGCAGAAGACAACGGCGGTGACATCGTCGAAACGGCGTTTCTCGTAGAAGGCATCCTCTCCGTCCGCCAATACTTTGACGACCCGATTGATCCCGTCGAAGCCGAGATTCGTTCGCGGGCAACGAGCATGTGGGAGGATGTCGAGTGGGATTGGTATCGTCGCTTTCCCGGCAGCAACATTATCTACTGGCATTGGTCGCCAGACTTTGGATTCAATTTGAATCACCAGGTCCGCGGGTACAACGAAGCGATGATGGTGTATCTGTTAGCCGTCGCGTCGCCCACGCACCCCATGCCGGCATCGGCTTACACGGTCGGCTGGGCTGGCACTGGTGGCTACGACAACGGCAACACGTTCTACGATATCACGCAGGATGTCGGGCCGATAGGCGGCGGACCGCTGTTCTTTACGCACTATTCGAACTTGGGTTTCGATCCGCGTTACAAGCGTGACAGCCACACCAACTACTTCGAAAACGCGCGCAACATCTCATTGATCCATCGGGCCTACGCGATCGACAATCCCGATGAACATGTCGGTTACAACGCGTTTGCGTGGGGGCTGACCGCGAGCTTTGATCCGTTTGGTTACGATGCGCACTCGCCAACCAACGACAACGGAACGATTTCACCGACAGCGGCGGCCAGCGCGACGCCTTACACACCCGACGAATCGCTCGCAGCCATGCGATACTTTTATGACACGTTTGGTTCCTCGCTATTCGGGCCTGCCGGTTTCTACGATGCATTTCATCCAGGAGAGAATTGGTTCGCACCGGGTTACATTGCGATCGATCAAGGTCCGATTGCGCCGATGATCGAAAACCATCGCACCGGATTGTGCTGGCGAGTCTTCATGTCCAATCCCGAAATTCGCCCAATGATGACGGCGATCGGCATGTTCTTTGAAGTCGACTTCGATACGGATGGCGACATCGATGGAGCAGACTACGCGGTGTTCGCGGACTGCATCGGCGGGCCCAACACGACCGTACCGCCAGCCGGTTGCACAGCGGGTGAATTCGCAGATTCGGACTTGGATAACGATGGCGACGTCGATCTCAACGACGCGCTGACGTTCATATCGCTATTCGACACACCGTAGTACTGCGACTACGCCAAATTGTGGGCAACGGCACTCGGGGCAAAGTCAAAAAATTCTGGACGCCCCGCCGTCATTCCCGCGCACGCGGGAATCCAGATGAGTGTAGTACCCGTGCGAAAATCGCGATACCGGCCGTGCAAGAATCATGGCGACCATTTGTATGGTGGGAAGACCCGTGGAGTCTACTTGTGCGATTCTGGATTCCCGCGTGCGTGGGAATGACGGTAAAGCGCGAAAGGCACCACATAACCGTAGTCGTTGTGGGTAGGGTGGGCCGTGCCCACCATGTCGTCACCGATTCAAACGGCGGTGGGCACAGCCCACCCTACGAATCAAACGTATCGCAACTGAACTTTGTATTTTTGACCTGCCGACTTGGGCATCGGGATGACGTTGCCTGAAAGCACCTCGCCGTCGAGCGTCAGTTGCGGCTTCTTGCCTTTGCTCGCGATTCCTTCGATCTGAATTTCATAAACGCAACCGCGATAGGGGCGTGTGATCTTTGCAGTCGGCCAGGACTTCGGCATGCACGGATCGATGAGCAAACCTTCCCAAGTCGGACGGACGCCCAACACCCATTCACAAATCACGCGATGCAGCCAAGCAGCCGACCCGGTGTACCAAGTCCAACCGCCTCGCCCGAAATTCGGTGACAGCGGACCATCAACATTGCCCGGTGTGACATAAGGCTCAGCCCAGTACTTCTCTGGATCTTTGTTCGTCGGATTGATCGCGGTCAGCAAGCGCTCCAGAGTTTCGTGGTCGCGCATCTTTGCGGCGGCTGCGATTGCCCAGGTCGCGGCATGCGTATAAACGCCTCCGTTCTCGCGCAGGCCCGGTGCGTAACGCGTGATGTAACCGATTTTCTCTTCCGGTGTCGTGTACGCCGGTGCCAGAAGCAGCGCGCCCGCGTCGCTGACCAAATGTTCGCAAACCGCGTTCCAACACTGGCTGGCCCGCGACTCGTCGGCGATGTTGTTGAGAATCGCCCAAGTCTGAGCGTTCAGGAAAATCTTGCCGGAATCGCATTCGGCGCTTCCCAGCTTCGAACCGTCATCGAGCGTCGCCCGCGAATACCAACCGCCATCCCATCCGTGTTCATTCAGCGCCGCAATCAACTTTGCCCGCCGTTGGCCCAACACATTGGCTTCATCCTTCTCACCAAGCGACGCCAGAATGTGCTCCCAATCTCCAAGGATGCCTGCAAAGAAATGACCCAACCAAATCGACTCGCCTTTCTCCTGCAAGCCGACCGCACTGAGGCCATCGTTCCAATCACCGGCACCGATGTATGGCAATCCCCTCGAACTGGTTCGCGCGAAGACGCGCTCGAAAGCGCGGAACACATGCTCGCGCAGCGTCTCCGGATTCTTGTCGTCAATAAACGGCGTCTCTTCGCTCAGGATCGAAACGTCGCCGGTCTCTCGAATGTAATTCGCCGACACGAACGCCAACCACAACAAATCGTCGGTCATGGTGGTGATCAGCCCTTCTTCGCTGAGCGGATGCCACCAGTGATACACCGACCCATCCTTAAATTGATGGGCGGAATGCAGATTGATCTGTTCCCGACACTTCTCGGGATCGATCGTCAACCAGACCTGCGAATCCTGCAGTTGATCGCGAAAACCGAACGCCCCGCTTTGCTGATAGTATCCGCCGCGACCCCACATGCGCCCGACGATCGCCTGATACCGAAGCCAATCGTTGGTGAGCAGATTAATGCTCGGATCGGGTGTCTCGACGCGATGGTCCGACAAACGTTCGATCCAACTTTGCTTCATGTTCGTCAGCGACTTCTCCATCGCATCACACGTTTGGAAACGCTCTAGAACCCCCGCGAGCGATTTGTCGTCATCGCTTGCCGCTAGCACAAAACCCATCGAACGCGTTTCACCGCCGCGTAGTTCGACCTCACACCGCAGCGCTCCGATCGGATCTTGATGCCGTCCAAAACGCGGCTGCCAGTTGTTGGCTTCGAGCGCTTCGGGGCGATCCATCCCGCGATAACGTCCGGCGAATTCCGCTTTGTCGCCCTGCGCGGCTTGGATCGGTTCGGTGGCGGCGAATGCGGCGACGAATGGCCAAGGTCGGTTCCAATGACCGTACTTTTCGTTATTGACTTCCCACATGTGGTTGCGTGCGATAATTGCGCGGCGCTCGAGGTCATACTGCGTTTCGAGAAAGAGCTTATGAAACTCACGTCGCGGAGATGGCGCGACACCGCAATTCCATTCCAGCGCCCCGCACAATTCCAAACGTCGCGGACCATCCGACAGATTCGTCAGCTCGACATGCCAGATCTCGACGGTGTCTTTTGGATCAACCCATTGAGTCCATCGCGCTTTGATGTTCTTGAACGTTGTCTCGAATACGGTGTAACCGAGTCCGTGGCGACAGAGATACTCGTCATAAGCCGGCCAACATGGTGCCGGTGCGAGTGACCAGAGATCGCCATGTTCCGCATCACGCACGTACAAGAATTTGCCCGACGAATCCTGCACGAATTCCTGTTGCCAACGCGTGATGACACCGAGTTGCGAGTTGTCGATCCAGCTGAATCCGCTACCAGTTTGACTAACAGCCATCCCCTGGCGGGTGTTGCCAATGATGTTGACCCAAGGCCGAGGCGTGCGCCAATCGGTGATATGGTATTCGCGGCCATCTGCTGAGAAGTGGCCGTACCGGTTGGGAATCAGCTTATTCAAGTCAGCCGCACCACCAATGGTTGAATGCGGGGTCGTTGCGATCGACATGGATTGGGTCCTTTCTGGGGCGGGCAAGCAATGCCCGGTGCGTTTGAGTCAGCCCCGATCGAGCATTTTGCAACCGAAACCGGTGCGTCCTTGCCCCATCTTCTGGTGCTCTCCTCCCGACAAGCTGAAAGCGCTTTCATTCTACCCAATTCGCACCCGACGATCAATCGCAATCTCGTCGTCGCCCCTTGGCGTCCTATAACTTCCACCCTCCGAATCTGCCTTGCCGAAGTTGAGAATTCGGCCTTCTTTGGCTCGTCCCTGGGCACATTGGCCGCTCTCCGATTGGTCTGATTGGTCGCCGCGAACCTCAACGGGCTGAGTTTCCAGCGTCTATTTCCTGGGCACGAGCTTCAACCGCTTCGCCGCTCGCTGACTGGCTGGGTGCTGCATGAACAACCGCCAGATCAATCCGGTCCGAGCGTTCTCAATCGCCAGAAGCATGGGCCCCTCGTCAATCCCGACATAGTCGTCGCTGACGAAACCTCGATCCAAGTTGAAACTGTCGGCAAAACCGTAACCGCCCTTGGCCGGGTCATCCCAGATCAGCGGCTTGCCATGCTTGTCTTTGAGCGATCGCATTTTCCGAATGGCGGCCATGCTCTCATCCGGGGTAAACATGATCGCTGAACCGGCTGCGTACGGCGCGACCGTGCCTTCGTACCACTTGTCATCCTTTGAAATATTCGGCGCGACATGCGGAACCGTATACCCATCCGGCCCATCGCAGGCGCTTTGCCCCCAGACGTCAGGACCGAACGTTTTGAACTGTTTAGACGCTTCAATACAACGCTGCCGATGGGTCAGCACCGCCCGGCGCGAATTCTCAAACCAATCCACGCGCGGGGCTTTAACGCCAAAATCACCCGGTTTGTCAGCCTCAAAGGATCGATAGTCGATCCAACAGTGATCGAAGAAATAATGAAACAGAGTGCCACTCCATGACACCACGTAAGGCCGCATGCTCTCGTGCCGACCGGTCTTGCGCTTGAGTTGATAGTACACCTTTGGATCGACGGCATGCGCCTCCACCGGCGATCCCACAGCCAGCCAATACACAAGATGCTCTTCCGCGCTGGAGAGATTCCAAAGCGATTTGTGATACTGTCCAGAACCCTTCATGTTGCTTCGGTCGTCGGGCCGCCAACCCATGCACACCAACCCACTCGCCTGCTCGACGAACGCTTGCCAATTCGCCTCGCGCAGCATTCGATCAACGCGCTCCCGTACCGTCCCGCCAAAATACTCCGAAACGGTCATCGCCCCCGGCAGCAACAGCGACGTATCAATCGTACTCGCGAGGACTTCATACGCAGTCGTCGATAAACCAGCCGTCTTGAGGTCAACAAAATGCAGGTAAATCCCCTCATGGCGATTGTCATCTCGACCGAGCAATGCATCGAGAATCGCCAGCGCACGCGCCTCGCCTTCGTCACGCGTGATCCATCCGCGCTCGACCCCGATCGGCAACGCCGAAAGCTGAAATCCGACGGCGGCTACACTCGCGACGGGGGCTTTCTTGCGGTCCTTCACAACGTAGGCGGGTGGTGCAACTTCTTGCCAGAAGTATTCGAAGCACCCCCGTTGCACTTCATCGAGAAGCTGTTCGTCGGCGTCAGAGAATTGGTGCGACACCACCGACTTCGTCTGTTCGGTTCGTAAAATGTCGGGGGCAGGATTGGCAGCCATCACCGACGTTCCAATGAGCAACGTTATCATGTATTGACGATTCATCCTGTCAGCAGATACTAAGGCACGCTGGCTATGTCAACAGACCAGTGGTTCAGAAAGGGTATAGGCATGGCCGCCTCCATATCAGATGTCGCCATTCGAGCGAACGTGTCGATCAGCACCGTTTCGCGCACGATCAACCGCCCCACGCTCGTCAATGCGCAAACACGCGAGCGCGTCGAGTCGGCTATCAAGGAGCTTGGATACCATCCCAATGCCTTCGCCCGCGGCTTGATGCTGCGCAAAAGCGAAATGATCGGGCTCGTGTTGCCCGACATGCATGGTGAATTTTACTCGGGGATCATCCGGGGCGCGAACTTGCGAGCGCACGAACTCGGATACAGCCTGGTCCTATCGTCTGCTCACGATCCACTGGATACTGGGGCGCTCATTGGCAGTTTGCGACAACGGCGTTTCATGGACGGGGTCGCCATCTTGGTTGCCGAGATCACGGACCACATTGAGCAAGCGCTTGCGGATCTTCGCATGCCAGTCATCTTGATTGACACTGATGTGCAGGGCACCACACACGACAGCGTCGTGATTGACCAGCGGGCAGGTGCGTCGGCGATGATGCATCACTTGATAGACGACTGCCGCATGAAGCGCATCTTCTTCGTCGGTGGTTGGAAAACCAACTTAGACTCGATCGCCCGATTGAACGCGTACCGCGAGGCCCTCTCACAGTCGAACATCTCAATACGCGAAGAAGACGTGTATCACCTCGACTACGAATATGACACGGCGTACACATTCGCGATGGAACACTTACCGCATTGGAAGGGTGCAGGCCATTGCGTGTTCGCGGCGAACGATGAAATGGCATGCGGATTTATTGACGCCGCCCACTCACTACAACTGCGCGTCCCCGAAGATATCGCAGTGGTCGGTTTTGACGACACGCGAATCGCCAGAATGACCCGCCCGCCCCTGACTACGGTCCGTGTGCCGCTGGCTGACATGGGCTCGACTGCGATCGAAATGCTATGTCAACGTCTCGACGATCCCGAACGACCCAAGAGCCACATCGCCCTGCGCCCCGAACTCGTCATTCGCCAGTCGTGTGGTAGTCAAGCGGCCCGTTAGCCCGATCGAGATCCTCGGCTTCATGTCGCTTCGCCAATGCGTCTTTGATCTCATAGACCCGGTCTTCGGTGAGTGGATAATTGCGAAGTAGGAAATAAGCGCCCAAAGAAAACACCGCCGGAACACCGATCTCCCAAAACCGCAACCAGAACAGCGTTGATTCCGCCTGCTTTCCGAGTGCCTCATCGAAACCGGTCGTTTCGATGAGCCAACCAGCCACCAGGAAACCAGTAGAACCAGCAAACTTAAGCCACCAACTGTTGACCGCCGAGTAGCTCCCTTCCCGACGGACACCATGCTCCAATTCGTCTTCATCGCAGATGTCGGCGATCAGCGCCCCCGCCATCGTGTACAAGACCAACATGCCTGCGGAAATCAGAACGGTCGGAATCAAGACCAACCAAGGATAGTCGCGGTTGTAGCAGACGATTTTGGAAACGCAGCCTATCACCATGCACATGACAAACATTTGAACCGTCTTTGCCTTACCGATACGCTTGCTGATCCAAGTCATTGGGAAAACAGTGATCAATCCTGCGATTGCCCATGCAGATCCGTTGTAGGCCATTAGCGAGGATGCCGATTTTGTCTCGCCGTCAAACAAATAGTAAATGGTAATATAGTTGGCCATACTTCCCACGAAACTGAAGCCAGCCGTCACCAGAAATACAACACCAATCACGCGAAGGAATGTACGATTGCGAAATGTGGTTTGCATACTCGGCCAGAATTTAACTTTTCGCTGCTCTTGTACTTGTACAGCCTTCGGTTCCTTGCAAATAAGACCGGGGACCAGAGCGGAGATAACAATGATCACCGCGACGACCATTCCGACAGCCTTCATCCCGGTGACTTCATTGTCGAAAATTTCCATGTGGGCTAACCGGTACATCCACGGCGTGCTAATCGCAAAAACATTTCCAACAAAACTACCATATGCAAACAACTTCGTCCGCTCGTGGTAGTCAGTGGACATTTCGCATCCCAAGGCAACAAGCGGCACCGACATGATGGTGACCGCTGTATAGAATAGGAGCGTCATCGCGATGTAATATATGAGCAAGCTGCGCTCTGTGAATCCGGCTGGTGCCATCCAGATCAAGGCAAACGTGATTCCCGAGAGCAATCCACCAACGACAATGTACGGCCGCCGTCGCCCCCATCGTGATCGCGTATTGTCTGATATGAATCCGGCAACGGGATCGGAAACCGCGTCCCACAACCGTGGAATCATTTGGGCGATCCCCAACATGAACGGGCTCACGCCCAATCCGATGTTGTAAATCAGCGGTGTAAGTTGACCGACCGCATTGACGAATGCGATGGGTGTGGCCATCCCAAATCCGAATGCCAGTTTCTGTGCGAAGGCAATTCGGTCGGCTTGGGCGATTTGTCGCAGCGCTGGCATACTAGTATCTCAGTGGTCCTAACGACTACTCTGCAAGAAGATCAAAGTCGGCAGACATACCCGCTATCGAATTCGGCCCGATCCATACGCTGAACTTTCCCGGCTCCGCTTTGAACCCGGACTTGTCGTCCCAGTATGCGAGATCGTTTTCGGTCAACGTGAACGTCACGGTTTGGGACTCGCCGGGAGTGAGTGACAACCGTTTGAAACCGCGAAGCTGTCTCACTGGTCGTGTGCGGGTACCGACCATGTCGCGGATATACATCTGAACAATCTCGTCTCCCGGTATGTCACCGGTATTCGTCACCGTCGCGCTGGCTGTAATCGCTGCACCAGGCTTTAATTTGTATTTGGACAGCACCATCTTCGTATATTCGAATCTGGTATAGCTCAATCCAAAGCCAAACGGATAGAGCGGTGTCCATGGCACGTCGCTGTACTTGGACGTGAAGAATTGACCCGTGGGTGGCCGCCCCGTTGATTTGTGGGCGTAGTAAATTGGTATCTGCCCTACGTTGCGCGGTATCGTAATAGGTAGCTTCGCCGACGGATTGACCTTGCCAAGCAATATGTCCGCGACGGCGTTGCCGGCTTCCACGCCCGGGTGCCAAATCTGTACGATCGCAGGCACATGCTCAGCCACCCAGGGAATTGCAAGCGGCCGCCCACTGGCTACCAACACAACAACCGGCTTGCCTGTTGCATGAATCGCTTTGACCAGATCAAGCTGATGCCCCGGCAGATTAATGTTCGACCGACAACTCGCCTCGCCACTCATGCCGGCACTTTCACCGACAATCACGATGACGACATCGCTGGCGCGGGCAGCTTCTACCGCTTCCTCGAATCCAGCCGCATCATCTCCATCAATCTGACAGCCCGGTGCGAACTTAATCTCAACATCGCCGCCCACCGCAGCACCCAAACCGGCGCGAATCGAAACCACATCCTCCGCCATACCGATCGCAGCCCAGGTCCCGAGCATTTCACGCTGGTTGTCGGCAAGCGGACCGATCAACGCGATCTTCTTTATGCCCGGTTTCAAGGGCAAAATGCCGCCATCATTCTTAAGCAACACCATCGACCGTCGCGCCGATTCGCGGGCTACACTGCGATGCTCCTTGCATAGAATGACTTTGTCATGCAGCGACGTATCGGTATACGGGTCGTCGAACAATCCGACCGACTCTTTGGCCATCAATACGCGGCGCACGGCCGTGTCGATTGTTTTCTGGTCAATTCGTCCCTTCTCGACCGCTTCGGCAAGGTGCGATCGATACGATTGCGACACCATGTCCATGTCCACACCGGCATGAATTGCAAGGGCTGCGGCGTCGGCGGCATCTCGGGCATAACCGTGGGCGATGAGTTCCGTCACGGACGTCCAGTCGCTCACAACGAATCCGTCAAAACCCCACTGCGAACGAAGCACTTCGGTGAGGATGAAGCGATTCGCGCTGGCTGGCACGCCGTTGATCTCGTTGAATGCACTCATCAAACTACCGACACCAGCATCGACCGCCGCTTTGAACGGGGGCAGGTGAACTTCAAAGAGCGTCGGCATCGAAATATCAACGGTGTTGTAATCCCGGCCTCCTTCGGGTGCTCCGTAGGCTGCGAAATGTTTCGCGCAAGCAAGCAAAGTGTCAGCCGCCTTCAGATCCTCGCCTTGAAACCCACGTACGCGGGCAGCGGCCAACCGCGCACCGAGATACGGATCTTCCCCCGAGCCCTCGGCGACTCGCCCCCAACGTGGATCACGACAGATGTCCACCATCGGTGCGAAAGTCCAATGCGTACCGGAAGCCGCCGCTTCGATTGCGGCTATGCGGGCGCTGCGCTCGACCAACTTCGGATCCCAACTCGACGCTTCGGCTAGCGGAATGGGAAACGTGGTTCGACAACCATGAATGATATCGTTGCCAATAATGAGCGGGATGCCATGCTTGGATTCTTCGATGGCAACGCGCTGCAGCTCGTTGACGTATTCAGCTCCGAACGCACCGAGCAGCGAACCGACCCGGCCCTCTCGGATCTCACGTTTCAAGTCCTCACGTTTGGTGCGGGCGACTTCGGGATTGTCGTCGGCCCGCATCCCACCGGGAAGCTGC
>BQJS01000167.1 GCA_021604825.1 Phycisphaerae bacterium | reverse complement strand
CTTTGATATTTGGGTGGTGGTTACCGTTTGCGTCACCTTGGTGTTGGATGCCTGCGAGCTGGACGGTTCCTGGCCCTCTTTCTGCGGCAGGTAGGGGGCTGGTACTTGTTTGATGGACCAGAATATTTCGTGGCCTTCCTTGGCGTCGACCAAGGGGATTCTTGCTTGTTGAAGGCCTTTAAATACTTCGATCGGCCCCTTCTTGATCTTCCGCGACCATGACCACAGTTTCGGCGCGGTGATGCACACGCCAATCATGCCGACGATTTGGAACAAAATGCGCTTGCCGAGCACGCGATCGCCCTTGGCACGAAGCAACACGCGGATGAAGTTGATCGGGTTGTAGAACGTTGAGTAGGCTTTGACCACGTTCATCTGCCGCTCCCACGGCTTGGCGTGGTTGGACGCGACGACGTGGTTGCCATCACAAAACGCCTGAGCGACTGGTTCGCCACCGACACTCTTGAAGAGCGTTTCGCTCTCAGCGGCTGTTTCGATTTCGCGGGTACCGATGGCTGGTCCAAGATACGTACACTGATACGACACCGCGCCGATGTTGAACAGGTACTTCGCCTGATTCAACACGCCGGAAAGATCACCCTTGGGCGAACGCAACGGTTGGCCGTCGTTGTGCATCATCATTGCCATCGGTTCGATGCCGATCGTGCATAAATATTTGAATAGCTCAGACGCATTACCAGAGTTCTGGCCCTTGTTGATCAGGTCGGCTGTGATGTCTTCGATGCCGAACCAGATCGCCCGCATGCCACCCTTGCGACACAGCGGGAGGATGTCTTTGTTTTTGAAGACGTCGAACTGCGTGGCCTCGGTAAAGAAGCGGATGCAATTTTTGAGCGGTTTGCCGCGCGACGTGGTGTTGGCCAACTCGGTCATCAACTCGATGACGGTTTCGCGGTTGTTGAAGAAGTTATCGTCGGTGCTGAAGAATTCGCGAATGCCGAAATTCTCGTGAATGTGTTTGATTTCAGCCGCTAAACGCTTCGGGCTCTTATGACGCCAAGTACGTTGATTGACCGCAGGGATCGGGCAATACGAGCAACTGAACTTGCACCCGTGCGTCGAAATCACCGAACTGATCATCGAGAGCTTGCCTACCTTCTTCGCGGAACACGGCTTTGCAGA
This sequence comes from Phycisphaerae bacterium, assembly GCA_021604825.1. The sequence goes on along the minus strand of BQJS01000167.1, from coordinate 9,193 downwards.
AAGCGTCGCGCGGCGGTGGGGCGGTTCGATCATGCGATAACCCGCATCGGGCATCGGGAATTCGTCGAGGTCGCGGAGCAAGCGCTGTACACCGGTATGGATGGCGCGTGGTTGTTCCGGGTCGTAGTCGGTTGGTTTGTAAACCAAGCCGGGAATCTCATCGAGCTTGCCGTTTTCTCGCAAGCGATCGAATGCGATGCGCGGTGCCTCGTCGGCTTTTCTCTCGCGAAGCACGCTGCGAAGTAGATCGAGGAACACGAACCCTTCACCGACCGAAATGCAGTCAGCACCGATACCGGGCTTCGGGCCCATTTCCAGATAGTCGGAAGGCTCGTAGATGGCCTTCGGTCCGCCCGCGAGAATCCACGGTCGCCGATCGCCCATGGTGTGGGCTTCGCGAATCAAATCGTACGATGGTTCCGAATGCACCTGCATCGCGGAGACGAGCAGCATGTCGAGCGAGCGGTCTTTCAACCGCGCCTGCGACGGTGCGAAGTTCGGCGTCCATTGTTGAATGATGATGCGAACGTTGCGGAACCCGGCATCGTCGAGGAGATCGCCCAGCAGCCGGACGGAACAGGGGGCCATCCGCTTGTCGGCGTACCAGTACGGAAGCATGTGGGTCCGTGGGTCGAACGAGTAGACGATTCCAATCGCGAGGTCATGGGCGTCGGTCATCTGGCGGAGGTCTTCGATGGCGGTTCGCAAGGAACCGTCGGGAAGGAATACGTCGTCCGCATGGCGGCGGGGAAGGTCCACTGTGCATCTCCTAAGCGGGATCAGCGATCGACATCCAAGTCGACCGTGCCTGCAAACCAGGCACCGCAAATATCTCTGTCCCAAAGCCGTCGGCTTGGGGTATTGGTTAGGTTCATCTTGAACGGGCAGAAAGCGACCACGCCGACTCTGCCAATTGCCTCGGCAGGGTATCAGAACCCCGGGTGCCCAACCACCTTAAAATGGCGATTGGCCCGGGATTGGAAGCCTTTTTCCCAAAAACACCGGCTGAACTCACAGCAAGCCGATTATTTGACCCCGTGCATCATCTTCGTGACGCGGCGGGCGATCAGATAGCAGACGAATGCAGCACCGGTCATCGCGATCGTGACATACATGAAGTACGTGTTGGGCTCCAAGAGTTCCCAGTTTTCACCCGCAAGGCCGGCAGTGAAGTTGCCAAAGAAACTGGTCAACAACCACATACCCATCAGCATCGTCGCAAAGTTTCTCGGGGCCAATTTGCTGACCATCGAGAGACCCACTGGTGACAGGCAGAGTTCGCCAAGCGTGCAGAGAATATAGAACCAGAACAACCACCACGAACTCACCTTGAATGCTGCGGAGTCAACAAACAGATCGTTCAGTGCGTCGCGGAACACGGGCTCGGCCCCGGCAACGAGAATCTGCTTGTACTCTTTGTCGTCGATGAGCAATGAGACCGTAAATGTTTTTGTTGCCTCATCAAACTTGAATTTCTCGGGGTCAAACCCTGCGAAATAACGCGTGTCGAATCCAGGAGGGAGATCGCCGGAGATTGTGTGCGTGACGGAGAATTCTCCGTCACCGGTCTCTTTGGCCTCTTCTCTTGCATCTTGCGTCAGCGATGCGAGTTCCCAAATTTCCTTGAGATAATCGACCGGCACCGTTGATCGCAGCATTCGATCGCGGTGGTTGGCGTTTAGGACACCGCTCATTTCGAGCATTTCTTTGTCTTCGTCCCAACGCAGACGCCCGCCATGCGCGATCATGGTCTCTTCCAGTTCACCGGTGTGGTGCTTTGCGATTGCCTCGTCGTCTTGACTGAAGTTCGGCGCATCGTAAAAGTGGAGAACATTCGATTCCTTCACGATGAAACCATCCGGCACTGTGACGAGATTCGTTTGGGAGGCTTGGTTTTCATACATTGCCGCCCACATCATCAATGCAAAAGCCACGCCCTGGAAAAACACACCGATCGCCATCTTGACGGCAATTGACAAATTGACACGCCGCTTCGCCAAGAACACCCATAGCCATGCAAAAATCGGCGCAAATACGACGATCGCCAACGCGTTGATTGACTGAAATGACGTTGTCAGGACGGGGTTCCACGAGACCAGCTTTTTCAGTGCGACCTTGACCGTTGGCCAGAAGTCCAACTCGTCTGCGCTAACAAATTCTTCGGGATATGGCGTGGCCTCCGGCGGAACATCGGTGAGATAGCGGTTGGTCGTCTGGTCGGCCCAGACGTTCATCGCGTTTCCAGCTTGTTCAAAAGCGCCCCAGAAGAACACAACGAACACAGCCAACACGTAAATCGCCAATACCCTGTCGCGGACAGCCATGCTGAGTTTGCTTAGTATCCAGGCTGCAAAGAACGAACAACCCGCAGCGATCTCTAGTGCGATCACGTTGTCTTTAGGGATTACATTCAAGAAGCCCAAGATCGGCGAAAGTACCATCGTTGCAACGCCGATGAGCACGAAAACAGTTGGTGATACGCTGGCGAGCGAAGGCATAACAGACGGCGTCTTCTCCGCCTCCTTCTCAGTCATCACGTGATCTTCCTCGTCGGCGGCGTGCCCACCTTCCTCCTCGGGGTGCTCGTACACCGCGTCTTCTGGAAGTTCCTTAATGAACGGAAGACCGAAGACGTATACCAGCAATCCCAGGACCATGCCGACGCCTGCCGCGCCGAACCCCCAGTGGAACCCGAGCCCGGGGGTGTCGCGAAGCGTGCCGCAGACCAATGGTGAGAGGAAGGCACCGAGATTGATGCCCATATAGAAAATGGTGTACGCACCGTCGCGGCGCGGATCGTTCTGGGGATAGAGGCGTCCGACCTGTACGGACATGTTGGGTTTGAAAAAGCCGTTGCCCATGATCAAGAAGCCGAGCGCGGCATAGAATATCCAAATATCTTCAAACGCCATCAGGAAGTGACCGACGGCCATTAGAACCGAGCCGATGATGATGGCCCATTTGTTGCCGAGGTAGCGGTCCGCAAGAAATCCTCCCAAGAGAGGAGTCAGGTAGACCAGTGAGGTGTACCACTTGTAGATGCCGGAGGCTTCGGACTGATCCCACTTGAAGAAGTCAACCATGTAGAGGACCAGCAAGGCCCGCATCCCGTAGTAACTGAAGCGCTCCCACATTTCGGTGAAGAAGAGAACGTATAGCCCGACGGGGTGTCCGAGAAAGGTCCGCTGTTGTGTCGACACGCGTTGCCTCCGCTTAAGTTAACAGTTGGATTTGGGTGTTCGGTTGTTCATCAAAAATGAAACGTCCGTCCGATGGTTCGCCATGCGCGGCGAATGCAGTCCGGGCTCAAGATCGCCTGAATCAAATTTTGATACCGTAATGCCCGCAGCGTGCGGGTGACACAAGATAGCGGCTTGCAACGTGAACCGCCAGCGTCCGGCATCGAGGGAGCCGATTCTGATAAAATGGGAAATGAAGTCCGGTTGAGGCAGTTGATATCCGGTGAATCGCCCGCCCGGAATCACTCGAGCAAACATCTCGATCGAGCGGGGCAGGCGGTCAGGTCAAATGTTCGGTGTAAACGTCTTCGTTGAATCCGACGAGGACTGTTTTTCCCGCGCGAATTGTGGGAGCTCGGAGATTGCCCGTTGGACCGAGCATCGCGCCTGCGATGTCGTCGATGCTTTCGGGGCCTTTTTTGACGTCGAATTGGGACACTTTCGCCCCCTTGGACACGACGACCTTGTTCGCCTTCTTGGCCAGCGCCAAGGCGTCGTCGCTGCCCAACTTCTCTTTTCGAGCGTCGGACTGTTCGCGGGCGGCGAGTTTTTTCTTCGCAAGGAACCCCTGCGCTTTGGTGCAACTCGTTCAGTTACCTCGGTGATAGTACCAGTCGATGGACTTGGCCATGCTGCTGAAACTCCTTTATGGACCACCTCGTTGTGATCCAATGAGGCGGTCAGGTGCAATGTACTCACAAACCGTCAAAAAACTGCCCCGCATGTCAGCCGGTTGGGTTGCGAAAACCGCCAGTGGCTGCCATCATTTGGGGGTGATCACTTATACCGGATTCGCCTGCGGATATCATCTCGTGGTCGCAGGGAGTGCGAATCTGGATGAGTTGAATTGCGGATGCTAAAATTTCGCACTGCGAACATGGCAGTGGCACGTTGAATCTAACATTAACTGAGTGGAGTGATGATCGCGGCATTTCAAGAATTGATGAGCGGGTTGATCGACTATGCCGGATTGTTCCCGCCGGCGAAACTTCCCATGGATCGGGCGGTGGCGTTGTACAACGGTTATCGACAGTGTCCCGAATCGTGGATGCTTGGGCGATTCATCTGTCCGTGCACCCGGGCTGAGGAATTCATCCTGCACGCCGAGATTTTCCTGGACCAGGCCCGGCCTGACAATCCATGGCGCATTTCGGCATTGGGTGAACTGGTGAAAGACGCCCGATTTATCGACCGGGCGACTTCAAACAGCCTTGCCGCCATCGCCGATCTGACCGATCAATTCAGTGAAGGCGTGTGTGTGGATGCCTACGAATGTCGCTGGCCCGCCGACGTTCTTGAAGCGTCGGACCCCAAGCAGATTGCTGACCTACTGGGCAGTCTGGTCGGGGCGTTTGATGAATATGCACCGGTTGCGACGCACATCTTTCTGGAAGTTCCCTTTGGCGACGGATGGAAAACCAAAGTGCCGGCGTTCATCGAAAGCGTCGCCAACGCCCGACCCGAATCAGCCGCAGGTCACCGCGTGTCGCTGAAGATCCGCACGGGTGGGGTGACAGCTGACCTCTTTCCATCGCCAGAGCAGGTGGCGTGTTTCGTCAATGCGTGCGTCACCTCGAAGATTGCGTTCAAAGCGACGGCAGGCCTGCACCATCCGATTCGGCTATTCCACGATTCGGTCGATACGCGAATGCACGGATTCATCAATGTGTTCGGTGGGGCGATGTTACTTGCGAATCAGCTGATCGACGAAGCCGGAATGAAGACGCTTCTCGAGGATGAGGATCCGGATGCGTTTGAGTTTTCTGAAGATGGATTCGGCTGGAACGGCCGAAAGATTTCGGCTGAGCAGATTGCCGAGTTTCGCAAAGAGGTTGCGATTAGTTTCGGTAGTTGCAGTTTTGATGAGCCGGTTGATGATTTGGATGATCTTGAGTGGCTGTAGGGTTGGGTTTCGATCGTTGATTTGGTTTTGATCGGTCAAGAATTCCTTCAGTCCCCCACCCTGAAGGGTGGGGCACCTGGTTTGATTTTGTAATTGCGATATCTGCAGAAGTGCCACTGCTCTGTGAGCAGTGCCGAATTTTCAAAACCAAGCGCGCGAAACACGGCTCACAGAGCAGTGGCACACGTCATCGCGATTTGATGCAATAAACAAAGGTTAATTCGACATGGTTTTTTCAAAAGATTCGACGGCGACATCCTGGGTGGAAGGCGCCGACGGTAGCGGTTCCCCCATTCAAAATCTCCCGTACGGTGTATTCAGTCACGGTGGTTCGAGCCCGCGCGTTTGCGCGAAAATTGGATTCTTTGCTGTGGATCTTTCCGTGCTACACGACGAGGGGCTCTTCGCGGATACGCTTGTCGCAGAAGAGAACGTCTTCGCTCGCGATGCGTTAAATGATTTCATGGCGATGGGGCAGGATGCGTGGCGATCGGTTCGGCGCCGGCTTGTGTCGCTTCTTCTCGCCGATAGTGCGACCGATTCGTGCGATGACGTCGTCGCGCCCGACCGTGCCCTTCGCGATAACGCCGACCTGCAAGCCAAAGCAATGGTGTCCATCGGCCGTTCAAAGATGCACATGCCGACGCGGGTTGGTAACTTCGTCGATTTTTATTCGTCCAAAGAACATGCCACCAACATTGGTTCGATGTTTCGCGATCCGTCGAATCCGCTCTTGCCGAACTGGGTGCATATCCCCATCGGGTACAACGGCCGCAGCAGTTCCGTGGTGGTGAGCGGTACGGACATCGTGCGACCGTGCGGACAAACCAAAGCCGACGATGCGGATGCACCGTCCTTCGGGCCATGCCGATTGCTCGACATCGAGTTGGAGATGGGGTTCTACACTGGGCCAGCCAACGAATTGGGCGCGCCGATCCCCGCGTCGAAAGTGGCTGACAATGTTTTCGGGATGGGCATCGTCAATGACTGGAGCGCCCGTGACATTCAAAAGTGGGAGTACGTTCCGCTCGGTCCGTTCCTCGGAAAATCTTTCGCCACCAGCGTGAGTCCGTGGGTCGTTCCGCTCGACGCCCTCGAACCGTTCCGCGTACCGCAACCCGTGCAGGAGCCGGACGTCCTGCCGTACCTTCGTGTCGATGGCGATTGGGGCTTGGACATTGACCTTCAGGTGGAATTGAGTTCGGCGAAGATGGAAGAGGAAATGACGATCTGCCGAACCAACTTCAAATATATGTACTGGACGATCATGCAGCAGTTGGTGCATCAAACCAGCAACGGCACGAACGTCGCCCCGGGCGATCTTTACGGATCGGGCACCGTTTCGGGCCCAACGCCCGACTCATACGGCAGCCTGATGGAAATCTGCTGGAAGGGCACCAAGCCACTCAAGCTCCCAACCGGCGAAGAACGCAAATTCCTCGCCGACGGAGACACCGTTCGCATGTCCGGCGTATGCAACGCGCCCAACTTCAAGATCGGCTTCGGCGAAGTCAGCGGGACGATTCTGCCAGCGCACGCGAGTTGAGATTCGTGGTCCACTACCGCTGACTCATCTAAAGGTGCCACAACGTGGCATTATTGGCCTGCAATGTCTAGTCGATAGACGGTTCCGTGCGCGCCCTTCTGATAGCCATAGCCGTCGCCCGACGTGACGAACAGGCGGTTGCCGTCGACGAGTAGGTTTTCGCTCTTCATCTTCGGGTTGTTGGTTAGTTTCGCGAGGTCGGCCCACGCTTCGGACGTCTCGCCGTTGAATATTCTTCCTGAGTTGGGCTTGAATCGATAAATGCGCGACGGCTGGGCAGATACGACATAGAGGTTGCCGCGATCGTCGAAATCCATGTCGGTGATGTTGGCCGACTTGCTCGTCTTTGGATCGTAGGGTTGAAACTTCGCGACCAATTCTCCAACGATTGGTTGTATCGGATTTCCGTCGCCGTCGAGCGGAATTCGAAAAATCACCGACGAAGTGCGACACGCGATGTAAAGCCAATCGCCATGTTGCGCCAGCGCGCTGTGACCGTAGTGCTGCTGCAATCCCTTCCCTTTGATGACGATGTCCGCGCCAAGGATGCGTTCACTTTGCGGCGGGCCAGCCAGCGGGTCTTTCTCCAGCGGCGCTAGGTCGTAGCGAACGAGGCAGTCGTTGTCTTTTGCAACCGCGTAAAGCCATCGCCCGACCGGCAGGCAGTTGTCCGGCCCGTTAAGCCAGCCGTGGGGCGGGTCGCTCGTGGGTGTATTGTGATGCGGATAACTTCCGCCGGCTGCGATGTCGTGACGCTCGACGTCATACCATCGCCGCGTTCGCAGGTCGTATCGAATCAACGCATCGGTGAGATTCTTGCTGAATGACACGTCACCGGGTTTTTTGGGTTGGTCGATGCCAGAAAAAGCGCATACGTAAAAGCTGCTGGTCGGTGCGTGGTAGCGAAGTGTGCAATAGGGGCGATCGGTGAGTCGATCGGATTCGGGCGGGGTGGCCGTGCGATCCCAGAGTGCAAAGGGTGGATCGGTTGGTAATGCGACGACGCGCCCGTTACTCCGCACCGCATCGCTCAAAGTATTTCGCGTGATTGGCTCAGACACATCCGGATCGACGGCGTAAATCGTACCAGCTTGATCGTCAACCGCAGCCGACACCCCGCCCGCACCACGCACCCGTCCGCGACAAAGCACGTACAATTCGCCATCGACCATCGCCAAACCGCGCGGAAAAGGCGCGACCGTCGTCACGCGAGAAAGATCGTCGACTGCAATCGCACGATTATCAAATCGCGTAGGTGACGAAACACAGCCGGTCCCAACCGAGAGGGTAATTACCAGAACCAATTGAAGCCATCTTGTCGGCACGATCATCGTTTCCTCTGAGAGTAGAAAGTCAACCAAACGTAGTCGCCAAAGTGACTACGTCAACCAGGCGCTCGATGAGGATGCGAATACTTACAAATCGGATTATGACTGATTGATCCGTGACTGACGTGCACACTCGAGCAGAAATACTGTGGCTGGGCTGACCGCAAGTATGCCGGATACAAAACATAGTCGTTTCCAAGAACCTTGGGGCGGGTAGAATTTCGAGTGAGTCGAACGAGCTTGAACGGGGCGAGCGATGATACAAGTACAGGAAGGAGATGGGTGCGATGATATTCAGGAACGTAGCACGTCGAATCCGGACCAAACTCGCTAGCAAACCTCTGGCGACTGCGCTGACGATTACAGTCGCCGGATGCGACCCTCCTTGCATATTCGACCCCTGCGACGATGGCGATCCGTGTACGGTGGACGCGTGTCTTGGGAACAGAATTGCCGAGTGCACGCATACGCCGATTGATTGTGCCGACCAATTCTGCAATCCGGACAATGGTGAGTGTGTTGATTGTGTAGAAGATGCGAACTGTGCGGACGGTGAGTTCTGCAATGGCTTCGAAACCTGCGTGAACAATGTATGCGTCGTGGATGTGAATCCCTGCGGCGTTGGAGAATTTTGCGACGAGCTAGCTGATGAATGCGCATCGGAATAGTCAATGAGGCTCGGTAATAAGTATCGGTCTTGCGTACTCGACGCCCTTCATCCGATCGTCTAACCTTTAACCCTCAAGTTGATCGCGATTTGATTGGTTCCTGGGAGCAATGATTTGCATCCGTCCGTTCTTGTTGGTTTGACTTTGATTCTTGTGGCTGGCGTGCTTGCGCAGTGGGTGGCTTGGCGTTTGGGGTTGCCTTCTATTTTGCTTTTGCTGGCGGTTGGGTTTGGGGTCGGGCCTTGGCTTGGATGGGTTGATCCGGATCGGCTCTTTGGTGAGTTGCTCTTGCCGGCGGTTTCGATGGCTGTTGCGCTGATTCTTTATGAAGGGGGCCTGACGCTTCGACTTTCGGAGCTTAAGAACGTTGGTGGCGATCTTTGGCGCTTGATTGTGATTGGTGGGTCGATTTCGTGGTTGGTTAGTTTGGTGGCTGGTCATTGGGTGTTGGGCTTGAGTTGGCCATTGGCGGCGCTGCTGGGGGCGGTGCTGATTGTCACTGGTCCGAC